>JBEKBA010000196.1:0-3039 GCA_050015635.1 Verrucomicrobiota bacterium
CCGGGGTCATCCTTAAAAATCCGGTTTTGAACCAGTTCGGCATAAAGACCGCCATCATAGGAATGGTTGATCTCCTCGGTCATCATGCCATAAAGCATCGGGCTGATCCGGGCCACCGGCTGGTCCGCCGCTATCGAGAGAGATAAAGAAGTCACAGGTTCCACCGCCCGCACCGCAGTAGTCAGGGACAACCCAAAAACAAGAAGCGTGCTCAAGGCGAAAAACGGCATCCCGGCTGTGGAACAAAATCGTTTCAAGGGTTTCATGTCTTTACCAGAAAGAATGGCAATAAGACGGCGGGCTGGCAAGCAAACTGAGTCTGTTCCGCAAATGATGGTCACGGCTTGACATCAGGTGGCCGTCTGCAAAGACTCCGGCGTGGCTTAGTTTTGGTCGTCAGACATCTCCTATGAAAGCGATAGATGGATATTACTTAATCAAACCAGAAGACCTTTCGTGGAAACCAGCGAACCCCATGAAAATTCCCTACGCGGATTTTCTTGAACGCACAAAGAGCGAGATTTTAGGCGCGAGGCTTTGGCGTTTTCCGCCGAAGAGCGCGAATACCCTTCACAAGCATGTCAGAGCAGAAGAGTTTTATTTTGTCGTTGAGGGTGTGGGGCGTATTCGTGTCGGTGAGGAGACGCTCACCGTGCCGAAGCATGGCGGCGTGCTTGTCGGGCCGCAATTAATGCGGCAGGTTTTTAACGATACGGACGCCGAAGTTCTCTGGCTTATCATCGGCGCACCGGAGAACGAGTTTGAGTCTGGCGAGAGCTTCGACTTGAAGCTCTTTTGGCCGGTTGACCCAAAACAATTGCCCAAAGAATTGGACGGTGTTGTGTGGCCACCAAAGAGTTGACCCGTGAAGATGGTTAGACACGGATTACACGAATTGATACGCAGCATTTTTAGACACGGATTAACACTGATGGAAACACCTCTCCCCGGCCCTCCAGAGCGGAGAGGGGCTTTGCAGACGGCCAGAAATCCCGCCCGTTTTACATGGATATGTCGCCGGATAAAAAATAGAATCAAGCCATGACGATTCAACCACCCTCCAGTCATCCGGGAGAAATCAGCGTGGCGGAACCAATCGCACCGGCCTACGAACGGGTGAAGCAGATGCTGTTCAAGCCGTTTGATCTCACCAAGTGGTTCATCATAGGTTTTTGTGCCTGGCTGGCCGACCTCGGCGAATCCGGCGGTGGCGGCGGGTTCAATGGTGTCAACAGATTTAACGGCAACAATAACAGTCAGCCGGTGGAACGATTCCGGCATTTTTACCATGAGGCCGGGGATTATGTAAGGGACAATCTTGGCTGGATAATCCCGGTAACGGTCGCGGTGGTGTTGCTCGGCCTGGGGTTGTGGGCGCTGATATTGTGGTTGAGCAGCCGGGGGAAGTTCATGTTTCTTCACTGTGTGGCTCTGGACAAGGCAGAGATTGAGGTGCCGTGGAGCAAATTTGCGAACGCGGCCAACAACCTGTTTTGGTTCCGTCTCGTCCTGGGCTTAATCGGGATGGTTTTGATGCTGCCGTTGCTGGTGTGCATCGCCATCACCATTCTACAGATGGTTCTGCAAGGTGAGGCGGATTTTGCGGGCGTGATGACGGCGGCGTGTCTGGGGCTGGCGTTTATGCTGTTGTCGGTGGTGTTCGCGCTCATCCACAAGTTCATGGTGGATTTTGTGGCGCCGATCATGTTTCTGCGCGGCGAAAGCTGTGTGGCGGCGTGGCGGGAATTTTACGAACTGCTTTCGGCCAACATCTGGAAGTTCGCACTGTATATCCTGTTTCAGATCGTCCTGGCATCGGCCATCGGGGTAATCGTTTTGCTCGTGATTCTTTTGACGTGCTGCATCGCGGGTTGCCTGATGTTGCTGCCATTCGTCGGCACGGTGGTGCTGTTGCCGGTGCTGGTGTTCAAGCGGGCGTATCCCCTTTATTACCTGGCGCAATATGGCCCGCAATACGACGTGTTTCCTGCGCCGCCCATGTTGCCAACGTAACCGCCGGAGGGTCAGCAGTGGGACACCATCCCCACAATGATACAAGCCAAAACATTGTATCGCTCATTGGGGAGAGCGGTTAACAGCGCGCGCAACTCATGCCAGCACAGGCGGCGGGTCATGTCAGTCGCGGAGCGCGTGGTGCTGCAAGATAAAGGAATGCCCGGCTGGCAGGATTTCTTCAATTACATATCTGTCGGGATCGTCGCCATACTGTTTGTCCCCTGACTGGATCAGCCCTTCTTTGGCGAGTTCTTGAACGATTTCCGCCGAAAATCCGCACTCGCACATGGTTGGCCGAACCCCAGAATAGATTATATCCCGCAGGCGGATTAGCGCCACCCGTTTGTCGTTATCTTTCATTGGTTATCCAGACCGAAACTTGCGCACTGGAACCACCATCACATCATTTTGATGCGTGACGGTCAATGGGGTGTTCACCCCATTGACGGAGTTTCGCTTTCGCGGTTGACATCGCGAGTCCGGCGTGGCTCAGTTCTCTGCGTCAAGCAGTCTACGTATATGGACCTGGTTACACAGATTACCGCAGCCATAAAACAGATTCATCAAGAACGAGCGCGCCATGCATGCGAGCTTAATGGGTCGCAGGATGTTTCGACCCATCTTTTTTCCGGCGCTGCCACTTTCGATGCGCTTATAAGCGCCGTGCAGGAACTCAGCCGCATCGCCCCGGATGATTGTGATGTATTTGTCAAGGTGGGCAACATGTCCGTGCTTAAAGTAAGATTCATCGAACCTCACACCTTTTCGTTTGAGGGATTCAACCAGGAGGGCCAGCGTTCATGGATGGTCAGCCACTTCAGCCAACTCCGTGCCAGTGTCATCTATCTCCCGAAACGCGGGCCGAGCAGGGTCATCACCGGATTTTCCAATGCGCCGTTTGCCTAGCAGTTTGCTGAAAAACCCCCAGAGAGTTTGAATGTTGGCGGAGCGGAGTGGTCAGAGAAGGATGCGTGGAAGACCTCAAGCCCAACCGGAATTTCTAACGACGATCAACCTGAATCA
>JBEKBA010000197.1:0-3022 GCA_050015635.1 Verrucomicrobiota bacterium
GCGAGCGCGCGGCGGAAGGATCATTGCTGTTCGACGAAGCGGAGAAAGCACATCCGCGTGTGCTGGATATTTTGTTGCAATTGCTCGACGCCGCGCGCATCACGATGGCAACCGGTCAAACGCTTGATTTCAGCGGCTTTTATGTCTGGCTGACTTCAAACATCGGTTCTGCCGAATTGATGACCCTGCAACATTCCAACGAGGCGACATTGGAACGTCATGTTCTGTCCCGCGCACAACAAGCCCTGCGCCCGGAAATCTTCGCGCGCATCAACGAAAAACTCGTGTTCAATCGTCTGAGTTACGAACACCAGTTGGAGATTGCCGAAAAGTTTTTGTTGCGCGAAGTTGAATTTCTGGCGACACGCGGGCACAAACTGGAATTGGAAAAAACGGTGCTGCCGTTTCTCGTGCGAAAGGGATTTCACCCGAAGCTCGGCGCGCGTCCGATGCGCGATGCGGTGGAAAAACTGGTGGGCGACGCGATTGCCGAATGTCTGCTGGCCGGACGAGCGGCCAGCGGCACGCTAATAGTGAATGAACCGCGCGATTGCCTCGCTGTCCGTTAAGCCATTGAAAGAAACAAATGCGTCTCGCCGATGTCTTTGCCCGGCTCGACCGCGCCGAGATTCCGGTTTCGTAATTTATCACACGCCTTGCGAATCGCCTGCCTCGCTTTCAAAGTTTTGGGCAATTGCACGAGCAAAGCATCGGCGAACTGGTCTCCGCGTTTGCCATGATAAATATCCGGCACAATCACTTTGACCGCTCCGGCTTGGTAAATCTCCTCGACAAATTTCGCCGCCTCACTTGTTCGTTTGAAATGTCCGAGGGAGCGGGCGGCTTTAGCACCGGCGTTCAGCCATGTCCGCGCCTCACTGCGATTTTGCTTTTTCAAAAGTGATGAAACAAAAACATGATGGATATGTTTCGGCGTCGGTCGGTTTGATTTCGTAATCCGTCCAAGCAGTCTCGGCAAATTCGGATTTTGTTTAACTGCATTGCGATATTCGTCGGCTGTGACGATCCGGCCTTCAAGATAAATCCGGTCTGACAACAAAGTTCCGTCCTGCAACCAAAGCCGGCTGCGCCCGAAAAATCCGCCGCTGACGGTGGAGAATTCCAGATTCAATTGCCCGTTGCCATGCCAGCTTTTTTGTGTGCCGGTTCCCTGAATCATTTTGTATTCGCCAAGCAGCTTTCCGTTCTCATTCCATTGGCTGTATTTTCCATGGAGCAATCCATCGTGGTAAGATTCCTCGGTAGCCAGTTTTCCGTTGCGATGCCAGGTGCGGCGTCGGCCATGCAGTTTTTGACCGCAAAAGTTTTCCTCCGCCGCAACAACGCCATTGCGGTGAAATATCCGCTTCACAACTTGTTTGGGTCTGGCGCTCATGCTCGGCCAAAACTACGATTGATGGAACGAATTCGTTTCATATAACGTGTAAATCTAGCAAATTATCTGCAAGGTTGCCAACTGCCCACTGCTCCCCGCAGCGCAGCGACAGAATCACTCGATGAAACCATAGAGGCAAGAATTTTGGCGGTGGCGGGCGGCTCAAGCAGGAACGGAAGACGCGAGCCATTTGATTGAGCGGAACCGTAGTATGCTTGAAGCGCCCGCCGCCGCCGGACAATCGGGTTGGTTTCATCGCCACGATATGAGTTCCCGCCTAATGCGGTGGTCATAACTTTTATTTTTCTCTGAACCGGTTTCAACGTCGGAATCCAGCGCCGTTACGCTGGCGTAACAAATAAAACGGGCATTGCCGTTAAGGTCAAGTTCGATTTTAGCCATGCCTCGAAAGAAATATCCAGCGAATGTTATTGGCTCCCAAATTCGCAAAGTGCGGAAGAAATTGGGATTAACCCAGGAGCAGCTTGCCGCGCGCTGCCAATTGGAAAGTCTGGACATCAGCCGTTCCACGTTGGGACAGATTGAAGCCCGGCTGCGGTATGTTTCGGACGAGGAATTGATTGTTCTGGCCGCCTTGCTCGGCGTCACCGCCGACCAGCTTTACCCCGAAGAAATTCTCAAGCGGTATCGCGGGAAAAAATTGAAGCCCAAAGTCAGAAAGTCCCGTTAAGGCTTCTGTCTGCGGTCGGCGAGCGGAAACAGTGGAGCGGAGGCGGAGAGACGGCGGGAACGGAGCCGGAGCGCAACGCCGCCGCCGAGCCGCAGACGGAAGCCCGCACGTTTTGTGTTTTCAAATTAGCGCGAACGGGCAGGCCGGATGTGACGTGGGCCGTAGCGGAATTAGCGAAGGCCGACACGGCATCTCCGGCCTGCTGGTTCGGGGAACGGACTCGTTTAACTGTCGCATTTTGTAACCTGTGCATTGCGCAGTCGAACCGCGCTGTCGGGATCATGCGATGGCAAATACACGGTTGGCGTGGATGAAAGGTAACTACAAATCCGATTGATGGTGGCGACCGTGACTTTGGGTTTGGTGCTGACTCCATCCGAACGTCGTTCGAGAAGCTGTCTTTCCGTGTAAGATGTATCTCCGGCAAGGAAGTAATCACGCCCGTCCATCTTTACGATCACGGAGACATGATTGGGCGTGTGACCCGGCGTCGGCACTATCACCACATCACCGGCAGTCGTGACGGGAAAACTTTTGGCAAACCCGCCGGAGGCAGTCGGCGTGAATGGAATCGGCACGGGCGCAAACCACTTTGGCCAGCGATGAGGAAGATAGCCATTTATCTTACCCCAAAGCCCAAGCGCATTTTTATACTCGCCATCCGCAACGTATATCCTGCTCCGTGGAAAATGGTGCAAGCCGCCCGCATGATCGGTGTGAAGATGGGTGATGATGACCGTGCGGACATCCTCCGGCGAAATCCCAACCTTGCGAAGTTGAATCCCGATTTCATCGGCGGGTTTGACATCAAAGCTGGCCGCCAAACGATAAAAAGGATGCCATGATGGAAGATAACCCGGTTCAGTGACCCGCGACGTCTCGCCCGTATCCACAATGATGATCCCTTCCGGGTGTTCAATCGCCCACGCGAAAAT
>JBEKBA010000198.1:0-3018 GCA_050015635.1 Verrucomicrobiota bacterium
AGATAAATCGCGGTGTTCGTGCCGGCGCTGCCGGTTATGTTTGCCACATAAGCGATGAACCGTCCGTCGGGCGTCATGTCCAAGTCCTGAACGTTCTCGAACGGTCCCCACGGGAAGAAGGCATTCGTATTCACCAGATCAGTCAAGCCCGAGGCGCGGCCGTAACGAAGAATTATTCCGCGCTCGACCGGCGTGGACGCGTTGGTGCAGACCTCGAATGCAATGTAATTGCCATCGTCGCTCATGCGCAGACTGCAGGGAACTGCATTGCTCGAACCGGTCACCGAATTAAACAAAGCCCGCGCGCCGGCACTGATCCACGTCGTGGTCCCCGCGACCATGTCCCGCTGAAAAATTTCTCCGCCGAATGTCTGGCCGGGAACCAAGTTGGTGGCCGAGCTGTAAAAAGCCACGTAGCGCCCGTCAGGGGTAATCGCCGGCGTATCCGAAATTGATTCGTAGTAATTGTTCGTTGCCGTGGCGTTCACGCTGGCCAGTCGCGTCGTCCCGCTCAACAAGTCGCGCACAAAAATGTCCGGAATGCCGTTCGTATCGCCGGGCACCAAATCCGTCGCCGCACTCGTGAATGCCACATAACGTCCATCCGGCGTCATCGCCGAACTATAAGACGCGCCATTGCCGCAGACGCCGTTGGTGTTGGCACTGACGAGCGTCGTGGTTCCATTGACCACGTCGCGAACAAACACGTCGCTTGCCGAGTTGGTGTCGCCGGGAACCAAATTATCGGAGGCACTTTCAAACAGCACAAATTGTCCGTTCGATGAAACGCCCACGGGCAATGCGTCCCGGTCGCCGCCGCCGGTTCCCTCCAGATTTGCGCTTACGAGCACGGTCGTGTTGCTCGCGCGATCGCGCAGAAAGACATCGAGGATGATACCCGGCTTCTGAAACGGCGTGTTGCTGGGAGTCAACGCGAGGTTGTTTGCCGAACTGGCAAACAAGACGTAGCGTCCATTCCCGCCGAGAACCGGCATCATCGAATTGCCTCCGCCGCTGGCCGAGGATGCAAAGGCACCGTTTCGCTCGGACACGAGTTGCAAAGGAACCGCTGTGGCTGAAAGCGCGATCAACAAAACACCGAGGATGGCGATGGTTTTCATAAGACCATCAAGACTCACGGGACGGAACCAGTGGTGGAGCTGCGCGTCGCGTGCCACGCCCACCAGTACCAGTCGTTATACTGCAGCCCTGGCTTGGCGGTTGTAGTCCCCGCGACTCCCGTGTGAATGAGCACGTTGCTTTGCCAATGGTGCATTTCGGAATGGCCGTCGGCAAACGCGAAGCCGGTGGCGTTTTGGTGCATCGTGCTGGGATAATCTATCCATTCGGGTTCAGCCGCTATCACCGCCATGGCGTCATCGTTGATGGTCCATGGATCATCATCCACGTAAGTCCAGATGTCCGAAGGACTGATATTCTTGAAACCACTGGACTTGCCGAAGGTCGCGTAGCGTGAATAGGCTTCCGTATGACTGCCGGTCAGCCACGGGCCGGGAACGGGCACCGTGGGCGGTCCAGAATGGGCTCCACCATGAAGCCAGGAAGCATCCACGGTTCCGACGCCCTGGTTGCAGGAAACACTGCGGACCACCGGATACAGTTTGCCGCCAGACAACTCTATGCGCGGGTCGGCTGGGCACTTGAAAACCCCGATGTTGCCTCCCAAATAATTAGCCAAGAGGTCCGTGGCTGGGTTCCTCAAGAGATCCGCGTTATCCGCGTTCACGGCACCGCCCGCGCTGGGGTTCGGCATCCAGCCTGCCTCATCGCCTTCCACCCAGGCGTAACCAGGTATGGTATTGCCGTCATCGGGATTCGGCGGATAAAGCTCCTGGTTGTCGCTCGTATACATGGCACAGGCTTTGGCCAACTGGTTGAAGTTGCTCAAGCAATACTCCACCTGAGACTTGGCCTTGGAAAATCCCAGCGTCGGGAGTAAAATCACCACCAAGATGCCGGTGGTGCCGATGACGACCAGCAAGTCCATCATCGTAAATCCGCCGTGGTTTGTGCGCTGGAAAGCACGAGGCGTGATTGCAACGCCTTTCAGTTTCAATTTCATAGGCCTCCAATTTGATTTTAGCTGACATTCCCCAGATGGTTTCCAGCCCGCGACCCGCGTGGGTCCTTTTCGTAGTTTTTGCAATATTCATCCTGTGCCATAGTTTTGCAACTCATTTTCCAGTCCACACTCCGTTTTTCGCTGGCGCGGCGGGTGTTCTGATGCCTCGTTGTGCTCCCCATGCCCCATTTTTCCGGATCTGAAGCCACTTTCTTTGTTGTTGCTGGCTTGCGGCCTCAAACGCTCCAGTTCTCGCGCGACCATTCACGAGAGTACAAATTTCATGCGCCGCAGCGCCGCAACGTGCGAAGGTGGCGAGGGCCCACAAAATCATGGTCTGTGTCAATGGCCTGCAAAACTCCGACTTTGCTGTCTTGGAGAAACGGCAGGCTGCTGAAATGGGCATTCAAGTATTCTTTTTTGAGTTCTGTAACGGCAGGGAATGATAACGCAGATTTAACAAGGACGGAATGTGTACGAACCGATCATGGTCCAAGCCAGGTAGAGCGACAAGCATTTTCAAGAGCTTGTTCGTGAAGTCCACGAACTGAACAAACAGCGCTCATCGGCAAGAACGAATCCACGTCAACTGCTTTTGGTTTTGGATTCAGTTTGAGGGGAAGCAACTCGTCACCATCACCAATGTTTTATCAGAGCTTGGTTTCCATTGGAACAACAGCCGCCAAGCGTGGCAGCATCCGTGCGGCACGATTGCTAAAGAGCGGGCGGACTAGGATCTGCGCAAGCGTTACTGCAGCTATTTCGCCGCCGACCGGATTGCCTCCTGACTGTGGGTGAAATAGATGAAAAGCGGTGAAAAATTCTGGCGAGTAGTGAGGAATTTAACTTTATTTTACAATGCTTTTTGCTATTTTATGAGCGTTCCGATTCAGGTTTACAGACCGTGTACATCTGTGGTTTATGACGACTTCGTC
>JBEKBA010000199.1:0-2993 GCA_050015635.1 Verrucomicrobiota bacterium
CCGGCAAGCCATTAACCAAGGCATTGGTAACCGACATAACATCGTTCTGACTCAAACTCGCGTTTCCAAGACCATTCTGAAAACAGGGATAACCGGATGGAGCGGTATTAATGCTTGTGCCCACACCATTAGCCGTTGGACCTTTGCCCCCTGCATCATAGTTGTTTTCTGCGCCAAATTCAACAAAACGGGGAAATTGCCCGTTTACACTTGAACCCATTAGCGCCCAGAAGGTCACGGTGAATTGATACAATGTCCCCAAATTAAGATTGGTGGCTATGGCCACGGCGGTATTGCCGCCGCTGTAACCGTCTCCATTAGCGACTAACGCACCCAGTTTGACGCCGTTTGTGTAGACCGGCCCGAAGTTTGCATTGGTTAAGTATTCGACCGGGTTAATAGCGTCATTGCCGATGGTGCCGAAAATATTGCCCGAAACATTTTGCATGATCAAATTCCCTGTTCCGGGAGTGGTCGCAAAGGTTACTGCGGAATTACTGGGTGTGTCAGTGGCATTGGTGAACGCCCATTCGTAAAGCAGCACCTGCGCGTTGGCTGCAATTTCAAATCCGATAATACTTATTGCTATGGCTAGTATTTTTTTCATTTGTTTTGGGGGGGTTGTTAAAATTTTTAAATGGGCGCATTTGCCTGATTACATATTAATCAAATACTTCATTGTCTTTTCCATGCCGAGAAACCGTGACCACACGGATTCACCTGCCTGGAGAATTTTCAAAAGTTATAGACCTTCGACATACAGCTGTCATGTCGTATAAACCATTTACACGCGGGTGTTGCGAGACTACTGATGCTTAACGGGAAAAAGCGGCAGGAAGTTTAATTCAAGACGGTTCGCGCCGGCTGTTGCTGAAACGGAAAGGGGGCAAAGCGAGCCACGGCCTCACCGCGGGACCGCACATGAAGCTTTTCGTAGATGCGGTGGATGTGGGTGTTAACCGTGGGCATACTGATGCCAAGTGTTTCCGCGATTTCTTTGTAGGCAAAACCGCGCGCCAACAATCTCAATATTTCCCATTCGCGCGGAGAAAGGATATTGTCTTCCAGTTTTTCGGGCAGTGGTTGTTGGAAGGATTGCACTACTTTACGGGCGATATAGCTGGTCATTGGCGATCCGCCCTCATGCACCAGTTTAATTGAAGCGAGCAATTCATTCCTCGGCGTGCGTTTCAATAAATAACCACTCGCGCCCGCGGCAAGTGCGTCATATATGTGGTCGGTATCGTCAAAGACCGTAACCATCAAGAACTGGGTTGTCGGCATTGTCGGTTTAAGACGATAGATACAATTGATACCGCTTTGCCCGGAAAGATTGATGTCAACCAATACCACATCAGGTTTTTCTGCCGGCAAGCTCGCCACGGCACTATCAACGTTCCCGTATTCACTTAAAAAATGAAATTCTTTGGCCTTCGCGATCCAACCGGCCAGGATTTTTCGCACCTTCACGTCGTCTTCAATGATGGAAACAGATATTTTCAAGAGCGTATTAATAACATTCCACACATCTTAACGACAGTCGTATATTCCTACGACAACCAATAAGTCAATTATGCCACATGAATTCGAACTGGAACTATAAACCGCACTTTTGTTCCTTCCCCCGGCCGACTCCGGATGTCACATCGCCCACCGATATCCGTCAAACGCCGTCGCATATTTTCAAGTCCGTTGCCGGACGCGTAACGAAGCGAATTGCTCCGAAGGTTGATTTCATCATGGTCGTGCGTGAAGCCACGTCCGTTGTCTTCCACGGTCAATTCAAAAGAGTCCGTTTCAGCGTGAAGGGAAATGTGTACTTCCGACGCTGCGGCGTGCTTGACGACATTGTTTAGTGCTTCCTTGAAGGCCAGAAACAGGTTATGCCGCGCTTCCGACGTCAATGGCCACGCCGGAAATCGGAAAGGCATGTCCAACCGGCAACGAATCCCGGCGGTGTCGAGGAAATCTTGCGCAAAATTTCCGAGATAATTGGTCAGACTTTCCACCGTGTCATGCCTGGGATTGACCGCCCAAACGATTTCATCCACGGCCAGTGTCAATTCCCGCGCTGTATCATAAATCTGATCAAGGTCGGCTTCTGCCTGCTCCCGATCTTCGAGGTCGCTCCGGGCTGATTCGCTAAGCATCGTGATGCGAGTCAAATGAGTGCCGAGGTCATCGTGAATATCATTGGCTATTCGTACGCGTTCATGTTCGACGGCGTGCTGCCGCTGGATGTGTTCGAGTTTACGCCGCATGCGCCGCCGCGCATCCAACCAAACAACTCCAACCGCCGCCAAAACCAGCAGCGTTACTGAAAATGTGCGAAACCAAAATGTTTGCCAAAAAAAAGGCAGAACAATAAACGAAAAATCTGCGCCTGTTTTATTCCAGACACCGTCGTTATTGCATGCTGTGACAGAGAAAGTGTAGTGGCCTGGTGGAATAAAGCTATAATCCGCAGTTGCCATATTTCCAACGTCCAACCATTCGGCATCCAAGCCATTGAGTCGATACTTATAGTGAACTTTCTGCGGCGCCACAAAGCTCAATCCAACATAATCAAATTCAAACCGATGATTCCCGGGTTGGATCTTTGGCGGGGAGGTTACGGCTCGCGAAACGGGGATTTGTTGGTTGTCCACGCTGATCTTTTCAATCACAACTGGTGGGGGCAGCAGGTTTATTTTTATATTAGCCGGATTCACCTTGACCAAACCTTTGCTTGTTGGAAAATACAGCAAACCGTTGGCATCCATACAGCCGGCGGGTTGAAATCCCCCCGAACATTGTCTTGTCGGCATGCCATCACTCTTATCATAGCACCAGAATTTGGCTGATGATGATCCGCCGTCAGCGCAAAGATTTAATTCCGTTTTGCTAACACGGATCACACCACCTTGAGAGCCTATCCAGAAGTAACCAAGGCCATCATCCTGGATGCAGGATATGATTTCGTTGGGCAAACCCTGTTCGGCCTTGATAGTGGC
>JBEKBA010000200.1:0-2985 GCA_050015635.1 Verrucomicrobiota bacterium
TGTCTTTTGTGAACATCTGCACGAAAAAGTTTTTGCGTGGGTAAGCCTTTGCAATAAGTTTCGCAGTCATGGATTTGCCCTTTCATTTTTCCAAAAATTCTCCACTTGTGTGGAACGTGGCACAGTTGGTTTCTCCGAAGTAGATCAGGTGAGCAATCGCGGGTCAAACGTAAATACCGCTGGCTTGCCGATGGATATTTTTTTGAAGTCAGGATGCGCCGGATTGAGCAGATAGTTGGGTTCTCCCGAAATAATTACACTCGGCAACGCGAGCACCACCGACCGCGCTGCCCGCACCCAGGCATCGCCAACCGTCTTGCTGGACGGCGGCGGTGGTTCAACCCACCAGTCCGGCGGAAGGGCTTTGGCTGGAACGCTCTCAACGAGCGTAGCGTCAAATTTGATGCGAATGGCGACATATTTGAAAAGCACCGGCGGGTTCAGGTGAACCAAGCTTTCCAGTGCGGCCAGGGATTTGGTGCTGCTCGTGTAAACGACCGGCACACCGCGCGAGTTCCAGCGGCCTCCGTTATCGGCTGCGCCTTTACCGGAAAACGCCGTGGCGGTATGCTTCGCCTTAACAATGCGCCAAGCTTCCGGCATCAGGAATAAACTCCGTATTCAATGCGACCGAGCAAATCCTCGACTTCGCGTGCGCCCACTTCCGTCTCGGCGTAGTCCAGTGGCACAGCGCCGCCCAACCCGAATTGAGGCGAGGTCAGCCATTGCCGGGCATTTCCCTCGGACTCCAAGACCTCGACCGCCTTACCCATCAGCCGGGCGAAGCGCACGACCCGGTCGGATTCGGCAGGGCCAAGCCTGCCACCCGCTTTCCTGCGATGGAGCGTGGCCTTCGAGATGCCGAGCATCGGGAAGAGCTTTTCCATCGGCACGTTGAGACTGGCCTGCAAGTCGTGCAACTCCTGAACCGGCAGCCCAATCCGGAGCACTTCGATCAGTTTGGACGGAGTAAAATCCGAGGCCACGATTTTGCCATTTAGTCCACGCACACAAAAGTTGACCACGCCGCCGCTTGCTTTCCTGACGCCCCAACGACTGCTTTTACCATGGCTGGCCAACATGCCAAAGGGTTTCTTCGATGGTTGCTTTGTCAAAGTGATACTCATTTGACACTTTTTATAGTATCACTTGCAACAAATGTCAACTCTTTTTTGGATTCATCGTTGCCGACCATGCCTCAGCGAAGCGCGTGCTTTTAGGGTGGCGTCAAAGTGCTTTCGTTGTCCGTTGCGAGTTTTGCAATCCCGTTTTGCTGGCTGTGCTGGCTGGCCGAGTCAGGTTGCGGTTTGCGCTCTTGCGCCGCGCGGCGCATCGTGATTGATTGTTTTTTTACGACGCAATCAATCACTTTTCACCTCGTGTATTTTTTCGTTTTGTCCGGCTTGCGTTTTAATTCGGCTGTGCTATTGGTTTTCTTGAGGCAGGACGAAAGCGCCTGATTCTCCGAATTATTTATATCTTGGCTAGGTCGGCAAAAGCCGATGCGATAATGGCCTTCATCCCATAATGGGTCAGGCAATTTTGCCTGTTTTCTACCTCTCTTGAGGCTTATTGGCGAGAACTGACGCCGGTTCGCTGTCAGTTTGATGACCCCCAACTTTCCAAAACATGGCCGTGCCATGCCTTGGGAAGTCGGTTTTTCAATCATAAAAGTTGTAACGATTTCATTACAACCTGTGTGCGCGAATTGAGGCAGAATAGCCAAAAAACAGAAATGAAAAGTTGCTATGTTTTCATAACAACCCAGTGAAATGAATTGTAGTAAAAATGGCGGCGAGATTTTGTTTGAAAAATGAACAACAAAAGCGAAGGCGCATGAAAAAATGAGCGGCAACGTGATTTTGTCCAGAAAACTGGACAAAAATTTAGCGGACAAATGAGACATTGAACCGAATGAAGCAACGGAATTTCATCGGGCGGCTGGTTGGCAAACTGCGTGATCAAAACGACTGGTCGCAGGATTATTTCGCCGAGCGGTTGCAGCTCGCGGGCTGGCATAGCGCCACCCGCGATACCGTCGCCAAAATTGAAGGCGGTTTGCTGCGGATTGACCTGACGCAGATTTATTACATCGCCGTAGCGCTTGGTCTTCAGCCGTCCGATTTTCTTTCCAAAATTGACTGGCGCAGGGCAGTCAAGAAAACGACGCATTAACCACAACCAGCAGAAACGTATGGAAACGATGCCCGAAAGTGAAAAAACAACACCGGCCACCGCGCCGCTCGGCGAGCGGCTGGCGTATTCGATCCAAGAAGCCGCCGATCTGCTTGGCATCCACTATTACACCATGTATCGGCTCATTCAGCGGCAGAAAATAAAAACCTGTCGTGTGTTGCGCGGCAAATTGCTCGTGCCGCGCACGGAACTGGTAAAACTTTTACAAACTGATTTGAGGTAAATTATGAACCACAACAAAAGACCCACTGAATTGCAAGAGTCGGCTGCCACCGAAACAAAAATAGCCTTTGCGGAACATTTGAACCAATTCAACGGTTTTTGCGACGCGCTCCATAACCTTGAACGCAATCTGGAAACGACAGGAAACGACGCATTCAAAGCCGCGCTGCTTTCACCTGGTCGCATGGTCAAAACAGACGACGGCGCGGAATGGCAGCATGACCTTGAGTTGATGAAAGACATTTCCATTTGCCACCGCCGCATCGCTGGCGAAATGGAATTTGCCGTTGTCGAATCCGTTCCGTTCCCATCGGGCGAGACCAAAGAAGTTTTGAACAGCGGCCTCAGCGTGCGGGAAGTGTTGCAGACGTTCGCGCACGACCAGCGGCAGGTTTCGAGACTTTGGAAGGACGATATGACGGCGCAAATACGGGAACATCTTGAGCAAAAATATCCCGGCCACGACATGAACATTGTGGTTGAATCGTTTGAATACAAAATGTCGCGCGCCCTTGCTCAACGACCGGCACAGACTCAAAATCAAAGTCGTGGCGTCCGAATTTGAAA
>JBEKBA010000201.1:0-2956 GCA_050015635.1 Verrucomicrobiota bacterium
CGGCTCGCTCAATTCGGCGAGCAATTCCAGCGCATGAGCGATATGCGTCTGCGCCTGACTCTTGAAAAAGCCCTTGTCACCGCCCTGGCCGAGACTGGTGGCCGTGTCCACGACAAATTTGGCGTAGGTCGTGAACGGGATTGTGCGGTCGCCAGTGAGATTGAAGCGGTGGAGCGGTATCCATTCTTCGCCCTTGTCGTCGGTGCGGATTTGCAGATGAATCAAATGCTGCTCGCGGTGATAATGATGCGCCATTGCCGAAAGCGTTTCCCAATAAACGCCTTTTTCATCAATGCACAGTCCACCCCATTTTTCCTCGTTTTGAAAAACTTGGTGGGCGAGTTGATTGATGCCGGAACTGGTTTTGCCGCTGCCGGTGTCGCCGGTGATGAGCCAGCCACGGCAGAATTGGTTGCGTTTCCAAGTCAGCCCTCCAAGTTGCGCGACATGGCGCTTGCGTAAGAGCAAAAGTCGAACCGTGACGATTATCAGCAGAATGGAATAGCCAAGCCAGAAAGCGCGCAGCGACTTGGACAACGCCGAAAAATGGAGCGTGGGGAATGGGACAAAATCGAGTTTCATAGGAATCTTCCGATGAGAAAACCGGCGAGCGCGGCGGCGAGTGCCGCGAAACTTGCGGCTGGCAAATCAACCGCGCGCGCCTGCTTTACCGCTTTTTCCTTCAAAGTTTTGGTCGCTTCCACAAGCACGGCCACATCTGCCTGAAATTCAGCGAGTGAGGGCATCTGGCGGCGACGGAGTTCGTCCCAATGTTTCTGATGAATCCGAAACAAGTCCATGAGCAGGAGAATGAGGTCATCATCCTTGATTTTATTTTGTTCGCGCCACTTGGCGATGGCCTGCAAATAATCATCGTCAAAATCCGGCGGCGGCGGTTTGTCGGGTGCGCTCATGATTTTGACGGCAGCAGGAGTTCCGCCGCTGATTCGATCTCTACGTAAAGTTTTTTCTGCCATGTTTGCAAACGACGGCGGTCCAACAAATGCAACTCGCCATTCTTGATTGCCGAAGTAATTGTCATGTTTTTCAGGCTCAATTCCTCGACGAGAAACGGCTGCAATTTCGTCATGGTGATTTCCTTGGCCGCGAGTTCCTTGCGTAGCCGCTTTCGGATAACCGACTGGTCATAAAGAGTGAATGTGTCATCGTGAACCTGATTTCGGAGCACAACATAAGAACAGGCGTCACCGATCTTGGTCACCAACCGTTGAAGTTGGTCAACGCTGTCAGTTTCGTGGTTCACCGGAACGATGATGGTCATGGCGGCGGACAAATCCTGAAGCGTTGCCCGCAAATCAATTGCATCAAAGTAATTGAAAAACATCTCGGTTGAGGCTGCCCGGCAATCCACAACCACGAGGTCGGCCTTGTCTAGTGACTTGAAAATCGGGTCAAGAGCGTGCCGTCCTTCGAGGTTGAAAAATTCGACCTCGGTATGAAACCGTTTCAATGTCGAGTTTTCGTTGTCACAGTCCCAGGCGGCACACTCGATATTTCGGTCTTTGAGATATTGGACGAAATTGACGGCAAAGAAACTTTTGCCGACGCCGCCCTTGCCATTGAGAATGAGGTCGAGACGTTTAATCATATTGTTCACCTGGGGGTAGCAGTTCAACTTTTGCGATATGCGGGCCGCGTGGTTTATCTGGCACGCTTTCTACGGAAGTGGATTCCTGATGGCGAACCGGCGTGACCGATGGTTGAACCCGTGCTGGCATTCGCGGTATTGTGGCCGGTTGCAAAAGCGATTTTCGGCGGCGATTCACTTTCGGCTGGGAAAGTGTCAGTAAAAATTCATTAACCATCGTGCGGCTCGTCTTGACCCCGTGACGGGTCAACAATTCGGCGATGGCTTCACACGAAGCCCCTTTCGCACGCAATTCAATGATGACATCATTCCAGACCAGCAGATTTTGAAAACGCGGTCGCCGGTGAGGTTGAAACTCCGCGACTGCCTGCCGGATATTTTTTGGGTCAGTGGCGGGCATACGCTGGGATGATGACGGGAATATGTCCGGCAAATGTGCCGGCGATGACGGCGGTTGTCCGCCGGCATTGCGGCGGAAATGTCCCGGAGAATTGCCGGGCAGTTGCCCGGAAGTTGCCCGGTGATTTCACCGGATGAACCGGCGGATATGCCGCCGCAAAGTTGCCGGTGATCCGGCGGGTATCCCGGCGAATGGCCGTCGGAGATTCACCGGCGTTGCCGCCGGACAACCGCCGGAATATCGGCGGATGCAGAAACCTTGTGCCAACAAGGAGTAAGGCGTGCCCTGTATTAAACATGATTTGAATTGGATTGTTCCTGCGGTTGAAGCAACTCGTCGCGCCAGTTTTGTAATTGCATGGCGACGGTTTCAATGCGGGTGATTTGTTCAATGGAATTGACTTCAATCTGTGCGGCGTAGTGCTCTCCAAGTTGTGATTCGGGCATCTTCAATATCGAGTGAGAGGCTTGTTCGTTGATGCGCTCGCCAAGTTTTTTCAACACCTGGATGGCGGCATGAATTTCTTCTGTGGTGGGTGTTTGCATCTTCGGGTGAAACTCACGGTTGCCGTTTACTCATGGCCACAGTTCACCACGAATCGAATGTGCGAAGGTGTATGTGATACACAAAATGCACGGACGCTTCTGATAATTTCCGTTGCATGGTCACGGCCAAGACGCAATACAGCCTCAAGAACGCGCAGGAATACTTCGAGGAACACCTGTGCGTTGGCGATTATTATGAAGAGGGACAACGCGTGGCTGGCGAGTGGATGGGCTTGGGTGCTGAACGGTTGGGGTTGTCCGGCAAAGTTGGTGCCAATGATTTTCTGCGGCTGTGCGAAAATCAGCATCCCGCCACTGGTGAAAAGCTGACTCAGCGGTTGAACACCACTCGGTTGAATGGTGACGAAAATGCGGCTAATCGGAGGATATTTTACGACTTCA
>JBEKBA010000202.1:0-2955 GCA_050015635.1 Verrucomicrobiota bacterium
TGGCCATAGAAGACGGTTCAGAACCAGCCAGCCTAAGAGGGTACATTGAAAGAAACGCGATCTCACTTCTTAGCAATTCCGGCAAAGCTCCAATTGATGCGCCGTCTGGCAATTGGCTTGGCCATTCTTGTAATCGGATAAAGGTCAGAAAATCCGGTCTGTGGAATCAGAATCATATTGATGAAAGCCATGATCCTGCATTTCTTGACATGCTCGAAAGATTGATACTGCAAATGGCAGTGACAAAATGAAAGTCGTTATACAGTGCGCTGCACAAAAAAATCCGGTTGCAGGTTGCTGGCAGGATAAAAATGACAAGTCTGTCATGTTTGTTGCTCATCCTGAGATTGCCTCATCTGCGTTCAATGGCATCTATGCAGCTCCCGACGATTTCTCCGATCAAGACGAAACATGGCGGACGCAACTTTTAAAATATAATAGGAATCCTGCGGTCAATCCTTTTAACTTATATCCCGCATACAAACTTTATCAAAATGGCACCTACCAAGCATTGGTGATGAAATTTGGCATTGAGCAAATTTATATTCTTTCAGCGGGTTGGGGGCTGATAAGGGCGGATTTTTTAACGCCTCAATACGACATCACTTTTAGCGCCAGCGCAGAAGCTTACAAGCGGCGCAAAAAGAATGATCGTTACGGTGATTTCCAAATGTTGCCAGAGGGAATAAATGAACCTGTTATTTTTCTCGGTGGAAAGGACTATCTGCCTTTGTTCTGTAGCCTGACCCATCATATCAAGGTTCGGAAAATTTTATTTTATAACTCCGGCATTAGCCCACAAGTGCAGGGTTTTGATGCTATACAATACCAAACCAACACCAGAACCAATTGGCACTACGAGTGTGCCAAGGCGCTTATGAGCGATAGGAGCGCAGTGAAAGCTCAGTTGGCGTTACATATGTCTGGTCTTGCCCCGAAAGAAATTGATATATCAAATTTTTTGACCAAACCACCAAAATAAAATAAACCGAGAGCCTCATACCAGCGCCGGAGACAACGCCGGTTGGCTGTTTCACAATCTAATCCTGCATCACCATTTTACTTTGCACTTCTTCGCAAGTACTTGATAATGAATGGAGCGGGCGAAGGGAATCGAACCCTCGTTACCACCGTCGTGGTTTCGTGTGGCTAGGAATGGCCTACTTCATTGGGCAATTCAATTGAAGCGCGGGACGTTTCCTGCACTACTTGCACTCAAACAAAATGAATGCAATATGGCCTATCTTTACCGCAAAAACCGCTCGCCCTATTGGTATATCCAATACCTCGATTCGGAAAGCATAAAACACGACAAATCCACCGGCCTTCGCGCCGACGATCCCAACGACACCGCAAAGGCAAAAGCGATGCGGGCCGAATTGGAGGCAAACGAACACAGAAAAATTCCGCTGGTCAACGGTGCGGCCTGGGACAATTGGGTTCTGAAATACTTTGAACGCCACTGCCAAAGCCCGCGCACGTTGCAACGCTACGCCGGCAATTGGAAGTGGCTCGCGCTCTGGCTGCAATTGAGGCGGCTGCACTCGCCGCGCGCCATCACCTACCGCAACGCGCTGGATTACCTCGACTGGCGCACGACCTTCAAAAAGAAAACGGACAAAATTGTCGGACGCAATACGGCCATCATGGAAATGAAATTGTTGGCGATGATCATGGGCGAAGCCGTCCGACTCGGCTTTGCGGACGCCAATCCGCTGGTGAGCATGAAATTGAAACGCGACAAGGCGAAGAAAAAGCCGGAACTGACCGACACCGAAATTGTTTTGATTCAAGAGGGATTGAAAGAAGAGCCGGAGTGGATGCAGGTGTCGTTTGAAATTGCCCTTCACACCGGCTGCCGTCTGCGCGAAACACAGATTCCGCTTTCCTGCTTGGCCTTCGAGGAAACCAAAATCACGTTTCCAAGTCCCAAAGGCGGAGAGGACAAGGCGTTCTCAATCCCGATGCCAACGGTTTTGATGCCGCTGTTGGAAAAATTAAAAACTGAAAGAAAGTCATACACTCTGGATTTTCCTTTTCAGCCATCACGCCGCTGGCAGCAGTTTTTCATCAAACTCAAGTTGACCCACTTGTGTTTTCATTGCCTGCGCGTCACCTACATCAATCGGCTGCGTCGCGCGGGCGTGCCGCGCGATGCGGCGATGCGGCTGGTCAATCACGCTTCTGCTTTGGTGCATGAAGTTTACCAGCGCGAAAAAGTGGATGACGTGATGCAATGGCGTGATGCAGTGAAATTTCCAACTTCAAAAACATCTCTGGTGTTAAAGCCCGCCTTGCCCAACGTTCCCATCGTTGCGATCTGGCGCAAGGATCCTGAAATCGAACCGGTGAAAAATTTTATCGTAGCGGCGAGATAAGATTCCTAGTTCAACTGCCGCTAAAAATTATGGACGGTGAGGCAAGATTGGCATTTTATCTTGTGGCCGGCTGCTTTGAAGTAAACCGCGATCTTAACAATGCGATGCATTCCTGTTCGGATGTTTCCCGTCTGGCCTTGACCAGCGGCGCAAGGTCGGCAGAAGCCAGATGGATGAACTCATTTCAGCCCCGGAACGCCTTCCCAGAACCACAATGCCAAGACGTCTCGTCCCGACCGAAGCCCGCTGTCAAAAATTTACGGGTGGGCGGCCTTTCATCTTTTGGCTGGTTTGGCCAGGGCGGCGGCGATGAAGGCTTTCACCGGTTCTTCCTCAGCGTCTTTGCGCCAGAGCGCAACTATGGAACACGGCGGCAGTGCGGGGCGAAGTTTTAGGAGTTTCAAGCGCGGCCCGGCCATGCTGCTCACGCAGCTCGCTAAGTGGCCCCTAAAGGCGCGCAAGGCGCGTGGCAAGATTTCCATCGTCAAGTGCGGAATGTAACCGACGTTGATTTTCGCCCGAGAAGCGAGGCCGGCGCGGGCTTTTTCCACCGCGTCGGCGGTGCGCTGAAGAATGT
>JBEKBA010000203.1:0-5294 GCA_050015635.1 Verrucomicrobiota bacterium
TGGTTGTTAGTCCACGAGTATGTCACGCTCCATTCGGTTTAGCTTTCAGCCTGCAATTGCAAGTGATGTTGCCTCACTCGCTACATTACACACATTGGTGGCTGACCATCTGACCGAATTGCATGGGCATGGGCCTTGGTCGTCGAAGACGTCGGAAAAGAGTGTGCTATTTGCGATGCGCATATCTCGTGTTTTTGTAGCACGACTCGGCATTGAGATTGTTGGCACACTACGTTTGACGACCAAAAAACCTTGGGCGATAGACACAAGTTACTTTTCGACGTGCCGCAGACCAGTTTATCTTTTAGCCATGGCGATCACTCCTACTAAGCAGCGTCAGGGTATTGGCAGTAGGTGCATGATAGAGGCGGAGCGGATTGTGAAAACTTGGCCAGCAGATGCACTTCGTCTCGATGCCTACGATGCGAAAGCCGGTGCCGGTGGTTTTTATGCGAAATGCGGCTTGGCTGAAAGAGGGCGAGTTTCATATCGTGGTGCGCCATTGATTTACTACGAGTCTATTCTTTTAAAATGAGTATCAGCGTTTTGACTGGATTCACAAGTGTAGCTGTGCCAGCGGTCGGAAACGTGGCACATTTTGGCGGTTGACATGAATACTCCGGCGTGGCTGAGTTATGGTAGTTAGGCTACTCGAAATGCTCATGCCAAACTTAATGATCAGCGTTCCGTATCCGAATTCATATTGGGTAGTCCCCAGCCTATTTTTAGCGGGAGAGCATCCAGTCTATTCCGGTAACGATGAATCAAATGCCAGATTATCAGCGCTCCTGGTTTCCGGTGTCCGAACATTTGTCGATTTGACTGAGCCCCATGAATTAGGGAGTTATGATCGGCTTTTGAGCGCCCTGGCGATCGGTCAGCATCTCGATATCACGCAGCATCGGATACCGATACGGAACCGAAGCGCTCCGGGGAACTCTACCATCATTCAGATTCTGGACATGATAGACGGCTCGATACAAGAGCAGAAGCCGGTATTTATCCATTGTTTTGCCGGTATCGGCAGGACCGGGACGGTCGTGGGTTGTTATTTGAGGCGGCACGGTTTGGCCAGCGAGCTAGATGTCATCACGAGGATCTCGCAACTGCGAAGCTCGATGCCTTTCGGGGATGAGCGTTCCCCACATACCACTGAGCAAGTTGGCGTGGTTGAGAATTGGAAGATTGGCGTATGATGCACATGAGCCGCCTAACACCGCGCCAGAGCCAACAGCTGCCTAAATTTACTTTTTCCGCTTGGTTGGCTTTTTCTCCGGCTTCACCAGCACCACGCGGCGCATGAGGTCGTCAAAGTTGATTGGTGGGTCCGGGATGAACCTCAACCCGCGGCGCTTTCGAGTGGACCTCTTTGAAAGTAATTGCCATTTGTTTCCCTGTGCTGGCGGTCAATTTCTTCCACAAGTTGTGGTTCTGGAGGACGCCAGGAGGGATGCTTGATTACCTTTCCGTTATCGGCATAGTGAACTTTCCCGTCAGGCCAAAGTTTTTTCATGTTGGCTTCGTGGACAATATCAAACAATGGCTCCGGTTTAACCCCCATTTCAACCATCGTGCCCAGGGCGAAATACATGAGATCAATTATCGCATCCGCCTGGTCGTGGATTGAGTTGGCTTTTCGGAATTCTTCCAGTTCTTCCAGCATCCAATCATGGCGCTTTTTTACGCGCTCTTCCGGCAACATCGCAGGATTGCCCGGCATTTCGTGATTAAATGCAAGGTGGAATTCCTTAACTTTTTCAAATGAGTCGTTCAGGTTCATATTTTTAGTTTGAGAAATTCTGCATCAGTTTTCCGCGCCGAAAAGCTTAAGTTATTACAAGTTACTTTCCATCTACTCGCCGCATGTTCACAGCTTATTTACC
Organism: Verrucomicrobiota bacterium; assembly: GCA_050015635.1. GTDB lineage: Bacteria > Verrucomicrobiota > Verrucomicrobiia > Limisphaerales > UBA11358 > UBA11358. Next base: position 1,884 of record JBEKBA010000203.1, read on the forward strand.
GCTTTGGAGATTTAGAGCATTTCCATCAATTCTGTAGCGTGCGCCTGCGGCCCCTATAGGTTAGCGGTGTTTTTGGCTTTTGGCGGCGGTCCTTGCGGACGGCCACCACCATTAAAAATGACACCTTATGCTGTCAATGCTCTAATCTTCTTTTCGCTGTCCTGCGGCTTCAATATAAAAGGGCAACGGTCGAACGAAACTCGCAAGTGCGGAGAAGGATTTTCCTAATGAAAATTGGATATTATAAAAGCGAAAGTTGCGCGTCTGCGGGACGACGAAACGCCGCCGTCGAAAGTTCACCCCGGTCATTTTTTATTCCTGCTTTGCGGCGTGCCACGTCAAACAGTGTTTCTATCTGTTCGGCAAAAATGCCTTCGCCGCGCATTCGCTTGCCCCATTGCGCGTCAGATAGTTTGCCATCGCGCATGGCGCGCAGCCGGTTCAGCACTTTTTCTTTCCGGTCAGGGAAATGGGTTTCGAGCCATTTTTCAAAAAGCGGTGCGACGCCGTGTGGCAACCGGACAACCGTGAAGTGCGCTGAAACGGCTCCCGCTTCGGCTGCCGCGGCAAGAATCGCCGGTATTTCGTGATCGGTGAGCCCCGGAATGATGGGCGCCACCATGACGCCTGCCGGAATACCCGCTTCCGATAGTTTGCGAATTGCCGCCAGCCGGGCGGCGGGCGGCGACGTGCGCGGTTCCATGATTTTTCGCAGATTGGTGTCAAGCGTTGTCACGGAAATACAAACGGTCGTCGCATTGTGCCGCGCCAATTCCGAGAGCAAATCAAGGTCACGCGTGACCAGAAAATTTTTGGTGACAATGGCAACGGGATTCCGGAATTCCGCGAGCACTTCCAGACAACGGCGTGTCAGTTTTAATTTTCGTTCAACCGGCTGATAACAATCGGTCACGCCGCTCATGAAAATAACCTGCGGTTTCCATTTTGGCGACGACAGCTCCTTGTGTAATAGTTCCGGCGCGTTTTCCTTGACCATGATTTTGCTCTCGAAATCAAGGCCGGCGGAAAAGCCGAGGTATTCGTGGGTTGGACGCGCGTAACAATAAATGCAGCCATGTTCGCAGCCACGATACGGATTGAGGCCGGCGCCAAAACCGACATCGGGGCTGTCATTGTAGGTAATGACCGTTTGGCTGCGGTCTTTGAGGAATTGCGTTCGTGGCAGCGGATCTTCCTCGGGATTCCAGTCTTCGTCCGGTTCAAGCTGGATTTTTTCGAAGCGGTTCGACGGATTATCCGGCGCGCCCCGATGTGCTGAATTTAATTGTTCCGTTTGCATGGCAGAAGTTTAACACACCACGCAAGCTGGAGGTTTCAGGCGTAACCACCGCAAGGTGCGGTTATTTTTTATTAGGCGAATATACCTTGATAACACTTAATGAAAACACAACTGGAAAAACTGAAAATAAACGCACCTCTCCCCGCCCTTCTCCCCATTGCAACGCAATGCGGAGAGGGAGAAGTGTCGTCAAGGGATAATCACGTTTTATTATTGGGTGTGGTGGCCGTCTGCAAGCGATGGCCGTGCGCAAGCACCGTCACGCTGCTACTTGCTCCCCGGCTTGACCGCCGGAATTTTCGCAAGGTCGGGCGGCAGTTTCGTCGGCTCGAAACTCTCCACCTGCAACGACAGCAAGCTTTCAAACGGCGTGCCGAAATTTACCGCGCCGTTCGAGCGATCCACCATCGCCGCCACGCCCGCCGCCTTCCCGCCGTTCGCGCGGACGATGTCCAGGGTTTCCTGCACGCGCCCGCCCCGGGTCACGACGTCCTCGACGACGAGAATTTTTTCGCCGGGCGCAATTTTGAACCCGCGCCGCAGAACGAGTTTGCCCCCCTCTTTCTCCACAAAAATAAACCGCGCGCCCAATTGCCGCGCCACTTCCTGCCCGATGACGAGTCCGCCCATCGCCGGTGAAACCACCGTGACCGCGCCGAGTGATTTCACTTTTGCTGCCAGCGCCGCGCCGAGTTTTTCAACCACGGGCATCTGCTGGAGCGCGAGCGCGCATTGAAAGAATTGCCGGCTGTGCCGGCCGCTGCGGAGGATGAAATGGCCTTCGAGCAACGCGCCCGAGTCGCGGAAAATCCGCAACGCTTCACCATTTGTCATGCGGCCAAGATTAAATCCAAAGTAAAAACTTCAAAGTTAAAATTTTGCCGCCGGGACACGGCGTTCACGGAGTTTTTGATTTTTCCCTTCGCATTTTTGTGGCTAGTCTTTTGCGCGTGCCGAAGTGGGTCAAATTCATCATTGCCGTCCTGCTGCTGCCGGTTTGCGCCGGCGCGGCGATGGCGTTGGGGAAGGTTTTACGCGCCAGCGGCAGCGCGGACACAACCTGGATTCCGTTTCTGGCGGGCGTGGCCTGTTGGATGGTCATTTTTATTTTCCTGCCCCGGCCGCTGTGGATTTATGTTTTCGGCCATGAATTGACCCACGTGCTGTGGACGTGGTTGTTCGGCGGGCGGGTGAAAAAATTGAAGGTCACGTCGGACGGCGGCCACGTCGTCGTTTCCAAAACCAACTTCGTCATCGCGTTGGCACCGTATTTTTTCCCGCTATACGCATTTTTCGTCATCGCGATCTTTGCCCTCGGCCATTGGCTTTGGGACTGGCACGGTTACTTTGTTTATTTCCACCTGCTCGTCGGCGCGGCGTATGCGTTTCATGTGACGCTGACGTGGCACGCGTTGCAGACGCGCCAGACGGACATCACGTCGCAAGGGTATCTGTTTTCGGCGGCGATTATTTTCCTCGGCAACGTCGGCGTTTTGCTTCTGGGAATCCCCTTGCTCACGGCCAAAGTGGGTTTGCTCAATGCGCTGGGCTGGTGGTTTGAATGCACGGGCGGGGTTTTGAATTGGTTGCAAAAAATGTTGTGACCTGTCCGCGTCTTTTTTTAACGAATGAGTCCAAAGACTTGACCCTGATTCAGATTATTGACCAGTTTCCGACTGATGAAACCGCCCGCGAACATCTTGAAGGTATCCGCTGGAAAGACGGCATTTTTTGCCCGCATTGCAAATGCTCCGACCAGTCCAAGTTTTCGACAATAGCGGCCAACCCTGAATCGAAAGTTCGTGCCGGTCTGCGCTGGTGCTCCAACTGTGAAAAACAGTTCACCGTCACCATCGGCACAATTTTCGAGGCCAGCAAAATCCCGCTCCGCAAATGGCTGATTGCGTGGTATCTGATTTGCAGTTCCAAAAAAGGGATTAGCTCGCTCCAATTGCAACGCAACTTGGAACTTGGCAGCTATCGCACGGCACTTTTTATGGCGCATCGAATCCGATTTGCGCTTAAAGACCCGACGTTTAGCGACAAACTTTCCGGCACGGTTGAAGTGGATGAAACCTATGTCGGTGGAAAACAGCAGGGCGTTGGACGCG
>JBEKBA010000204.1:0-2926 GCA_050015635.1 Verrucomicrobiota bacterium
GAAGGATAAAAACGGCTGGCATGGACGTATTTACAACAGCCAACCGCATTCACGTCCACACCAGCCAATCGCAACCTCGTCCCGTTTCCGGTTCTGTCAAGCAATTGAAACAAAAATTTCTTCAATCACCCCACCGCGGCTATTGCAGCAGTGCTGCAGAGAGGTTGCATCACGAACTGGAGGAAAAGAAATATCAGAGACGCGGTGGTCCTTGCGGACGGCCACCACGGGCGAGATGCCCGCGGTCCCCATATATCAAAGTAAAATTTGCCGGTCCGCAGGCTGGCTTTATTTGACGAGTTGAAATTCCACCGGCCCGCCGGAAGCGGAATCTTTGGCAATCCATAACTGGTATTTTCCCGGATCGACCAGCCAGTTTCCTTCCGTGTCGTAGTAACCCAGTTCCTTTCCGGATATGGTGAAACTCACGTCGCGCGATTCGCCCGGTTGCAAAAGGATTTTCTGAAAGCCTTTCAATTCCCGCACCGGACGCGGCCCGGCTGACGCGGCGATGGCACGAATGTAAAGCTGCGCCGTTTCCGTTCCAGCCCGCGCGCCGGTATTTTTTATTTCCACGCCCGCAGTGATGGTTCCGCCCCATTCCATCGCCGGCGCGCTCAACGTGACTTTGCCATATTCAAAAGTGGTATAAGCCAGCCCGAAGCCGAACGGATAGAGCGGTAAAGTTGGACCGTCGGCATAATTGCCCCGATATTCGCCAAAGCCGGGTCGTCCGGTGTTCAAGTGGTTGTAATAAACCGGCACCTGCCCGACGCTGAAAGGAAACGTCGTGGTCAGCCGTCCTGACGGGTCAACGTCGCCGAACAAAACATCCGCCACACCGTTGCCGCCTTGAACGCCGGGAAACCACGCTTCCAAAATCGCCGCCGCCTTTTCCCGGACTTGCGGTATCGCAAGCGAACGACCGTTGAAAAGGACAACAATCACCGGCTTGCCCGTCGCCACAACCGCATCGAACAGTTCCATCTGCCGGCCTGAAAAACCAAGCTCGGAGCGGCTGGCATCTTCGCCGCTCCAATCGCGTGGTTCGCCGAGCGCCATGACCACGACGTCTGACGCAGCCGCCGCAGCAACCGCTTGGGCGATCTCATTGGAGCCGGTCGCCTGTTCCCGGATTATTGAAAAATCGCCGATGTGTCTGCGGATTTTTCCGGTCTCGATAATGGAGCAACCCCGCGCGACAACGAGTTGCGCATCATCGGAAAGTTTTTCGCGCACGCCCGCTGCAAGTGAAACAATGTCACCGGCGTGGGCGCGCGAATACCAGGGGCCGACCAATTCCTCGGCGTCCGCGGCAAACGGCCCGATGAGCGCGATTTTTTTTGTCTGTTTTGAAATCGGCAGCACACCTTGTTCATTTTTCAACAGCACGCAGGACTTGGCGGCGGCTTCACGCGCCAGCGCGAGCGCGTCGGGCCGGAGAAACGCCGTTTTGCAGCGCGCTTCGTCCACATACGGATTATCAAACAAGCCTTTCTCAAATTTGACCGTCAACACGCGGCGCACGGCCTCGTCCACGACGGATTTGGAAATTTTTCCCGCCTTGATTTGTTGCGCCAGGGTGTCGTGGTAAGTGGTCGAAACCATTTCCATGTCCACGCCCGCCGTCAGGGCGAGCCGCGCGGCCCCGGCGTCGTCCGCCGCGACGCCGTGGTCAATCAATTCCTCCACCGACTCCCAATCGCTGACGACGAAGCCGGGAAAATTCCATTCATCGCGCAAAATTTCCGTGAGCGTGTGACGATTCGCGCTGGCGGGAAAACCGGAAAGAACGGTGAACGCACTCATCACCGTCCACGCGCCCGCGTCCACCCCGGCCTTGAATTGCGGCAGATAAAAATTCCGCAGGGTGTATTCGGAAATTTCCGTCGTGTTGTAATCGCGTCCACCCTCCGCCGCACCGTAACCGACAAAATGTTTGAGGCACGCGACGACGCGGTTTGTGTCCGCGACGTTCGTTCCCTGAAAGCCACGCACACAAGCGGCAGCGTCAAGCGCGCCCAGCCACGGGTCTTCACCGAACCCCTCGGCGATGCGTCCCCAGCGCGGGTCGCGCGCCAAGTCCACCATCGGCGCAAAGGTCCAGTCAATGCCCGCCGCCGCCGCTTCGCGCGCGGCAATCGTCTGCGTCCGTTCGAACAATTCCGGTTCCCAGGCGCACGCCTGGGCGAGTGGAATTGGAAAAACGGTGCGGAAGCCATGAATGACATCGTGTCCGAAAATCAAGGGAATCCCCAGCCGGCTTTGTTCGACGGCAATGCGCTGCAATTTGTTCCGCATCACCGGAGTTTCGATCACCGCCGAACCGTCGAGAAACGAACTCACTTCGCCGCGCCGCAACCATCCCGCCAATGCCTGGTCCGGGTCTTTGCCAAAGCCTGCCTGCTCCAATTGTCCAATTTTTTCATCCAGCGTCATCCGCTTGAGCAAATCATTCACACGCATGGCGACGGGGCGCGACGGATCCTCGTAAACGTCCTTCTTTCCGTTTTTATCCAGGTCAATCCAGCCATCGTGGTAAATGGAAGGTTCCGCCGCGGAAACGACAAGAGCGAACAGGAGACAAGTTGCCAAAATCGTTTTGGTCATCGCCGCAATGTGCCGGAGCAGAAGACCGAGTTCAAACGGTTTTCAGAATATCCAAAATGGATTTAGCCGCCAAGGCAGCGTGACGCTGCACCCAATTATAAAAAACAACCGCCAAGACGCCAAGTCAGCGTGACGCTGCCCACCTTGCGGTGGGCCACGAGGCCGGACAGCGCAGCGGTCCTTGCGGACGGCCACCCCTGTGACGGCTTTACGGAGGCGGAGATTGCAGTATGTAAAATGTATTGCCGCCCGACGGGGTGGCGCTGAAGAAAAAGGTCGTCGCATTGGTCTGGTATTGTGCGGTTGGAACCTGGAC
>JBEKBA010000205.1:0-4066 GCA_050015635.1 Verrucomicrobiota bacterium
ACCAGCACGGGCCTTTGTAGGCGGCTACCGTGCAAAGCTGGCAATCATTTGATTGCCCGCATATTGGGCATTGTGCGGCGTCAATTGTTTTTGTCGGCGTGAGATTCATCTTTAGTTCAAGTCATACATGGAGTTATTGGGTGAAAGAAATCCGGTGCCGGGCGCGACGTTGGCCGCGCCGTCGGCATTGTTGGTGTAACACGCCGACAATGATTCGGCGTGGCCGTCGCAAAAGGCGACGTTGGTGCGCTTCAAATGGCGGAAGCCCTGCGTGCCAGACCAGCGACCGCTGAAAGATTCGTCGCCGGGATTCGGAAATGGCGCGCGCATGAATTTATCCGCGCCCGCAGAATACTGCCCGTCGCCAAACAAGGCGGTTTTTGTGGGATGAAGCACCGCAGAAGTTTTTGCCGGTTGTTCAATGGCTTCACCGTCGCCGTGGCCGATGTAGCTCGTGTTGTAGTTGTAGCCGGTGTAAGGGTTGTCGGCCCAATCCGCGCTGCCCTCGAACGAGGGGCATTGCTGGATTTGAGGATTTCCCTGCGCTTCCCAAAGGATGCCCAGAACTACTTGCGGATTAAAATTAGCGTCGTAAAGGACGGTCAAGTCCCACGAATAAAATGTCCCGCTGTCTTCGTCATAGTATTGGGCTATGGGATAAGAATCGGAATTGTCATCAACATAAACGTGCGCGGCGATGCCCATCTGGCGCAAGTTGCTCAAACATTGAATGCTCCTGGCCTTCGCCTTGGCTCTAGCCAGTGCGGGCAAAAGCATCGCTGCGAGGATCGCAATAATTGCAATCACCACCAAAAGTTCAATCAGGGTGAAACCGCAATTTCGGAAAGCGCGTTCGCCGAGTGCGAACGCGCCCCCTGATCTCCTTGGCGAATTTTTATTTTTATATTTCACGGAATGTTCAAACGCACGCGGTAAAACGCCTTGTCGTTTGGTGCATTGGTGTCTTGTGTCGTGACCGGCTGGGCGCTAGTCGGCGTGTTCGTGGATATGGGCGTCCACGTCACTAGGTCGGTGGAGCGTTCCAAAATGTTCGCGCAGTTCGCAATCGGCGTGAATTGAAACGCAAAGCCGTTCGTGACGGGTTGGATGTTCAATTGCGGCGGGATGATTTGCGACACGACGAAGGCCGAAAAATTTGTCACGCCAGCAACGACAGCTTCATTGTTCGACGAATTGAAATTGAACGGCTGTGAAGTCCAATTGGTTCCACACCATTGATACACGCGCAAGTCGCCGCCACTCCCATTGTAATTATTGCCCGCGCGCAAGCCGATGGCCGCGACATAAATTACGACGTTGGTTCCGTTCACCGGCTTCAAAGTCAATTGGTATGCACTGGACACATTGCCGATGACTGGTGCGAACGCAGAAAATTCGCTCAAACTGACTGTGCTGACTCTGGCGTTTGTGCTGACAGAATCAAAGTTGAGTGAAATGAGATTCTGGCTGGAATCAGCGGGTTTTTGGAAAACCAAATTTGTCATGCCCGAAACGATGTTGCCTGGCGTGATGGAAAGTGCGTCGCCGACAACGACCGGATCAACCGCAGCAATTGAATCAATGACGGTGTATGCGCCTGCATTCGTCACCGCCTGCACTCGGACATATTGAATCCACGGAAAACCGGATTGCTTCAAATCGTAGCCTGTGCCGCCGCAAGCGCCGATGAATTGATCCAAGGCATTCGCAACCGTGCTGTTGGCCGGAAAGCTCATGGTCGGATTGAGCGGCTTGGTTTGATTCATCTGCTCATCCGTCCAGCAATGATTGGTGTCATCCCAACGATAGGCATCGTCCGGGTAAAGAACCGACACTTGCGGATAGGAATACCAGTTGATGCCGTCCTGACTGACGGAAACAACCGTGGTGTGGCCAAAAATGCCGGAACCGCTTCCGCTGGGAATTTTGGCGACGCCCAAATCTGTGGAGTCATCTGCTTCTGAACCGCTATATCCCGATGCCGTGTAGAAAGAGTTGCCGTAAACAATCAGATCAATGCCATAGGGATTATTCGGGTCGTCATAAATCTTACGCCCCATGTTCACGGTAATCTGGCCGCCGGGATTGATTTCGGTGATGATGTCGTTGCTGCTTGGGTCAGTCCAGTAAGGGGGTTCAATAATTTTGCTCCGGTGAATTGAGCCAGCATCCTTGCCCAATCCAAAATGATCTATGAATTTTAGCGTTGGCCGGCCAAGCACGGCTGCGGGCACGTTATACGGAACGGTGGTATAAACATTATTCGTGCTGACGATTTGAACCGCGAAATCATTCGTGTTGCAAACGTAAGCCGTGTAAGTGCCGTCAGGCGAGGGCGGCGCGTGCTTGTGCAAATTGTAAGCCGCGTTTGTGGCGGATTCATATTCGCCAGCCGCCACGGAAAAACCAATCCACGAACCGTTCGTGAGCGGCAACAAATTCAAGCCGGTCTGCGTGTATTGCCATTGGCCGTGGACACCGGCGGAATAATTTGTTGTGTCGGTAGCTGTCCAATACTGATTGGTTCCACGGTTGGGCGAAGTCAGAAAACCGCCGTTGTCGCCCAATTCAGTCCAATGCTCCCAATTCGGGCCGTTCGTGCCGCCCCAATACAAATCGCCGCCATTGATGGCTTGGGCGGCATCCACGTTCACCGTTGGATTCGGCAAAGTGCCGTTGGTGAAAAAATTTGTGGTGCTGCCATCCGTGATGCCGATGACGCCATCGCCTTTGAGATTGTAGCCGATGCCCGCAATGAAATTGCTGGATTGTCCGACGACATAAAGCTTTGGGTCGGTTGCAAGAATTGCATTGAGCATTTGCGCTCCTGTGGTCGAGCCGTTGAAGCGGTAGCCCCACACCAGCGTTTTGTCAGTGATCGGAACGGGAACGGAACTGTTGGTCAATGATTGCGGCAGCGCGAAACGAACTTTTTTCATTATGCTGATCTTTCAATTTTGTCCCGCGAATAAAATTCACGGGACAGTTTTGGTTGAGAGACCAGCGCGAAGCCGGAAGATTTTAGAAATAAAAAAACCTCCAGACTCCGGCAAAACGGGGAATGAAGGCATCCTACGAATCCCGATGAAAACAGTTCATCGGGCTGGCCTCATCTTTCTCTTTGCGGAGAAGTTGGTCGAAGTTTTCTTCGACCGCGACGAGCACAATCAAGCCGGTATCCTGACTTCGGCCTCAAACCTCACTCCCGCCTTCCCGCTCTTGCGAGCAGTGGCATTGGGAGTTTGTAGCCGTTACAGTGGCGCAACCGTCCCGGATTCACACCGGGTTCCCTGACACTTAAATGTGTTATTTGTTAATTTGGGCGGCAAAGCCGCCCGTTCAAAGAACTGTCGTCAGCTAACACCCTGCAATGACATGAAGCAAGAAATAATTTTCAAACAGGAGTAGCAACAATGGAATTCTCATTTTGCCAACTCAAGCCATTCCTCTGGCAGCCAGTTGTCGTATGTCTCCGATTTGCGGGGGTCTTCCGAGATTGAAAGTTTGTAAATCCAGCGGCCATCCCGAAATTGAGAGGCAACGACAAAACCCTCGTAAGGTTCGTTCTCCCGGTCATTCACGCGGACTTTGTTCATCTCTGAAAATCGTGGCGACATTTCTGGAAGTATTCCGAAAAGTGAAATATTTTCAACGGAAATTCCAAAAGCCTTGTTCTGCCTGATATTCTGATTTCAGACGCCGGTGATTGATGGGGCGTAAAACTTCTTCATACTTTCCCAAGATGTGTGTCCTTAAACGCCGTGGGATATTTTAATCCATATCCGAGAAGCCGATCAAAGCCGATGTGCGCGACCCAAATCACACATGCAAAATAGGCCGACGTGATATGCGCGAAATAAGCCACCAGCCAGAGCAAAAACAGAGCAGCATAAGTGTGGCCGATGTTGTAAATCATCGCTCCGGCTTTGATGCCGAACAAATAACCGGCCATGAAAACGTCGGGAACGAAAAAAAGCACGGCAAATTTCAGCCATGAATCGCCCAGCTCGTGATAAATAATCATCGCGGCGGCTAAAACAACCAGACCTTCAAGATGCAGCAGCAA
>JBEKBA010000206.1:0-2864 GCA_050015635.1 Verrucomicrobiota bacterium
CCTTCTCCAAGTCTGTCCGAACCTCGTCCATGTCGGGAACGCCGTTGACCAGCACCAGATCGTCCGCCTTGCTATTCGCCGGTTTCTGCTGCTGCAATGCCTTCGCCAGTTCGTGATGCAACGGTAACGACTGTTCCTTCCGGTTCTTATTTACGGCGGCATGGAGGCGCAACAATCCGCCAGACTCGCCCAGCACCAGATCGGACCAACGCAACGTCTTGGCCTCGTTCCGCCGCAGACCCGCAAACAGGGGCAGCATATAGGCCAATTGATTCTTGCCCGCAACTTGTAGCAGCCGGGCGGATTCCGCATCCGACAACGCGCGCCGCTGAATCCGATCCTTGCCGCGTGTGTCCGCCCGGTCTACCAGTTCAAATGGATTCGCCGAGACGCGGCTCTGCTTCCGCAACCACGTCCAAAAAGTTGAAAGCATGGCCAGATATTCATTCAGAGTCTTGGGTGCTTTGGTGGTCTGTTCCTTGCGCCACGATTGAAATGAGGCGGGAGTCACGTCCGCCAGCCGTGTCCAACGACATTCCCGGACCAGCAGGCGCAATCGCGTCCTTACATGGCGCAGATGATCTGCCGAGCGCCCCAAAATAGTCAACTCGTTGACATACTCCGAAACCAAATCGAGCAGCGGACTTTGCGCCGTCTCCCGTTCTGGTTTCGCCGGAATCAATCCCGCCGATTCGTGTTCCAGTTCCTGAATGAGCTTGTTTAATTTTTGTTGGGCAACCTGCTTGTCGGAGACGCCGAGGGAAATGTCGCGCACCTTGTTATCGCCGGTGAGCTTCACCCGCGCGCGGTATAACCGACCAGTGGTTCGTTTGCCATTGCGCAGCCGTTTGGGTTTGTAGATTCTCGCTTCCATATTTTGGTGCTCCTTAACTTGGTTGACTCAATCTTTGAAAATATTCTTTTACTTTGCTTTCCAGCATTCCCACCACGCCGCCGCTGCGAACCAATGGCGGCAACTCGCCGTTTTCCGCCTTCCGTCTTACCGTCCGCTTGCACACGCCGAAAATCCGTTCCAGCTCGGGCAGACGGATCAGCCGGTCATTAAATTCATTTTGTGGGTTCATCTTCGTCCTTCCATTTCCATCGTTTTTCATTTTTGTCCCACTCCATGCCTCTTTCCAGTCGCTTCCGATAAAATTCAGCCTTCGTTTTGTCGGATGCCATCGCCGCCATCGCTTGCGCCAGCTGTAAGAACATATCATGTTGCCGGTTCTCGCGGTCAAACTCGTCGTCCTCATATCGCACCTTCCAATCCCGCTTGTCTTTCGGGTCGGTGTCGGCAAAGTTCAGGGCTGCCACGACTTCTTTCGCGGTTTTTGGCTCATCTGCCGAAGCCGCCGACTTGAGCTTTTGTCGTTGTTTTACCAGGCTTTCGTCCGGCTCATCCACATAACCCATCCGGCGTTTCATTTCCGCCACCCAGGCCTTGCACTCGCTCATGGACAACAGGATATAGGGACGCAGTTTGACTTTGCGTTTCGTGCCGAAGAACGTGCTTTCGACGTGGGTGATGTAAAAGAAGAACGCGGTCAGCTTGCCTTCCTTGATGCGTTTGTGGACGGCGGCTCGTTGGACGGGCACGAACATGGTGACGCCGGCGGGCGAAATTCCAACATCCCCTTTGTAATGCAAGCCGAGGTCTTCAATCCACTGGCCGCATTCGGCGTGTGTCCCCTCCCGGCGGTAGGCGCGGGTGCCGGGCGTTGGCTCGCCGACAATCTTGCGCAAATCTTTCGGCACCTCGATGAATGGAAACTCAATGAATCCCATATTTCTTATATGGTATCTTACTAGATACAAGTGTCAACCATAATTTTGAGCGGCATTCTGGCCAATCAATAAATCATTTGCAGATTGGAGCGTATGACGCTACGACTCACATACGAAATAATGGAAGAGAACACCAAAAAAGAATCGGCAAAATGGCGCTGCTGCTGCGTTTATTGACGCGTGGCTGGCGGCTGGTCATGTGGCTTTCCCGCTGGCTGACCTTGTCAGGGAAACGGGATTATCCGTCACGACGGCAAAGAATCAGTTGCGTCGGCAGTGCGCCTCAATTTCCGTCGCCTCCATCTTGACCGTGTTCGCTTCGCCATGGGATGGCACTTAGGAATCACGCTTGGAGTCTGCATGTCTGGTTTTATCTATGGCGGATATATGAAGGCAGTGAGCGTGCCAAAACGTGCGGCTATCCCGAACGCTTTGCCCAAAAAGCGTTGGGGCATAAGCGAGCCATAGCACCGTTACGCCTTGCACTTTCGACTAAAACGTCTGGTGGATTTTATGACAAGAATGGGCCGGTGCATGGTGATAGAAAACCGGGCATCGCTAGGCAATGAACCAGTGACCTGCAAACGGCGAAAAAATTAGCTTTTGGCGGCACGCAGAATTGGCGCGACACGGGTGCCAATCAGTTGGATGGACTGCATGAGCTTGGTGTGAGGCAACGAAGCGACATCCATCTGGAAGCTGATCCGGGAAATGCCGCCCAATGCCTCGCTGTGTTCGAGGATTTTCTCCGCCACTTCTTTGGGATTGCCGACCATCAGTGCGCCGTGCGGACCAAGCAAGGCATTGAACTGTGCCCGCGTGACCGGTGGCCAGCCGCGTTCCTTGCCAATTTCAGTGAACGCTTTGGCGTAACCGGGGAAGAAATCGTCAACTGCCTGTTGAGTCGTTTCAGCGACGTAGCCCAACGCATGGACGCCGACTTTGAGCTTGTCGGGTGCATGTCCCGCGCGCCGTCCATATTCCCGATAGATGTCAACGAGCGGACGGAACCGCCGCGTCTCACCGCCGATGATGGCAACCATCAACGGAAGACCCAACATCCCGGCGCGAGC
>JBEKBA010000207.1:0-2864 GCA_050015635.1 Verrucomicrobiota bacterium
CCGCCAAAATTCCATTCAAGCGATATATGTCCATAATTTGAAAGTGGCCGGATACTGTAAGAAAGCACGCACGCTTGGGCAAGCCTTATTGGTTGAAACAAGGCGGACCGCCGGATCACGCCAGCTCATTCACCGTAAGAGAAATACGCTTCAAAATCAGCGAATAATTTTTCGTCCCCTTTTACAAATGGCCATTTTGCAATGTGCATGTCCACCCACCGGCCCTTGAAGGCAAAATAAAAATTCACATTGGGCACGCCCTGCGCGACGTAGAACACTCTGTCAAATTTGTCCGTCCTTTCGATATCTACCGACCGCGCGTCAATCAACGGATCGTGGGCGGCCTTGGACCAGTAATAATCGAGCACAGCGTCGTTGTTCGTGCCGTCGTTCGCCGGTTTCTCCACGAAGAGGGAAAGTTTGCAACCGCTCGGCCCCGTCGAACCTTGCAGAATATATTGGTTGTCGTCCAGATGCCTTTCAAAGGAGCCGAAATCGAGGTTTACGACAGTGAGTCTCCAATTCTGATTTGGGATGCGGATAATCAGATATTGAAAATTACTTTCTGACCGGCTATCGGCCTGCTGTTGCTCATGCTCTTGCTCTGTCGCCCGTTGCTGCGATTTTTCGGCCTGTAATTCCTGCATATGTGCGAGATAAACCGCCGTCAACGCACCTTCCGTCTGCTCCTTTTCAACAATCCCAGTTGCCAGCGGTTCATATTTTTCACGAACGAGTGGCGGCAAGTCGCCATATTTGACCTTCATCTGCCCGGACGCGTTTTCCAAAATCAATCCATCGCCGAGGATTTGGGCAACCGTCAGATTGGTGAAAACATCACCGAACTTGTTGGTCACGGAAATGGACAACCTGTCGCCGACGCCGGGAGCAGCGAAAGATGTTTCTGCCGTGAAATACAAAGTCACAGCGACGGCTAAAAATGTGAAAACCCGGTTCACCACCGGTTATTACAGCCGTTTCCATGCCGTAAATGAACCTGCACAAGCGCCGTAGCAACGGTGTTAATTGGCAAGTTGAAAATGCTCATTTTTAAGGAGTTGGTTCATGAGGATGACGAGTTTGCGCATACAAGCAGTCATGGCGACGAGCGGCTTTTTTCCGGCGGCGCGCAACCGGAGGTAAAATTCCTTGAGGATGCGGTCGTAGCGCATGGCTGTCAGCGTAGCCATAAAAAGTGCGTTCCGCGCCGCACTTCGCCCACCCTGGATACATCGGCTTGCCTTTTGTCCGCCGCTGTCGCGGTTGTAGGGTGCGACACCCGCCAGCGCGGCAGCGGTCCGGCGGTTGAGAGTTCCCAATTCGGGCATTTCGGCGAGCATGGTGGCGGCCACGACCGAGCCGACGCCTGGAATGGCTTTGAGTCGGCTGGCTTTGTGAGCGAGTTGGGGGTCTTGGGCAATGAGCGAGGCGATGGCTTCATCGCATTGGGCGACTTGCTGCTCCAGGATTTTGCAGAGCCGCCGGGTCTGGCGGAGACGGAAGGCATCGGTGTAATGCTCGGCATGGTTGCGTTCATTGGTGAGCAGTTGGACGATCTGGCGGCGGCGCTGGGCAAGATCGGCCAATTGCTGTTGTTGCGGCGAGGCAGGCGGAGTGGGCGCGGGTTGGAAGGCCGCGCCGTATTCGGAGAGCACGGCGGCGTCAATCGGATCGGTCTTGGCGCGTTGGCCTTGGGCGCGGGCGAAGTAACGAACGCGTCCGGCTTCGACAATGCTGACGGGGATGGTCGCAGCTTGAAGGACACGGACGACGGATTGTTCGTAACCGCCGGTGGCTTCGCAGACGACGTGAGCGTTGGCATGAACGCGCAGGAGCTTGAGGAGTTGGGTGTGACCTTTGGTGTCATTGGTCAGGGAGTGAAAACGGCCAGCGAGATGAAGTTGCAAAGAGAGCTTGGCAACATCGAGGCCGACGTGGAGGATCTTGGGCTTGTTCGGACTCATACTTGTAGGATACGAGCTACGATGATTTTGGGTTGTCGTGCTCAAGCAACGGTTCGAGTTTGGGACAATGGGCGCACGCGGAACGAGCTACGGAACGCATCACGTCACAGCGTATGCGAGGCGCGAATGTTCCCGCGCGCACCATCATCCACCCGGTTGCAACCGGGTGGATGACTCCAACTTGGCTGACTGTTTCAAAGCTGCCAAGCAGGACAAATTGGAAGATACAAGGAGCGGCATATTTGTAGAACTACAAATCAAATTTGCAAAAGCTCCGTTCAAGAGCAGCATCATGGAGAATATGCCGCCCCGCCGGGGCTGAGGATTTTTATGGAATCATCCGGCTAAAAAGATTCCTCTCTTGACGGAACTAAAAACGCCCCGCAACCTGCCATCTGCTAACTGAATCAGGCTAAACTCGCCTTTGACCGAATCATTGTTGGGGCGTTCGCGCATCGAAAAATCAAGCAATGAAAAAAATAGCAAACTTCACTTGCATCGTTGCACTAGCGGCGCTCGTCGCTGGCTGTGCTACCCAGATGACGACTCCCTTTGACGAGTCGGCGTTCCAGCCGTTCGTTGGAAAAGGCACATCCACCATCACCGGCCAAGCCTTTCAGAAGACAATTGGAGGCGACGTTAAATATGGCGCGGGTGACGAGGTGTCACTTATTCCAGCGACGCCATACACAACTGAGATGATCCAGGCGTGGCAGAAAAGTGCGCGGAAAAATTTACTCCTTCTGCCGCCACAGATCACCCCTCAGTTACAAAAGTATGTTCGCGAAGTCATTGCCGATGGGAGTGGCAATTTTGAGTTTCAGAATATTCCAGCCGGAGATTATTATATTGTGTGTCCCATTTTTTGGAGCGTGCCGATTGAGTATGGCATGGAACGGA
>JBEKBA010000208.1:0-2858 GCA_050015635.1 Verrucomicrobiota bacterium
CCGGCGTTTTGATAAAAAGTTGTCATCCGCAGAACTAAACCAATTTGTCCCGAGAGGTTTCACGCAGCCCGTTAACATTTGGCTCGTGCCGATGAATTAAGGATTTGAATATTTTTGTCCGTGCGCCCAAATCAATTGCGTTTGGTGATCAGCAAAGCCGCGAGCCTGACGAATCCGAAGCTGAGCCACGCCGGAGTCTTTGCAGACGGCCATCTGATTTCAACCGCGAATCGCTGGTGTCCCGGCAGGAATCTATGTTTTCGGACTCTCGTCAACGAATCGTGCAGTGTGCATCTCCATGTCTGTGTACTTGGAGCACGTCCTGGCGCAAAACCGCTGAATAAAATCAATAGCCAGAGCAATTAATTCAGCCCGGTCCCAAAATTGACCGCTTTGCACGGTCAACAAGAGGAAGAATTCCAACTTTAGCCTTACAAGGTCACTGGATACGTGCTCCAAAACCAATTCCGATGTCTTTTGAATCTGTGGTTTTCCGAGGTCGCCCATATTCAAAGCTCCGCCTATGGCAGTGAATTGTAGAAGCTCGGCCTGCATTTGTTCAACGATGCTGCGAGCTTCGCATATTGCTTTGTGGTGAGTTGGTTTTTCAATGCACAACCACAGTGGAAAGACAATCACCCCGGCATTGGCAGTTTTGGTGCCGTCGGCATTATAGAGAATGTCCTGCGCTTTTATCATACGGTTAACCGCTAATATGTTATCAGGATTTCATTTTCATCACCACCAGATTCATGGTGCCGGAACGAACCCGAAAAAAGACGACTTCCTTTTTGGCAGTTACCGCATAAAAAATCAGCCAGCGCGGGAATCCACGCACCCGCCAGGAACGGATGCCAGCCGGGGACAAATCTTTTCGTTCGCGTCCGACCAATGGATTTTTCCCGATGAATTGAACCGTGACGATCAGGGCGTCATACCACCGTTCCGCCACGTCTGCCCCGGCCTTGTCTTTGAGCCAGTAAAGTTCCCCGGCAAGGTCGAGCAGGAAGCGCGGGCGTTTGGCGACGTTCACTTTTTGCCTCTCAACACCCGGTCGCGGATGGAGTCCATCTCCTTTTTGGTCAACGGTGTTGCTGGTCCGCTGGCGATGGCCTCATCAATCCACTTTTGATCGCGCTTGGTCGTCAGCGCGGCATCAATCTGGAATGTCCGCTCCAGACGGCTCATGGCCTCCTGGGTGAGGCTGCGGAAATTCGCAGAGGCTTCGTTCTTCAACTGCGCGTGCAGTTCCATCGGAATGTCTTTCAAAGTTATGCTCGCCATAGGTTGCAACCATAATAGCACCATTCCGGTTTTGCAAGACCAGCTTTACATTCAAAATGGATTTCCCGACAGCATCGCCTCGCACTCAAGTCGGACGGTTCTTTCGTCGCATATACCTTGGCCTCCACCTGTGACTACGCTGGCTTCGCCAAAGGCCGGTGGCGATTAAGGCATCACGCTGGAAGTGTCACGGTCGTCATTATTTGGCATGAGACGCGATGCGCTGGCGGATTTCAGCCAGCAGCTTCCGACCGCGCGCCGGATTGCCGCGCTTCTGACGCGCCACAAAGCGGGCTTCCGCCTGACGTTCAGTGATGACGTGCGTGACAAAGTTGTCGAACAGCCGTTGCACGCTCGTGCCGGTGGATCGCGCCGCGCCCAGCAACGCTTTGTGCCGTGAGTTGTCACAACGATAAGGAATAGTTTTCATTTTACAATTTTCAGATGTTGCGCCGGTGTCACCACGCGCGGCGAGGCAAATTTAAGTTCGCCCCGTCCAAAGTCACGCGTGTTGTGCGTGACCAGGTGTTCCACGCCACCGGCTATCGCCAGTTCCAAAACGTGGTCATCATCCGCATCCGGCAGGTTCGGTCGCCAGCGGAAATAAATCGGCTGCCAGGTAGCCGCAGCGCAGAAATCGTCCAACAACGCTTCGCGTTCCGCTCTCGTCACCGGCACGCCACGCCACAAACTTTCTCTCTGCACCAGTTGCTCGTATTCCGCAAACAGGGCGTCGCCCATGACGGCTTGATCGTCATGCGCCAGACAGCGATCCAACACTTCCGCGCTCGCGCCTTCCTGACTGCGCAGGGCGGCGACGAAAACATTGGTGTCTTGCACGATTTCCATACGCCATAAAATGACATCACTGGTGATACCAGTCAAGCGAAAGGTTGTTTTCAAAGTCGTGGCGAATTGCCGTTGTTTGGCCAGAGTTCAATAATTCAATTCACTGGCTGGCAGCAATTCTACTTTGGCAATGTGCGGCCCACGCTCTAGTTTTGGGTCTGGCTGCAATGAATTAAGCGTGCTGATCGGTGGCACCGGTTTTGCGGATTGAAGGCCAAGCCGGTTGCCAATCACGCGAACACTCACGCCCATGCGAGCCTGCTCGTGTCGGCTTTGCACCAGCCCTGCGCCCCACCATCCCGCGCAGAACTGGTTTCAAATCCGACACCACCAGGACAAACCGCGCGCGAATGGGCGTCACTGGTTGTTTGGAACGATTAACCAATCTTGTCGCTTTTTCTTCTATTACACGGCTCGCACAAAAGGCGAATGTTTCTTGCAGTATTCGCGCCGCCCTTGACGACAGGAATGACATGATCAAATTCTAAATTGTATGTTGAACCACATTCAACGCATTTCCCTTGGTCACGCCGCCACACCTCATTTCTGACACGTTCAGGCATGTGTTCCCTTGCTGACTTGGACAGAGATTCGCCGGCTCTCGATGCCAAAAATTCTATTTCGCTTCGTTCTGCTTCGTAATATTTTTTAACTAATATACGAGCTTCATCTTTTGAATAAGGTCCAGTTACGTCGAAAAAATTATTTTTATAAACCAAAAGTTT
>JBEKBA010000209.1:0-2839 GCA_050015635.1 Verrucomicrobiota bacterium
TCTGCTGGTGGCCGCAATGCGGACAAGCTATCAGGACCTTGTCCTGTTTCTTCGCCGACATTCAATGTCTATCCGCGCCACCGTCGCACGGTTTAACGTCCGACCCTGGCTGGTTCCGGAATTTTTGGCGCTTCCGCCGAACGCGCCGGGGGAGGCGTGGGTTGGACCTTGTTTGGATTGACTTCCGTCTTCCCGACAAAGGTCACGCCCTCCTCGATGACCAGTTTGGTGGCGCGGATGTCGCCAAACAATTCGGCCTTGGACTTGATCTCAATTTTTTCCTTGGCGTTGATGTTGCCGTTGACCTTGCCGCGCACCACGACCGATTGCGCGCCGATGTTGCCGTTGATGACAGCGCTGTCACCGAGGGTCAAACTGCCGTCGGTATGGATTTCGCCGTCCAGTTTGCCATCAAAAGTCAGTTCGCCGGCGAACTTGATGTTGCCTTTGATTTCGACATCGGAGTTCAGCACGTTTTTGGAGGCGCTGGTTGTGTTCATAGTGTCCATCTTTTCTCCTTTTTTTGTTCAGGTTACACCTGATGCAAAAAAAGAAAAGTGTTAAAAATTTATTTTTGCCCGGCATCAACGCTTTGCCCACAACCGAGGCGGTCGCATTATATGCCTGATGCGGCCGAACGCCGAGAATTGAGCCACGCCGGAGCCTTTGCAGACAGCCACCTGATGTCAACCGCCAGGACGCCAAGTGCGCCAAGCGGTTACAGTGACGGGTCAGGCGGCATGATCAAAATCGGTGGGCAGCTCTGGAGCGTGGTGGTGTTCAAACATACGCCGGATTTGCGCTTCAGTAACACGGGTGACAGACAATTCCGGAATTTCCGTCTCGCCGAAAAAACCAACCGAATCGGTCTCCGAACCGGGCATCTCCCTGCCACCCATGATCGTACAAAGCACGAACAGCTTGTAAACGTGGAAAGCAAAAGGCGGCTCATGCGGATGTTTGCTGCGATCGAACACAGCCAGAATTTTAGAGGCGCGAGTTACAAACCCCGACTCTTCGTAAACTTCACGCACGACGTTCTCAGCGGGCGTCGCGCAAACATCGGCCCAACCTCCCGGCAAAGACCATCTGCCATCCGACCTCTCCCGCACGAGCAGGAGCTTATTTTCACGGAAAACGACGCCACGCACATCCACTTTGGGAGTTGCATAGTCTGTCTCCTTCTCAAGCAAACCAAGAATGACAACAGGTTCAAGACTGGAACCTTCCGCGAGCATCTCCGCGACTATCCGGCGAATGGCGCTGTAGCGCTCAATGTCATATGGATCGTGTGCAAAGGTAAGTCCATTTTGAGCAATCGCTTGCAGTCGCTTGCTCCATTCCAGCCATCGTGTATTCGACGGTGCGCCCATGATACCTGACGACGAAAATTGCGACACGCCGGAGTCTTTGCGGACGGTCACCTGATGTCAACCGCGAAAGCGGAGTTCAAAAAGGCCAATCGGCATCGGCTACAGCCGATGGCGCGCGATTGAAATTGCCCTGCCTGATTGACTACTTTTTTTCGAGTCTTTATCCAGCTCGATAGCCGCAGCCTACGCGGACTTTCGTCGCATCACGAAACCAAGGATGAAAAGCCCGGCACCACACAGAACGGTGCCTGCCGGTTCCGGAACTACTTCTGCGTAAGCAATATCATCGAATTCGAACGAATAGACTGAACTCGTGGCGACAACTTTCGAAAATGGAGTCGTGGAAGTAATGTTGACATAAAAGGTTTCATCCGGGTTATTTTGAAAATCAAGCGGTGCTCCAGGAATGTCCGTCCCGTTAATCGAGCCAATGACGTTATTCAGACTGTTGTAGAAAGTCAGGGTGTTTCCTCCATCAACCGACCCCCACAGGATGCCAAAGTAATTCTGTGAGGTTGAAAAGTTGAAGGTCGCCGAACCGCCAGGCTCAACGCCGACGAATTGGCTGGCATCCAAACCAGTGGTCGGGGATTCGCCAAAATAAGCCGCTGTCGAACCGGAGAAGTACGGCGGTGCAGTTTGAGGAAAATTGCCCGTAATAAGATAGGCGTTACCGGAAAGTGTTAGAATGGATGGCGACGGTTCGTCCAAATTATCCAACGTAGCGTCGCTCACACTGGGAACACCTCCGACCGTAGCGGTAAAGGAAAGTTGCGCTTTGGCCATACCGGGGGCGCTTAAAGCCAGAATACCTGCGATTGAGATTGTTAGAAATTGTTTCAGCGTATGCCCGGTCGTTGAGAATCCGGGGTCAACGAGAGACGATGCAGTGTGGTTCAGTGATTTGGTTGTTTTCATAGGTTTATTTTGTTGATTTTTGATTTTTGAGGACACACGACTGGCCAATCGAAGTGTTATTTGTTGCAGTTGTGGTCATTACAGACCCAAGGCCATCTGATTGATTGAAATGTCACGCCGCCACCCATTCCCGTCTAGAATAAGTTATTCACAGCCAACGGGCGCTCCGGGTTGCGAATGTGACTGGCAAGACCCTGCAAATTTCCATCAAGGATTAACGCAAAACGCCGTGGGGTTCAGAGGGCATGAATTTCGAGCGGGCATTCAGTTGTAACCGGTTGAAAAGGGCTGGATGGACGGCGAAAATGAGCGACGGGGCAGCGGTACGGCAGCGGTACGGCAGCGGTGCGGCAGCAGTGCAGCAGGGGTGTTGCAGCCTGTGTGCAGCGGTCTTGCGGACGGCCCACCATTCCTTACCAATCCAGCGGTTTTATTCCACGCTGTAACCCAACTCTCGCCATTTTTGGAGTTTGTAAAGCAACGCGCGGCGACTGATGCCAAGAGTTCGCGCCGTTTCGGTGCGGTTGAAGTCGTGCTGTCGCAACGCC
>JBEKBA010000210.1:0-2818 GCA_050015635.1 Verrucomicrobiota bacterium
CGGCACGCTTTATCTGGATACGAAACTGGCATCGGGGCCGGCGCAAGAGCTGCATGCGCTGGATATTACGACTGGCAACGAGAAATTCGGCGGGCCGGTGACCGTTGGCGCGACTAGTTTTAGCGCCGATTTACAGCACCAGCGTCCGGGTCTGCTGTTGCTCAACGGGGTTGTTTATGTTGCCTTTGGCTCTCACTGTGACGATGGAGCGTATCATGGTTATGTGCTGGGTTACAATGCCACGAATCTTTCACAGGTCTATGCTTTCAATACCACTCCCACCGGCAGTCAGGGCGCGGTTTGGTCCGGCGGCATGGCACCGGCGGCAGATACGAACGGAAACATCTACATCATGACCGGCAACGGAACCTTTGATGGCATCACCAACTACGGCGAGTCAATGATTAAATTGAACAGCAGTTTGGCGGTGCAGGATTATGCGACTCCAAGCGATTATACAACGCTCAACAACGAAGATGAGGACTTTGGCTCCGGCGGCCCGGTGTTGCTGCCGACGCACTATGTGGTTGGCATCGGCAAGGATGGAAACCTGTGTCTGGCCGACATAAACAACATGGGTCATGTTGGCAACTTTGCGCAAGAGTTCTCAGCCCAGACGTCTGGCGATACGGTTGGCAAGTCGCCCGTTTATTGGCAGGGGCCAAGCCTGCAATATATTTTTGTCCAACACAGCAACAGCAAGACTAAATCGTTTAAATTCACCGGCACGAACATTATCACCACACCACTGGGCACGGCGTCTTTTACGCAAAACGACCGTTGCGGCGGCCTTTCACTTTCCGCCAACGGAACGACCAACGGCATTTTGTGGGAAATCAGCAGCGACAGCAATCTGCGGGCGTATGATGCGGTGAAGTTTCCGACGTTGCTGTGGAGCGGAAGTGTGGGCACTTATGTAAAGATGACGTGCCCGACGATAGCGAATGGGAAGGTGTATGTGGGAACCAGCAATAATTTAAGCGTATGGGGATTGACCGACTTTCTCTACATGCAAGCCATACCAAACCCGGTTTTAAATTGGACAACCGGAACTCTGCTGGAGGCAACCAATTTATCTGGACCTTGGGTAACAAACTCCGCTGTTTCACCTTACACGGTGGCAACGACAAACACACAGATGTTCTATCGGTTACTACTCGGCGGTGGTCAGTAAGCCACTGAACCAATATCACAGCCTAACACTGTAATCATCATCACCCAGTCTCCGACCCCCTCTCTCAGGGGATGGGAGACGGACGATGTGAGGGCAAAGCCGGAATGAGAAACCGTTCCGGCTATTTTGTTTTTCCGCGATGGAAATTATTTTTGAAGCTGCTATAATTATTTCCCGATGAACAAGGATTTAACTTCGCCGCATCTGTTTCAACCACTCACCCTCAAATCCATTACGTTGCGCAATTGCATCGGCGTCTCGCCCATGTGCCAGTATTCATCTGAAGACGGCGTGGCAACGGACTGGCATCTGGTGCATCTGGGTTCGCGCGCAGTCGGCGGCGCGGGACTGGTCTTGGCCGAGGCAACGGCAGTTTCGGCGGAAGGCCGGATCACGCCGGGCGACGCGGGAATTTGGGCGGAAAAACATATTGAACCGATTGCGCGCATCAACCGTTTTGTGAAAAGTCAGGGCGCAGTGCCGGGAATCCAGATTGCGCACGCGGGCCGCAAAGCATCGGCGGCGCGTCCGTGGGAAGGCGGTGCATCGCTGGCAAATAACAAAGGTGGCTGGGAAACAATTGCACCGAGCTCGCTCGCATTCGGCGGCGAATTAACGAAAGTTCCGCGCGCCATGACGGAAGCCGACATTACAAAAGTGCAAAATGAATTTGTCGCAGCGGCGAAACGCGCGCTAACGGCGGGCGCGGAATTTTTGGAACTGCATTTCGCTCATGGCTATCTGGCACACGAATTTCTTTCGCCCATTTCAAACCGACGCTCGGACAAATACGGCGGCAGTTTTGAAAATCGAATCCGTTTTGCCGTTGAGACCGCACACGCCGTCCGCGCCGTTTGGCCGGACAAATTTCCATTGGCCGCGCGACTTTCCTGTACGGATTGGGTGGACGGCGGCTGGGACATTGAGCAAAGCATCGAACTGTCACGCCATTTGAAAACCGAGGGCGTGGATTTGATTGATTGCAGTTCGGGAGCGATGACGCCGGACGCAAAAATTCCGATGGGCGCGGGCTATCAAGTTCCCTTCGCAGAAAGAATCCGTCGCGAAGCAAACATTGCGACGGCGGCGGTCGGCATGATCACCGAGCCGACGCACGCGGACGAAATCATCCGCAACGGTCGCGCGGATTTGGTTTTGCTGGCGCGGGAATTTTTACGCGAACCGTACTGGCCGCGCATCGCGGCGCAAGTGTTGCGACAAAAAAATTCTTTGCCCACGCCGGTGCAATATGGACGGGCATGGTGAATGAAAGCCGGAATGAGAAATCGTTCCGGCGGTTTTTTTTGTTTGCGGTATTTCCCGATTCGATATTGTTGTCTTCGCCAGACTTAAAATGTTCTGGACAAAATAGAAGTGAAGAAATAAACCAGCAACATGAAATCGAGTTTAACCGCAAAAGTGCGGTCTAATTCGCAATTAGGCATCGTTCGTACCCAATAAATAACATGAAAAACAAACTTCTATGGTTGCTTGCCGCCGTAATCGTTTTTGATTTCGGCATTACCATGATAGGTCAGCCTGCCAGCTATTGGCATCACCCTCACACTGCTGATGAAGGGAATCCTTTTTTTCGTTGGTTTATGATTCGAGGGGCTGTTTGCTACGTGGCTTTCGTCCTCGGTT
>JBEKBA010000211.1:0-2815 GCA_050015635.1 Verrucomicrobiota bacterium
ATAATAAGGACGCCCAAGAAGAAGCTGAAAATGCAGTTGCTGGAAAACGTTGGACTGATTTTTCCCAACATCCAGAGGTGGTGAAATTGGGGGATGAATTCAAACGAGCCTGTTACTTCGATGCTTGGCACATGAAGCTGTGGAATCCAACAGACCCCAAGCACGTCGAATTACATTCAGTGGAGCGCCCGGAAAGCACACAAAAAGTTGTGTTTCCGGGGCGAATAATTTCTGAAGAGGTGCTCTGCTTGGCTGAAAATGCAGCAAAGCAGGAAACCCGGTTAAATGAGGCGTTCGACAAAGTCATGGCCGATTGGCGCGCGAAGGTAAGCAAACGGATCGCTCGTGTGAACGAGCATCGCGTTCGGTTGGGTAAATCACCTTTGCCCGAACCGAATTTTTCTGTCGGAGCAAAAAACTTTGCCGAACTGCTCGTCTATGGGCCGGGCGGATCACCGAAAACAGTCAAAGAAGGGTTTCGGCATATTCCCAGCCATGACCCTGACATCCGCCGGGCGATGGGGCTTCGGCCTGGCGGAATTGACGATGCAATGGGGGCGTTGAATCAAGAGGTGGCGCGGTTTGACAACCGCCTGCGTGCGCCATGCGCTCTAATTCCTCGCCTGTCGGTTTGCCGCAACCTTGCTCCCGACGAAATTCTCAAGATCAAAGAACACGATCACGAGAAACTACTTCCAGCACAGGTGACATTCCTGATGGAGTTGAAAAAATTAAACGTCGAAAGCGTCGAGAAAGGCGATACTGCACGCAAACAGCGCGGACTCACGGCGGAAGAGCTGGGGGAAATGTTCGGGAAATTAAATCCGCAGAGAAAATACCATCTTACCAAACGGGAATGGCGAACATGGTGTCGGCATTTTGCCGTATTGGCGGTGACAGACCCCGAAGAAAAAAATGCGGCACCAAAAACAGATGCAGATGCAGAATCTGGCGAAAAAAAGAAACCAGATGATCTCGCCGTAAATCGGCCACGAGCCGCCGGACGCGCGCGTTTTTCACGTCCTGCCTTGCGGCTGCTAAAGGAGTTGCTTTTGAGTGGTTTAAGCCCAGCGGCTTTTCATGCGAAACTCGTTCAACGGAATGAGGAGCTTTTGACAAAACTAAATATAGATGTTTTGGGTGCGGCTCCCGTTGTCGAAAAGCAGGATGCCAAGGGTAACAAATATGCTAATTTTGAAAAGCGTTCTCGTCCGTGGCTGCTGGTTGCCGATCTGGATTTTCTGTTACGCATGAGCAAGGATGGCAAACCTGCCGACTCGTGGGATAAACTTTTTGTCCCCAGCCAGCAGCTTGACCGTTTGGCACAAGAATCAGATGCCCCAGTCTCAAAGCGCAAGGAAGCCATTCGAGATTTGATCGGCGAGCAAAACAATCCGATTGTCCGGCACCGGCTGGAAACATTTTGGAAGCGATTGGAAAAATTAGAGGCGAATCACGGCGAACCTCGAAGCATCGTGCTCGAATTTGTCCGCGACGATTCAGAAACGTCCTGGCTGGGAGCGGAAGCCATCAAGGAAATCACCGCCGCGCAAAAAAAACAGCGCGAGCGCCGGGAACAAGCAAAAAAGATGCTGGCGGAAATGGGAAAGCCGAATGGTGATGTCCTCAAATATATGCTTTGGGAATCGCAAGGGGGACAATGCTTATATGGAAAGCCTGCTGGCAACCCGCAATGTCCTTATAGCGAAACCGCATTAAGTTTTACCGACCTGCACAAGTATCGGATTGACCATATTGTTCCGCGCGCCAAAGGCGGGCCAGATTCATTTTCCAATTTCATACTGACAACCGATGAGGCAAATGCTGCCAAAGGCGACCGGACACCGTGGCATTGGTTTCGTCAGGATCGCAGTCTTGCGGATTGGGATGCTTACAAAGAACGGGTGCTTCGTCGTTTTCACGCCTTGGGCGGAAAAAAAGTCCGTTTGCTGCTGGGTGCTGACGCGGAAAATCTGGTTGAGCGTTACACTCCATTGGCAGAGACGGCTTGGATTGCACGCCTCGCCCAGACTGTCACCAGCCTTCACTTCGGTTGGGCAAATGGCAATGACAGCGAAGGCAAAAAACGGGTCATTACTGTTTCTGGTGGCCTGACTGGGCGCACCCGCAGGAAATACTTCCTGAACAGTCTGCTTGGCCGTGACCGTGAACTGGACAAAAACATTTCTGAAAAATTAGCAAAGCTGGCCGAATTGCGATCATCAGCGTTGCCACGCGAAGAACAAAAGGCCAAAGCCAGGATTTTGCGCGCCGAGTTGGACGAACTTAATGCCGAATCAGAAAAAGCGCGTGACGATGACCGTCACCATGCGCTCGACGCAATGGTTTTGAGTTTTCTGGAAGGCTGGGTGAACGATCCAAAACGCGAAGATGAATTCCGCTTTGCTTTATTGGGCGATAATCCAACTTATCCATCCAGCTTGGAAAGGGAAATCGGCCAGCTAAAACATAAAGTTATTGCCTTGGGAGCAGTCGCCGAAAAAGCAGTCACCGGCGAAGAACGTGCTCGGATTAACCAGCAGATTATTGCGTGCCGCGATGCCTTGGCTGGTATGCGAATGGAAAGAAACGCGCTGAAGGTGCGCGAAGCCTTCCGGGATGAAATTTACGGCAACAAGGAAAAAAACGTCAGACCCATTCTGCCAATTTGGCTTCACTATCCAAAACCTGAATTAGCCGCAGCATTGCATCGTGGTGTCTGGCTACGCGTGGAAAGCAAATCTCGTGCTGCGCTTGCCACGATAGATGATTATGACAAGGCATTTGAACAAGAGCGGGTTTCATTGGCGGATTT
>JBEKBA010000212.1:0-2781 GCA_050015635.1 Verrucomicrobiota bacterium
AAATTATGAAACAATTGTTGATTCTAATTCACTTCATCTCCGCCCTTTACCGCGCCTTAAAGCATTTAGAAATGGCTATTAAATTGGCCGTTCTATTGGCATTTGCCGTTGCCGCCTCCACTGTTTCGGCCAGCGAATATTTTTCACTCGCGGGTAGTTGGCGCTTCGAACTGGATCGTGCCGATGCTGGCATTCAAGAGCGTTGGTTTGACCGGGTGTTGCCGGACAAAATTCAATTGCCCGGCTCGTTGCCCGCGCAAGGCATTGGCGATGACATTTCAACCAATACCCCGTGGGTAGGCGATGTCAAACAAAGCCCCTGGTTCACTGCGCCCGAATATGCAAAATATCGCCAGCCCGGAAATGTAAAAATCCCGTTCTGGCTTCAGCCAAACAAGTATTATTCGGGCGCCGCATGGTATCAGCGCGACGTCGTCATTCCTAAAAGCTGGTGCGGCAAACGCGTCGTTCTCTCTCTGGAAAGGCCGCACTGGGAAACCGAAGTTTGGCTGGACGGCAAGTTTATCGGCACAAATGACTCCCTTTCAACACCGCACGAATACGATTTAGGCCGGCTTTCAGCGGGAATACACGCTTTAACCATCCGTGTCGTTAATGGTCTTGTTATCAATATCGGCGACAATTCCCATGCTATCACCGATCACACCCAGGGCAACTGGAACGGCATCATCGGCGCCATCGAACTGCGCGCCACGCCGCTCGTCTGGCTGGACGATGTCCAGGTTTATCCAAACGTGGCACAAAAGTCCGCTCGGGTCAAAATTCATATTGGCAATGACACCGGCAAAGCGGGGAGCGGAACCTTGTCCATTGGAAAACAAACCCTGCCGGTCAACTGGGACGCCAGTGGCGGCAATGCATCACTCGACGTGTCCCTCGGGGGCCATGCGAAATTGTGGGACGAATTTCATCCGGTGCTGCAACAGTTGACCGTTACGCTGCAATCGCCGCAACGTGATTCTCGCGCCGTGACCTTCGGCCTGCGTGAAATTTCCACGGATGGCACGCAATTCACCATTAATGGCCGCAAAACCTTCTTCCGCGGCACCCTGGAATGCTGCGTCTTTCCCAATACCGGCCACCCGCCGACCGGGGTGAAAGATTGGGAACGCCTCATTCGCATTGCCAAATCCCGCGGCCTGAACTTGATTCGTTTCCATTCTTATTGTCCGCCGGAAGCTGCGTTCGAAGCCGGAGACAAACTGGGAATGTATTTCCAAATCGAAACCTGCTGGGCAAACCAGTCCACGACCCTCGGCGACGGCAAGCCGGTGGATGATTGGGTTTATCGGGAAACCGGGCGGGATTTAAAAGCTTACGGCAATCATCCGTCATTCCTCCTGATGCCTTACGGCAATGAACCCGGAGGCGATAATGCCGGGGACTATCTCGCCAAATACGTCGCGCATTTTAAAGCGCTCGATTCACGCCGCCTTTGGACCAGCGGCTCAGGCTGGCCGCAAATTCCTGAAAATCAATTCGATGTCACCCCCGACCCACGCATCCAGGTCTGGGGCGCGGGGCTCAAATCGCGCATCAATGCAAAACCACCTGAGACCACCACCGATTATCATGCCTACATCCAAAAACGCGACATGCCCGTCATCAGCCACGAAATCGGCGAATGGTGCGTCTATCCGGATTTCAGCGAAATCCCCAAGTACCAGGGCTATCTCAAACCGAAAAATTTTGAAATCTTTCGCGACCAATTGGACGCCAACGGCATGGGCGATCTTGCCCATCAATTTCTCCTGGCTTCCGGCAAGCTCCAGACGCTTTGCTACAAGGAAGACATTGAATCCGCCCTGCGCACGCCGGGCATGGGTGGATTCGATTTGCTCGGCCTGAACGATTTTCCCGGCCAGGGTACCGCGCTCGTCGGCGTACTTAACCCGTTTTGGGAGGAAAAGGGCTACGTGACCGCCCAACAATTCCGGCGCTTCTGCAATTCCACCGTCCCCCTTGCCCGCCTCAGCAAACGCGTTTTCACCACGGACGAAACCCTTGCAGCCAGCCTTGAAGTCGCAAATTTTGGTCCCGAACCGCTGCACAAGGCGCTGACGACCTGGAAACTCGTCAGCGACGACTGCAAAACCTTCGCGTGCGGCCAATTGCCGGCGCGCGATATTCCTGTGGACAACGGCATCGCCCTCGGTCATGTCAGCATTGATTTGAAAAACGCGCCCGCGCCGGGAAAATACCAGTTAATCGTCCGCGTCGGGAAATTTGAAAACGACTGGGACCTTTGGATTTATCCGTCGCAATTGCCGGCCGAACCGCGCAGCATTCTGGTCACCTCCACCTTCGATGCTGCCGCCCGGCGCTGCCTGCAATCCGGCGGCAAGGTTTTGCTCGGCATTCCCGGCGGGAACGTTCGCAACTATGATAAAGACCCGGTCAAACTCGGTTTCTCCAGCATCTTTTGGAACACCGCATGGACGGGCCGCCAGGCGCCGACCACGCTCGGCCTTTTGTGCGATCCTCAAAATCCCGCGCTCGCCGGTTTTCCCACCGATTATTTCAGCGACTGGCAATGGTGGTATCTGATCCATCGCGCAGGCGCATTGCGGCTCGACCTTTTGCCAAACGGCCTAAGTCCTATTGTCCGCATTATTGACGATTGGGTCACCGCGCGTCCACTTGCGTTGATTATCGAAGGAAAGATTGGCGGCGGGAAAATCGTTATTTGCGGCTTTGACTTGACCCATCAAGCTGGTGATCCTGTCTCCCGCCAAATACGCGCCAGCCTGGTCAACTACA
>JBEKBA010000213.1:0-2778 GCA_050015635.1 Verrucomicrobiota bacterium
GACTGGAATGACGGATTCGATGCCAGCCAAAGCAGCCGGAGAAACTTCGATTTAACTTTGTCCATGCGCTCATTTTATCAAATTAAAAACCGAGTTTTACGGGGCATGACGGGATACTCGCCCAAATTAGTTTGAGGAAATTGCGTGATGATTTTTTCCAGCACCACGCGCGCGGAATCCGCATCTTGAAAAAGTTTCAAATGCCAGTCGGCCAGTTGCGTGAACGCGGCGGCGACCTGTTTAGGCGGCGCATCCGGTCGATCGCAAAAATGGTTCAACGTGGTTTCCGCCGACGGCAAATCTTTCAGGTCTTCCGCTTGAATGCCGGCCAGCAACATCACGCCTTCATAATCATCCGGGAACCGCGCGAGCTGCCTGCGAATTTCCACAATCGCTTCGAGCGGCTTGTTTAGTTTTCGTTTGCTGTATGCAATCGAATAGAGCGGTTTCGGTTCCGGCGGTTCGTCCCCACCGTCATAAAGCGAGCCGATCGGCTTTGCCACCAGATCGGTTACGCTGTGGCCCCAAATTATGAACATGACAACGCCCAAAACAACGGCGATAAAAATTCCGGCCATTGCGCCGAATCCTCCCTTTCCGACCATGGGCACAACCAAACATACATAGCAGGCAATCACCGGTATGGTAACCAGCCATTTGAAAATCAATTTTGGCGGGTTTACGCTATGTTTGAGTGCATGGATGAAAAGCCAGACCCCAAAGCCCAGAACAATCATAAGCAAAAAAACATTGCCTGCGATTTCCAGGATTCGGCTCATGGCTGCTGAAGCAAGCTCCTCCCGTTTGCCGGTGGACGCAAGTAAAATTTGTTCAGCCGTAACGAAACGGTTTTGCCATCGCAAACGTGTTCGGCAAATGACGGATGTCCCGCATCTCATCGTCGTTCAATAAAACCTCCACGATGTCAAAGCGAATCTTCACCGGCGGATTTTTCAGCCGCCGCAAATAATCCAGCGCGCATTGCGAAAGCCGCCGCCGCCGCCCGGCGTTCACCGCTGCCGCCGGCCTGACCCAATCCTCGGACGAGCGCGTTTTGACTTCAACAAAGACGAGGCAATTCCCGTCCCGAAAAATCAAATCAATTTCGCCGCGCGCGGAACGAAAATTGGCCGTGAGAAATTTCAGTCCTTGTCGCCGCAAAAACCTTTTAGCCGAGCGCTCGCCCAATTCGCCGCGCCGCAAATGCTCCGGCCTTTCTTTGCGGGTGAACCTTGTTTTCAGTTTTTCCAGCAGATTCATCCGTGGCCAAAAAGTTTCCGCTTCTCCGGCTTCAACGGCGCGAAACTGCGCCGATGAATCGGACACGGCCCGTGTGCTGCAATCGCCGCGAGATGCCGCGCAGTCCCGTAACCTTTGTGTTCCGTGAATCCATAAACCGGCCACTGCCGATGAAATTCCAGCATCAACCGGTCGCGCGTGACTTTGGCCAGCACGCTCGCGGCGGCGATGGAATAACTGCGCGCGTCGCCCCCCACAATCGCCGTTTGTGGCACGCGCATGGTTTTGACAGCGCGTCCGTCCACGAGTATATGTTCGGGCGCAGGCTGCAATTGCACCAGCGCATCATTCATCGCCCGATGTGTCGCCTGCAAAATGTTGATTTCGTCAATCTGCGCAGCGTCGGTTTGTGCAATGGCAAATTTCACTTCGCCGCAGGAAGTTAAAAATGCGAAGAATTTTTCGCGCTGTATTCCGGTGAGTTGTTTGGAATCATTAAGGCCTTCGAGTTCGCGTGGCAAACCGGATTCCACCCATTGCACTGATAGAATCGCCGCCGCCGCCACCACCGGCCCAGCCAATGGGCCGCGACCCGCTTCGTCCACACCAGCGACGCGCGTTAAATTTTTTTGCCACAGTGCGCGCTCGAATTCGAAGCGGTCAATTTGTTGTGCGCGAGCCATTGCATCAGATGGTTTGCGTTTGCGCCGGTCTGTCAAAACAAAAGGTGCAAAAAATCTGTGTTTATCGGTGTTCATCCGCAGTTACCTGACGAAGTGCTCCGTAAAATAAATCAGCCGCGTATGCTTCCAGAGCGTTGTGTTGTTGGAATGTGAATAACTTTTTCTCGACAGAAATCGAGGTCAGCGTAAAGTCGTAATTGGGTGGATGGCTATTGGGCCGGTCTTGCCCCGACAGGCAAACCCAGTTCAAACAAGATTTACACTTCAGAAAGGAAAATTGCATGAAACCTGTCCAAAATTTTACGGTGATTTTTTTTGCGTTGTCCGCGTGGCTCTCCGCCGCGTCGGTTCAGCCCGCTCTTGCGCAATTTCAGCCGGCTCAAGCATCGGTGCGTGCCGTCCATGGCTCCGCCTCATATTCCATCGACGGAAACTGGCAGTCGCTGAAGGAGAACACCACCCTAGCAGCGAATGCAATCATCAAGACCGCCCCGGATACGACCCTGGACTTGTTTCTGCCGGACAGCCGGACCGTTTTACGGTTGATGCCCGACTCGGTTTTGCGGTTTGATCGTTTGGATAAAATGGCTGTCGGCGAAGTGGGGTGCACTATCACCCGGTTGAGCCTGCTGTCCGGCACCCTCATCGGCTCCCAGCATAAGCTGGTCCGCCCCTCCGAGTTTGCAGTCGGCTTGCCAAACGGTGTGGCCAAAATCGTCGGCACCGTATATTCCTTGCAGGCGGATGGAACTGTGGCGTGTATGAAAGGGACCGTGTCAGTGGCCTACAACCCGCCGGGTAATAGCCCGTCCGTCAGCGTTTCCGTTCCAGCGGGGTTTTCGTCTGACCCGGCCAC
>JBEKBA010000214.1:0-2726 GCA_050015635.1 Verrucomicrobiota bacterium
ATTCAGGTTGATCGTCGTTAGAAATTCCGGTTGGGCTTGAGGTCTTCCACGCATCCTTCTCTGACCACTCCGCTCCGCCAACATTCAAACTCTCTGGGAGTTTTTCAGCAAACTGCTAACTGTTATTCTACAACTGCCGGTTCGTTTATTCAAACCATTTCTTTTGCCAAATTCAAAAGTTTAACTCGTTGATAATCAACAAAACCAAGCCACGTCGGAGTCTTTGCAGACGGCCACCTGTTGTCAAACGCGAATGCCTGATTTTAGGCGTTTTTGGCTGTTCCATAATCACGGAGCTTTTCCTTGATGTATGGATGTGTTCGGAGGTCGCCCAATCGGTCGGCAAGCATGTTCAGCTTGGTGCGGTAGATGGCCTGATCCTCCGTGGTTAATGTGTCAATTGCATCAGCCAGCAGGCAGAATGCGTGGACATAATTCGGCAACGGCGGGAGCGCGTCTGGGTCGGCCTCGTGCAACTCGGCATCCACCAGCAAAAGCTCGGCCAGCGTCACTGCGCGAATCGGGCGCAACGCCCCGGCATTGTTCAAGAGCTGTACAACCGCTTCGGGCGACAATCGCTTCAGGTCGGCAAGCGTGAGGCCGATGGTCTGGATACAGGTTTTCTCCAATTCCGCCCTTGCCTCCGCGGGTTGACCCGCCTGTTTCTTGGCGATAACGCCCGCAAGCATTGCGGCAATCTGATCGACCATGCGCAAAATGTAATCTCTACCCATGTTAATCCGTGTCTGATTTTTATAATTGGGTGCAGCGTCACGCTGCCCGTCCGCAAGGACCGCCGCGCTCCCGCTTTTTGTTCCGGATTTCCTGGACCCCATCCCCTATCCCCGCGCCGCTGGGCGCATTGATTTCATGGTAGGGATGCGTTCCACCGCGTCCCATTTCAATTCGTTTTCTCTGGCGTTCTTGGCAAAAAACGTCTCCCTCTCCGCTCTGGGGAGAGATGTTTCCATCCGTGTTAATCCGTGTCTAAAATCTTGGAGGAGCTTAAAACTTCGTTAACCTCTCCAATTCCGTCACGCGGCGGTCAATGTCAGCGCGTTTGGTTTTGGTGGTGCGCATCAGTCCAAAACCTTCGCAACAAAATGACGCCGTAACGCTGCCGTAAATCATCGCGCGCCGGAGGTTGCTGTCAACCGCGCCGCGCGCCGTGGCCAGATAACCCATCATGCCGCCGACGAAGGAATCCCCCGCGCCGGTCGGATCAATCACCTTGTGCAGCGGATACGCCGGACAGATGAAAAATCCGCGCGGCCCGGACAAAATCGAGCCATGCGAACCTTTTTTGATGATGATATATTTCGGCCCCAGCTTGTGGATTTTTTTCAGCGCGGCAAAAACATTATCTTCTTTCGTCAACTGATGCGCTTCACTGTCATTGAGCACAAAACCGTCAATACGCGGGAGCAATTTCAGTAAATCGGCGAGCGCGATGTTCAGCCACAAATCCATTGTATCGGCCACAACGAATTTCGGACGGCGCATCTGGTTGAGCACGTGGTGCTGGAGCGCGGGCGCGATGTTCGCCAGCAGGACGAATTGGGAATTTTGATGCGACTTCGGCAGCGTCGGCGTGAAGGTTTCGAACACGCCCAGTTCCGTCAGCAACGTCCGGCGATTGTTCATGTTCAATTCATATTCGCCCGACCAGTGAAATGTTTTGCCGGACAAAATCTGCAGACCTTCCAGATCAATTTTATGGCGGCGATAAAGCTGGAGGTATTTTTGGGGGAAATCCTCGCCGACAACGCCAACCAGTTTCACCGGCGAAAAAAAACTTGCGGCCACGGCGGCGTGGCTGGCCGAACCGCCCAACAAGCGCGGGTTTTCCGCCTCCGGAGTTTTGATGGAATCCAGTGCGGTTGAACCGACAATTAAAACGCTCATGGAAATTTCAGTGGCCGCCTTTGCCTTTTTGAATGAGTTCGATTTCGTATCCTTCCGGCGCATCAACGAAGGCGAAGGTCGTTCCGCTGGAACTGGTCGTCGGCCCATCGGAATATTTCAGGCCGTGCTTCGCCAGGTGCTTGCCGAATTCCTCAAGGCTGTCCACCTCGAAAGCAAGATGCGTCAGGTCGGGTTGGACTTGCACCGGAGCGCTGCCCGGAAAAAAGCAGATTTCAATCTCCTCTTTGCTTTCCGGCGCCTTGAGAAAAACCAGTTCCGAACCGCGCGGCGATTTGTGCCGCTTGATTTCTTCGAGCCCGAGGACCTCGCGGTAAAATTTCACCGTGCGTTCCAGATCATTCACGCGATAGCGCGTGTGCAGAAGCTTTGTGACTTTGCTCATGCGCGAAGTTTAGCCCGTAAATTTCGCCGCGCAATTTTTCATTTCCCGACGGGGGATTCTCCGGCATCCTTGAGTTCATTTATGGGCAAACGACGTGAAGCGCGCGAACGCGTGGTGCAATTCCTGTTTCAATACGACCTGAACCCGCCGGAAAATCTCGAGCTGGAGCTGGCGCAGTTTTGGAATTCCCAACGCGCCGCCGCCATTGCAGATGAAAAAGGCCCCTCGACCTGGGGTCAACAAACGGAATTGCCGCCGCCTACGGCCGAGGACGCCGAAACTCAGTTGTTCGCCGACCCCCTCATTCGCGGGGTCATTCAAAATCGTGATGTGGTGGACGAAAAAATCAAGAGCCACGCCAGGAACTGGGAGTTTCACCGCATCGCCGCCGTGGATCGCAACGTCATGCGGCTGGCGA
>JBEKBA010000215.1:0-2699 GCA_050015635.1 Verrucomicrobiota bacterium
CGCCGCGTGGCGGCAATTCCTGAATGAAAACTCGCGCAGGCAGAAGTGGATGAAAGGCAAAAAGCCGGAAGTGATTTACTCGCTGCTCGTCAACACGCTCGAACCGCTTGTTTATTTCAACGCTGGTGCCGGTGACAATTTGCGCGCCATCCGCGATTTGATGAAAGTCGTCGCCGAAGAAGCCGGCGGCGACGACCTCGCCGCCATTGAATCGGAAATCAACTGCCTCGATGAAGAGATTGACCGGCGCGTCTATGAACTTTACGGCCTCACCACCGACGAAATCAAAATTGTGGAAGCCGCTGCCAAATGAAGTCGGTTAAGGTAGGGACGGCGCGCTGCGCTGTCCGCGCTGGCTAGACTTGCGTCGTTTCAGTGGCGAAAGGACGCAAACTCATTTCTGGCTTTTCGTAAAAAATGAAGGTTGACTCATCATCGGCAACAAAGCCGATAGTAAAACAATCTAAAATGTCATGAAATCCCCACCGTCCCCACCGTCTGATGAAGATAAGGAAAATAAAAAGCGCGATGATCTGGTGAAGCAGTTCCGCGCCTATTTGCATCTGGTCATTACCGCGAAACAAAACGGCCAGGACAAGAATCTGGAGGCGTGGGATGGTCCGCGGATGCAGGATTATTGCCGTGCATTGACGCAATTGCCGGAGAATACTCTCGCATGGGAATTGTCGCGCCCCCTGGTGGCCATCATTGATCAGATTTTCCGCGTATCGCGTCTTTTTGAATCCATATTGCGTAGCAATGACGAAAAATTCGTGGCGAGGCACGCCCCAGCCAGACGAATTCTCAATGAGATTGATGGGGCGCTGAATTTGGTCTTGCGCCATCAATTTCTCTCGTTATTAAGTCGGCGCGCCGGGTTGACCCAATGTCAGGATTTGTTGTGCGAAGTCCTCTATGGGATGGCCATCGGCGAAAACACCAATGCGGCTTATCTGCTCCGGCGTTGGCAGCGGGAATTTCCGGAAGAGGCTCGCAATAAGGATGGTTCAATGTCGCCCGGCAGCTTTCCAGATTCCTTCGCTTGGGATGTTTACCAGCGGGTTGAAGCTTTGGACAGGCTCGCCGACGAATTTCCAGAATATATCCGCACCGCGGCGCGCCGGATGCACGCCTGGCCGATGCTCGTGCATCGGCATACGAAAAATCGTTCTCGTTTTGAACAACTCGCCAAACGGCTCGAACTCGGCGAGGAGTATCCGACTGACGCCGGGGAAGGCGCGCGGTTCCGTCCCGACACGCCCCTCGTCCAATATCTCGACCTCCTCATTTACCGGTTACATATCCTGCGCTCGGAAACCGGAGACCGGCAGTTTGAATCGCTCAAAGAGGAACAAAAATGGCTTCATCAGGATTGGTGGCAATGGCCGGATGATCCGCCCGGCGAGGAAATACTGGTTCCATTGCGCGAGGCGCGGCAATTGCCTCCGCTGACCAAGGCGACGGCGAAACTGTGGGCGAAAAAGGCCATTGTGCCTTACATCCTAGTCACAGATGCCCTTGACTACGCCAATTGCGCCGAACCTGCTTTGCGGCAAATCGCAAAACAGAAAGGTGTCAAAAGCTTGGCCACTTTCAAATCCCGCCTGCTGGCGGCCGTCACGGCCACCTTGCGGCGGCTCGCCCGTCCGGCATAAAGTTCCGTAATGTGTCATTTTTTTGTAGGGACGCCGCGCCCCGGCGGCCATAGCGGAAAGCGCGACGGCGACTGTCCTCCGTAGCTTTATGCGAAGGAGGATGCGTCGTCCAGTGGCCGGGACAACGTAAATATCCCTCGAATCTGCGTCGTTTCGGCGGCGAACCGACGCAAACTCATTTCTCGCTTTCCGCAACGAATGAAGGTTGACTTACCATCGGCTGATCGGGATTGGGGTTGTCCGCAAGGGCTTCCATCCGCGTCCCAAAAAGCACGAAAATGAAACATCAAAAAACAACTGGTAACGGCAAAATCGCGCGTCTCCCGCAAATAATCCGGGACGAGTTAAGTCGCCGGCTCGATGATGGAGAACCAACCGGACGCATCCTCGAATGGTTGAACGCGCTGCCCGCAACGCAGGCCGTGCTCAACGCGGAATTCGGCGGACGCCGCGTCAACGAACAGAATCTCAGCAATTGGCGTCTGGGCGGCTATCAGCACTGGCTCAAACAGCAGGAACGGCGCAACCTCGTCCGCCAGTTGGCCGAAGACGCCCGCCAACTGACCGCCGACGCCGACGGTGTGGAAATAAGTAATCACCTGTCCACCGTGTTTGTGGCGGAACTCGCGGCATCCCACCGGAACACGCTCGCGACCATCACCGACCCTGCCGAACGGTGTGCCCGTGAACAGGAACTTCTCCGCACTCTTGCGCGCGTGCGCCGGGAGGATTATCTGGCCGGGCGGCTGCAAATCGAACGGGAACGCCGGGCGCGCGAGCGCGCCGCAGAGAAGGAAGAGGATGATTATCGGAGAGAACACGCGCCATTTGCTCGTCTCCTGACACGATCCTTCATGGCGGATTCATATGCGAAGCCGGATCTAATCTCGCAGGCGGAGGCCACGGGATATGCTGAATCCCTGTTGCGAGATGTAAAACTTGAGACATCCGGAACGACCCGTTCTGTCAAACCGGATCAACCGCAATCAAACTGAATCAAGCCGGATCAAGGTGAATCAAACCTAATCAAACCAAAATGAAACA
>JBEKBA010000216.1:0-2656 GCA_050015635.1 Verrucomicrobiota bacterium
AACAGAATATGCGTCCGGCCTTTGCCGCAGGAATTGGTGAAGGATTGGTGGTGCTGGCTGAGGGAACTTTGATTTATCTGATTTGCCGATTTATCCCATCGGCCAAATCGGACTTGGCAATACCATCAATTTTCAAATGTCTGATCGCTTCGTTGGTTGGCAATATCATTTCGGCGGCGGCATTCCCGGTTTTAATTGCGATTCATGACCGTTTTGCTTCCAACTGAATTTAATACATTATCCGGCTATTTTCTCATCTCCATTTATGAAATGTCCGGCGCTTTGACTGCCCGGCTTTCCTGCTGACAGCGGAGGAAACCGGCCAGACAAATCGCCTCGAATGAAACCTAGACGACAGCGCAGTCAGCATCCGTTTCTCAATTCTCCGCGACTCCACAGCCGTTACGTCCGCTCCGATTTCAGAAACGGACGTTCACTGCGCCAATCATCACCCGATTTGATACGTTCAATCAAACGTGATTTCTGGCGGCTTTCTGAAACTTGAAAGCCTTGATTTTTTGATGACACCATCCCCGAAGCATTCGCTTCGGAAAATAGCGGCAGCAAAAACAGGTGTTGAATTCCGTTGATGTGCGTTGATGATTTCAACGCTGCTAAACGCTGTTCAACATTCGCCGTCAACACTTCTCAACACAGTTCAACGCACCGGATCAACGGATTTCAACCCAATTCAACGCGGAAAAATCCACCGGCAAAACTATCCTGCCGAATCGTCCATTTTTGCCCTTTAATCGCCGACTATCTTTTACCGGCAGCCGCGTGAAGTGTTCTAAACTCGATGTTGATGAATTCAAAATCCATCAACGTCAACCAGTCGGTGAAACGAAATCGTTCCGGCGGCGGGCGACCATTCCACAGCCGCCTCGAATCGTTCGTGGAATTCATCCGCGAGCAACGCCAGCAGCGCCGGACTTGGCAGGAAATCGCCGCCCGACTCCGCACCGAAAAGGATTGTGTCATCACGTCTCAGGGTTTGCACCAGTTCTACCGGCGCTACCTGAAACGTAAGGCTCGGCCTCATTGGGAGGATGCCGCGAAAATAGCGCAACCCGCCACGGCGCAGCCACCAAGCAACAAGCCGAGGTCACCAACAGATCCAACCGCAAACAAATCAACAAACCAATATCGGTTCAACACAAATATATGAAAACGACGAAACATCGCCTGATATTGCCCATGCAGGCCAAGGGAAACATGGGCAAAAGCATCGAAGCCACCGCCCGCGCGTGCTGGCTTAATCAACGCGGCATCCCGTGGCAGGGATTCGATCTCGACGGCGACAACCGCACCCTGTCCCGATTATTCCCTAGCCAGGTGACACTCACACCGTTGAATGGCCAGGCCGGAGATTTGGACGAAATCATTTCCATCTTGCGTAAAACCACGGTCAAACCCGTCACCGTGGTTGATCCGCGCGCGCATCTGGATGTGGCGCTGATGAAGGCTCTGTCGGCCACGCATTTCTTTGACATTGCCAGCGCACAGAACATCGGCATCACCCTGATGGTTTTTCCGCTGGATGACCTCGACGTGATGACCAACCTCGACGCGGTCTGCCATTTCTGCGGCAAACAGGTGGATTATGTGATTGTGCACAACCCGGCCCGCGCACCCAAAACCCGGATGTTCGCCGGGAGCGAACTCGAAAAGGAGCTTTTGGATCAGGGGGCCGTCGCGGTTACCGTGCCGGTGCTGTCCGAATTTGTCAAATTTCGACTTGCCAAGCTGGAGTCCGATCAGCAGCGCGGCATTCCGTTCAATGAAGCCATCGGCAACGACACCCTTGGCTTGGACATTATGGCGCGTGGGGTGTTGCAGGATTGGCTGGCCAACCTTTTTAATCAATACGACCGGATTGCCGCCAAACTGCTGCCGGTGGCCGAGGCGGCCACCATCAAGCCCAAAATCATTCCGCCTATCGGTGAGCCACGGCCGGCCAAACGTGGCGCGAAGGTAAATCTGGCTGAATGACGGGAGGCGTTATGGCTGAACCCAATCTTTTTGAAGAAATGCTCTCTACTTATCCTGTCGAAAAACGGGAGTTGGCGCGGGAAATTTATCACCGCTTTGCCGATGGTGACAGCGAACAGTTTTTTACACAACTGTTCCTCGTGCTGGATGTATATGCCCATTATGTCGAGCGCGTCCCCACCCGGATGATTTCGGCGAATGCGGATTCACTGGCGAGCGTGCAGGAGTTGCGAGAGGAAATTGGTTTGCTCGCCAAAACTATTGAGACCCGCGATGTCAGCATCACCAGCCATGCGGAAAAGACCAATGAATTTTGCCGCCTTACGCTGGATAAATGCAAGGAAACCATTGCGGCCATTGAATTGACCGTGAAAAATCTGGGCACCCACGTTGACACGAAGGCC
Organism: Verrucomicrobiota bacterium; assembly: GCA_050015635.1. GTDB lineage: Bacteria > Verrucomicrobiota > Verrucomicrobiia > Limisphaerales > UBA11358 > UBA11358. Next base: position 2,397 of record JBEKBA010000216.1, read on the forward strand.
ATTGTGCAAGGAGTCAACGCCGCCCTGGAATCGGGCATCAACCGGGAAGTCATCGCCCCATTCATCCGGCAGACGGAGAAACTGGCGCAGGAAGTCCGACCCGCGCTGGAAGAAATCCGGGAATCAGCGTTCGAGGTCAGGTCCGAATGGTCAAAACGTATTTGGCGCACGGCCTGGACGACCAGTTTGTTGTGGAGCATTTGGGCGGCCATCATCATCGCTGCCCTAATCTGCCTGGAATTTGCCGCCCGCGACGAACA
>JBEKBA010000217.1:0-3481 GCA_050015635.1 Verrucomicrobiota bacterium
ACCTTGGGTCAAATTTCGATGATACACTCCTTTCAGACTACGCAGAGAGACTACAAAATCGTGATTTCCGTTTCCAAACAATCCTTATTAGTCCCTCGTTACGTCCGAAGGTCAATTGGACGGGATGGTCGATTGCTAGAATGGTTGGCTGTCGTCCAGATGTTCGTTTTGACCAAACTATGATCGCTGATGAGCAGTTGGCGAACGACATCAAGACGCAGCAGGAGGCAGCCGCCAAGGGAAATTGTTACATGCGACATACCCTGCGACATGGAAATCACGCTGCCACACCATTGGCTGGCAGTCGCAAGCCATCTGAAATCTTCAATTTCGCCAGCATTCTGGCATTCATTGAAAGATGTGAAATTGGAGCGAAATCCGACCTCGTTGACACCAGTAAATAACCCCAAATAAGGGTGGATTTGTTGCCACTAGGCGTTGCCACTGACCCCTATTTTTGAAAAAAACCCAATAAAATCAAAGTGGCGGAGAGAGGGGGATTCGAACCCCCGATACCTTTTGGGTATTCACGCTTTCCAGGCGTGCGCGTTAAACCACTCTGCCATCTCTCCGCCGAACCAGAACTCTGGCCGAGTGCGTTGAATTTTTCAATTCCAAACTCCCGCACTTGCCGCCATTCCGGTTGTCAGGCTAAATTGTCCGCCATGAAAAAAAATAAATCCGCCGATCCATTGCGTCCCCATTCCAGTATTTTGCTCGACGGCGATGAACGCGCCGCCGCGCGCGCCATGCTTTATCCGGTTGGTTTCAAACCGGAAGATTTTCAAAAACCGCTCATCGGCATTGCCTCGACGTGGAGCAACGTCACGCCGTGCAACATGCACCTGGACAAGCTCGCGCTCGAAGCTGAAAAAGGCGCAAACGCCGGTGGGGGCAAGGCGATTATTTTCAACACCATTACCGTTTCCGACGGCATTTCCATGGGCAGCGAAGGCATGAAGTATTCGCTCGTCTCGCGCGAAGTCATCGCCGACTCGATTGAAACCGTCGTTGGCTGCGCCGGCATGGACGGTTTCGTTGCGCTCGGCGGTTGCGATAAAAATATGCCCGGCTCGCTCATCGCCATCGCGCGGCTGAATCGTCCGGCCGTTTTTGTTTATGGCGGAACGATTCTGCCCGGTTGCATCACCGGCGACACGCGGAAACTCGATGTTGTCTCCGTGTTTGAAGCCATCGGCGCGCACGCGAATCACAAAATTTCCGACGCGGAATTTCACGCTGTCGAACAATGCGCCATTCCCGGTCCGGGTTCATGCGGCGGAATGTACACGGCCAATACCATGGCTTCCGCCATCGAGGCGCTCGGGATGAGTTTGCCCAACAGTTCTGCACAAAACGCGGTTTCACCCCAGAAAATGGATGATTGCCGTCGCGCGGGTACAGCCGTTGTGGAAATGCTCCGTCAGGGAATCAAGCCGCTCGACATTTTGACGAAGAAAGCATTCGAAAATGCCATTACCGTCGTCATTGCGCTCGGCGGCTCAACAAACGCCGTGTTGCACTTGCTCGCCATCGCGCACGCGGCCCGGGTGAAGCTGACGATTGATGACTTCACCCGCATCGGCAAACGCGTGCCTGTGCTCGCCGATTTGAAGCCGAGCGGAAAACATCTCATGTCCGAACTCGTCGCCATCGGCGGCACCCGTCCGTTGATGAAAATGCTGTTCGACAAAAATTTATTGCACGGCGACGCGCTGACCGTCACCGGCGAAACCATGGCGCAAACACTTGCCGGCGTAAGACCGTATCCGGCCGGGCAAACAATTATCAAGCCGTTCGACAAGCCGATCAAAAAAGACAGCCATCTCGTGATTCTGCGCGGCAACCTCGCGCCCGAAGGCGCGGTCGCAAAGATTACCGGCAAGGAGGGTTTGCAATTCACCGGACGCGCGCGCGTTTTCAATTCCGAGGAGGCCGCGCTGGAAAAAATCCTTGATGGCTCGATTGTGAAGGGCGACGTCGTCGTCATTCGTTTCGAAGGGCCGCGCGGCGGACCGGGGATGCGCGAGATGCTTTCGCCCACGTCGGCCATCATGGGCAAGGGACTTGGCAAGGACGTTGCACTTATCACCGACGGACGGTTTTCCGGCGGCAGCCACGGCTTTGTCGTCGGCCACATCACGCCGGAGGCTTGCACGGGCGGGCCGCTCGCGCTCGTGAAAAACGGCGACACCATCACCATTGACGCCGGGAAGCGGCAGTTGACCCTTCAGGTCACCGGAAAAGAACTGAAAGCCCGCCGCAAAGTGTGGAAAAAACCCGCGCCCCGCTACACCCGCGGCGTGCTGGCGAAATACGCGAGCCACGTCACGAGTGCATCGGAAGGCGCGGTGACGGATAAGGATTTGAAACCCGGTAGTGTATCAGTTTGAATCCAGCGCGGTGTTAAGCAGCGTCGCTGCACGCTGGCTGCAGCCCTACTGCAGCGGTGCTGCAGCGACATCTTTTTTGGTGGCAACCAACCCTTTTTCAGCGCATTTTTGAACGCTGCTCAATCTTTCCTGTGGGCTCCCGCATCGTAGCTGGCCGGAACCGCAACCTGATGATGGTTGTGTTATGGAGGGACGAATATTTTTTTAAAATGCCGGTAAGCGAACCGGATTTACGGTTTATTCCGGCGCCGTCAAAAATGATCCAGTTAACCAGGTCGCCGATGGAAATGATGCCGAGGACTTTTCCGCTTTCCACCACGGGCAGATGTCGCACGCGATGTTCGGTCATCAGTTTCATGCAATTCTCAACCGTATCATCCGGTTTGGTGAAAATAATTTCCTTGGGCATGACTTCCCAAACCTGGGTTTCCTTGGAAGTTTTTCCCGCCAGCGCGATTTTGCGGGTGTAATCGCGTTCCGTGAAAATGCCCACCAGCATGGCGCCGGACATGACGAGCAGTGCGCCGATGTTTTTGGCCGCCATCAATTTGATGGCTTCAAAAACAGCCGCCTCCGGCGCGACGTGCCACACTGTCGAACCTTTATGATGCAACAGCGTACTGATGGGAACGCTGATTTTCATAAGCTTGATGCTTTTATCCACCCATTCCGCGCAAACATCAAGTTATTTCTTTAACCGGAACAACAAGATACCCGCCGCCACCACGACGCACGACCAGCCGAACCAATCGCCATGACGATTGTAAAAAGTTGGCACGTGATTTTCAGAGGGCAGGGGAATTTGCGCCGTCATCGAGCCAACGCCATAAACGCTTCCTTTTGTGTCCTTGAAGATTACGCGCAATTGTCCATATGAATCAATCCAGCACGTCACGCCATTGTTGGTGCAACGGATGAGCGGAACGCCATTTTCGACCGCGCGAAAAACTGCGTTCGCCATGTGCTGCCATTGTTCCGCGCTTTGGCCGAACCAGCCGTCGTTTGTCAGGTTCACCAGAAAATCCGTGTCGTCGCGGACGGCGGCGCGCGCGAGTTGCGGAAACGTGTCTTCAAAACAGATCAGCGGC
>JBEKBA010000218.1:0-2573 GCA_050015635.1 Verrucomicrobiota bacterium
TATCCGATTGCATACAATATGCCATCAAAGGCTATTCCTCAAACAACGCCTGTGCGAATTGTTTCGCGTCGAACGGTTGCAAGTCGTCGGGCTGCTCGCCGAGGCCTATGAATTTTATGGGCAGGCCGAGTTCCTTCTGGATCGCCACCACCATGCCGCCTTTGCTCGTGCCGTCGAGCTTGGTCACGACGAGGCCGGTGAGTGGAACAATTTTATTGAATTCGCGCGCCTGGTTGAGCGCGTTCATACCGGTCGTCGCGTCGAGCACGAGCAGGACCTCGTGCGGCGCGCCGGGCAATTGCCTGCCGATGACGCGATGCAGCTTTTGCAACTCCTGCATCAAGTTGTGCTTCGTGTGCAACCGTCCCGCCGTGTCAATGAAAAGATAATCCACCTTGCGTGCCTGCGCGGCGGTTACGGCGTCGTGCGCCACGGAAGCCGCATCCGCACCGTAAGTGCCGGCGATGACTTCGATTTTCAAGCGCGTTCCCCAAAGTTTCAATTGCTCAATGGCCGCGGCGCGAAACGTGTCGCACGCGGCGAGCAAGGCGGTTTGTTTCTGCGATTGGACAAAATGCGCGAGCTTGGCTGAAGTGGTTGTTTTGCCGGTGCCGTTGACGCCAACGATGGAAACCGCGGTCGGGCCACCGGCGGCTTTAAGCAAACCCGCCTGGTTGGAGCTCAAACTTTTCCCGATTTCCGCGCGCGCAATCGCCAGAAAATCCAAACCCGCACCGCCCTGGGATTCGTAGGCTTTTTTGACGGCATCAATAATCTGCGAACTCATGGACATTCCCAAATCGGCGGAGATGAGGGCAACTTCGAGTTCTTCCAACGACGCGGCATCAAGTTTAGGCGAGCGCGTGACGATGCGTTTGATTTCGTGAACCAGTTTGCTCTGCGTTTTTTGCAGGCCGGACTTGAACTTGGCAAATAAGCCCATGTGAAAATCAATGGGAAACGGGAACGGCGGATTTACGTCCGGCAATTTTAGCCTTTAATTTTTCGACGTATTCGTAAGGCAGTCTGACCGTGCCGATGAGCGGTTTGAATTTGCTGAAACCGTGGCAATCGGAACCTCCGGTCACGGACAAATTGAATTTCGCGGCGATTGCCAGGTAATGTCCGGACATGGCAGGGGAGTGCTTGGTGTGAAAACATTCGATGCCGTCGAGTCCGGCCCCGACCAAATCGGGAATCACATCGTCCGTGCGGTTCAACCCCGGATGCGCCATTGCGGCAAGACCGCCAGCCTGATGAATCAGTTCAATCGCCTCGAGCGCGGAGATTCTGGCCTTGGGCACCCAAGCCGGGCGATTTTTTTTCAGAAACCGCTCGAAGGCCTCGTCCAGACTTTTCACCAAACCGGCTTTGACCATCGCCCGCGCGACGTGCGGACGTCCGGGCGATTTGCAATTGGCCAACGCGAAAACAGATTCCGCCCGGAGCGGCACGCCTGATTCATTGATGCGCGCGACCATTTCGTGAATGCGGCTTTGCCGGATGACTTGAAACTTGGCGATTTCCGTCAACAACTTTTCGTTTTGCGTATCGAGAAAATAGCCCAGCAAATGGAGTTCCGTATCGTTGTGTTCGGCGGTGAGTTCCGTGCCCGGAATGAACTCGATTTCCACCGCCGCGCACGCCGCCGCCATGCGCGCGCAGCCCTCGACCGAATCGTGATCCGTCAACGCCAGCGCGGCAAAGCCGAACCGGGCGCCATATTCAACCACTTCCTCCGGCGAAAATGTGCCGTCGGAAAAATTCGTGTGCAAATGTAAATCGGCGAACATTTTCAGTCCAAAGTCCAAAGTCCGATGCCCGAAGTCATCGAAACACCCGCTGGTTGGTTGAGGTTAAAAGTCATTTGAATTTGTTGCCTTTTAGTTCGAAGCGTTGGAACTACTTTACGATTCTTGCGGGACGCATGAGTTCACCGCGGATTTTGTCCAAAATTCCGTTCACAAATTTTCCACTGTCCTCCGTGGAAAATTTTTTGGCGATGTCCACCGCTTCGTTGATGCTGACGACGGGTGGAATGTCCTCGCGGTAGAGCATTTCGTAAATCGCCAGCCGCATGACGTTGCGATCCACGGCGGCGATGCGGTGAAACTCCCAGTTCCTGGCGTGGCTCTTGATTTTTTCGTCCACCGCATCACGATTTTGAATGACTCCGCGAATGAGGGGTTCGGCGAACAACTGCGTTTCGGCGTCCTCGGCCGTCGGCGGCGGCAATTCCGTTTGTTGACCCCACGTCGAGGGGCCTTTTTCATCTGCAATGGCGGCAGCGCGTTGGGAATTCCAAAACTGCGCCAGCTCCAGCTCGAGATTTTCCGGCGGGTTCAGATCGTATTGAAACAGGAATTGCACCGCGCGTTCGCGCGCTTCGCGTCGTTTGCCCATAAATGAACTCAAGGATGCCGGAGAATCTTCCGTCGGGAAATGAAAAATTGCGCGGCAAAATTTACGGGCTAAACTTCGCGCATGAGCAAAGTCACAAAGCTTCTGCACACGCGCTATCGCGTGAATGATCTGGAACGCACGGTGAAATTTTACCGCGAGGTCCTCGGGCT
>JBEKBA010000219.1:0-2546 GCA_050015635.1 Verrucomicrobiota bacterium
ATGTATGAAAAAACGATGGCGAACCTCGCCATGATCCGCGCGCGCAAAGGTCCAATCATCGCGCTGGCCACCGAAGGCGACAGACAAATCAGGAAAGTGGCCGACGACGTGATTTATCTGCCTGAGGCGCTCGAACCGATTTATCCGATACTGGCGACCGTGCCATTGCAATTGTTCGCCTATTACATCGCCGTCGCGCGCGGCTGTGATGTGGACAAACCAAGAAATCTGGCCAAAAGCGTCACGGTGGAGTAATCAATTACCCATTCTTGAGAATTACAATAATGTTGGAAACTGGCAAATAATCGCCGGGTTTGCTTCGTTTCATGATTTTTAATTTTCCAGCCCGAGACTAGGGTTCGATTCCCTTCACCCGCTCCATTATAAATCAAGGACTTACGTGTCAGTGCAGTAAAAGTGGTGATGGTCGGTTAGATTGCGCTTTTTTTAGAAAAGCTTGAAATTGGGCGTTCTGCTATCCATTCGCTTAATTCAGTATTTCATCCATGTTTCATCTGTGGCTAAATTAGTCGCGTGAAAATCGTAGGCATAATTCCCGCACGCTTTGCTTCGACGCGGTTTCCCGGCAAGCCGCTCGCGCTCATCGCAGGCAAGCCGCTCATCCAGCGCGTCGTTGAGCAATGCAAAAAAGCAAAATCGCTTGCGGAAATCATCGTGGCCACGGACGACACGCGTATCTGGGAAGTGGCGCAGAATTTCTGCCACGTGGAGATGACGCGACCGGAACATCCGAGCGGTTCGGATCGCATCGCAGAGGTTGCGGAGCGGTGCGCTTGCGACGCGGTCGTGAACATTCAAGGCGACGAGCCGTTGATTGACCCGGTGGTAATTGACGCGGTTGCGAACGCGCTGGCGCAAAGCGAAATGTCCACTGCCGCCACACGCATCAAGAATCCCGCCGAACCCGACAATCCGAACGTCGTAAAAGTTGTTGTCAACGCCGCCGGTTGCGCGTTATATTTTTCGAGGCGCAAAATTCCTTATCTGCGCGAGGCCGCCAGTGGTTCGATGAGCGAACAGTTGGCGGCGTTTGCATTTTTGAAGCATCTCGGCATTTACGGTTACCGGCGCGAGACGTTGCTCCGACTGGTGAGACTCCCAGTGTCGCCGCTCGAAAACGCGGAGAAACTGGAACAGTTGCGCGCTTTGGAAAACGGAATCCAGATCGCGGTCGTGAAAATGGATTACGACAGCATTGGCGTGGATATGCCGGAAGATGTAGCGCGGGTGGAAATCGTTTTGAAAAACTCTGACGCGAATTTTCGCTAATTGATTTTAATTCGTGTTAATTTCGGTGAAATTCGCTTCAAAACACCCGTGTTCATCCGTGGTTAAATTTTTTAGATGAAATTTATCTTTGTCACAGGCGGCGTGGTGAGTTCGTTGGGCAAAGGCCTGACGGCGGCCGCGCTTGGCACGTTGCTTGAAAATCGCGGACTCAAAGTCGTGCTGCAAAAATTCGATCCATATCTCAACGTTGACCCTGGCACGATGAATCCATATCAGCACGGCGAAGTTTATGTACTCGATGACGGCGCGGAGACCGACCTCGACCTCGGTCATTACGAGCGGTTTACAAACGTCAAGTTGACGCGCATGAACAATCTGACGAGTGGCCAGGTTTATCAGACCGTGCTCAACAACGAGCGCGAAGGAAAATATCTCGGCAAAACGGTTCAGGTCATTCCACATGTCACCGACGAAATAAAAAATCGCATTCACTTTCTCGCCGAAAAGACCAAGGCCGACGTCATCATCACGGAAATCGGCGGAACGACCGGCGACATCGAAGGCCTGCCGTTTCTCGAGGCGATTCGCGAATTTGCGCTTGAAGTCGGTTACAACAACGCAATTTTCATGCATGTCACCTATGTGCCGTTCATCAAGGCCGCCGGCGAACTGAAAACAAAGCCAACGCAGCAATCCGTCGCCAAGCTGCGTGAAATCGGCATCATGCCGCATGTCTTGGTTTGCCGCTGCGAACGTCCGCTCGACAAGGAATTGCGCCAGAAAATTTCCCTGTTTTGCAACGTGCCTGTCGAAGCCGTTATTGAGGAAAAGGACGTTGACCATTCGATTTATGAAGTGCCGTTGATGTTGCAACGCGAGCGGGTTGACGACCTTGTTTGCCGCTTGTTGCATCTCGATGTAGCGCACGCGAACATGGCGCACTGGCAGGAAATCATCCGTAAACTCATCGCGCCGCAACATAGCGTGCGCGTCGGCGTCGTCGGCAAATACATCGGTTTGCAGGACGCCTACAAATCGGTTTATGAGGCGATTATTCACGGCGGCATCGGCAATGATTGCGGCGTGGAAATCGTTCAGGTGGATGCCGAGGAAATCGAAAAAGACGGCTCGGAAAAAATGTTGCGCGGTCTAGGCGGAATTTTAGTTCCCGGCGGATTTGGCGAACGCGGCGTAGAAGGTAAAATTCTCGCGGCGCAATACGCGCGTGAAAATAAAATTCCCTATCTCGGCCTCTGCCTCGGAATGCAAATCGCGACGATTGAATTTGCACGAAA
>JBEKBA010000220.1:0-2536 GCA_050015635.1 Verrucomicrobiota bacterium
CAAAACCCCGCGTTTTTCCAATTCAGCTTTGGCTGCATCAAGCGAGTCCACGCGCAACGCGACGTGACGCCAGCCTGCAAGGTTGTTGTCACCGCGTTCGGCAAAAAATTTCTCTGCTTCGTAAATTTCCAGCCACGCGCTGCCCAGCGCGATTAAAAATGCCGGCGGGTTCTGTCCCTTGTCCCAAATCACGCGCGCACCCAAAACGCGCACATACCAGTTTTTCAACGCAACGGGATCAGCCGCGGGAACGGCAATGTGTTCGATGGAAAAATTCATGGGCAAGGTGATTCGGTTTTGGCTTGAAATTAACGGCGGCGTGGCGCGTGGCAATTTTAATTTCTCGGCGCCGGCGGCTTCCGCTTGACGGCCATTGGGTTGCAGTTTCTACTGCAGGCAAAATGTGCCGCGCACAAATTCAAAATCATGGCTGAATTTTTTCTTGGACTTGATTCCAGCACGCAAAGTTTGAGCGCGGTGGTCATTGAGTATGACCGGCGCAAAGTCATTTATGACCAATCGTTGAATTTCGACCGTGCCCTGCCCCGTTACAAAACTCAAAACGGCGTGCTGCCCAATCCCGACCCGCTCGTCAAACACAGTTCACCGCTGATGTGGGCAAAGGCGCTCGACCTGCTCTTCGCGCAAATGAAAAAAGACGGTGTGCCGCTGGATAAAATTCTCGCCATTGGCGGCAGCGGCCAGCAACACGGCTCGGTTTATTTCAACGAACACGCCGCCAGGGTGCTGGAAAATTTGGATCCTGCCGGAAGTTTGGTGGAAAATTTGCGGGGAATTTTTTCGCGCCCGACTTCGCCGATTTGGATGGATTCCTCGACCGCCAAAGAGTGTGCGGAAATCCGCAAAAAACTCGGCGGCATCAAGGCCACCGCTCAACAAACCGGTTCGGACACGTTCGAACGTTTCACCGGCCCGCAAATCCGGAAATTTTACAAAAACGAACCGGCCGCCTACGCGCAAACTTCGGGCATCGCGCTGGTCAGTTCGTTTCTGGCATCGCTGCTCGCCGGAAAAATCGCGCCGATTGATCCGGGCGACGGCGCCGGCATGAACCTGATGGACATCCGCAAAAAAATCTGGCACGCGGACGCGCTCAAGGCCACTGCCCCGGATTTGAAAAAGAAACTGCCGCCACTCGCGGAATCGGGTGAAGTCATTGGCAGGGTCAGTCCGTATTTCGTGAAGAAATACGGCCTCAATCCCGAAGCGCGGGCGACGGTCTGGACGGGCGATAATCCGGCAAGCGTCATCGGCCTCGGCCTCATTAAACCCGGTCGGGTGGCCATCAGCCTTGGCACCAGCGACACCTTTTTCGGCATGATGAAAAAATGCCGGACCGACGCACACGGCGAAGGCCATGTCTTCGGTTCGCCAACCGGCGGTTACCTGACGCTGATTTGTTTCAAAAACGGTTCGCTCGCCCGCGAAAAAGTCCGTGAACTTTACGGCATCGCCGACTGGAAAAAATTCGGCCGGCTGCTGGCGGCGACCAAACCCGGCAACAACGGCGGAATTTTGCTGCCGTGGTTCGAAGCCGAAATTGTTCCGCGCGTGAACCAGCCGGGCGTTCACCGTTTTGATCTCGACGCGAAAAATGCCGCCGCGAATTGTCGCGCGATTTTCGAGGCGCAGATGCTTGCGATGCGGCTGCATTCACAGTGGATGCGCGTTTCGCCGGAACAAATTTTAGCCACCGGCGGCGCGTCAAACGACTTGGCGTTGCTGCAAGTGATGGCCGACGTGATGAACTGCCGTGTTTTTCGAATCGAAGTTTCCAAGAGCGCCGCGCTTGGCGCCGCGTTAATGGCCGCGCACGGCTGGCTGGTTGCCACCGGCAAAAAACCAAATTGGGAAATTGTCACCGCCGGTTTCACCCGGCCGGTTTCGAACAGTGAAATTCGTCCGGACCAAAAGGCTGCGCGCATTTATGACCAGCTCATCAGGAAATACGCCTCCTGCGAGCGGGCGGTGTTGTGGCGGTGAACTCATTCTTTTGCGCTTCGTCATTTCGTCGTAAATCCACGCACAGATTTTTATGCCATTGCGCGATGGCAGATTTGGCTCGTCGAACGTAATCGCCTCACCCAAAATAGATTTACGGAAAGCGGATTAAAAATTCAGCGTCCTAACAAAAGGACCTCGCTGTCATTGCAACAGGACTGAACGATAAAACTCTTGATGAGCATTCAGCATTACAGAGTTTGTAAAGCTGAACACTCCGTTCACTGGATAATTGGTGCTGATGCTCATCCAATTTATGAGGTCTGAGGAAACTTCAATGGCATAGGCATGGCAGTCGTAGCCGGTAAACTGCACGAACATTTGGCCGTTGGTCAATCCGACTGAACCGACAGAATCAACCCGCAGTAGCGGCAGCAATTGTGCAGGAATTTCTTCATAAGCCTCATCACTGATGCCGTATTGTTGCTGCGCAGCGCTGGTATTCAAGTATGGCGATTGAACAGTTAGCGCCGGAGTTGCCAAAATACCACCGATATACTCAAATGAGCCAGTC
>JBEKBA010000221.1:0-2508 GCA_050015635.1 Verrucomicrobiota bacterium
CGCACTTGACAACCCTCATAGTAGGGACGCCGCGCTGCGGCGTCCCCGTCCGGCAGGACGGAACGATTGTGGTAAAACCCTGCTTTTTCCACCGCCTGACGCTGCGTTTGGCGACGGGGACAACGCAACGCGCTATCCCTGCCTTGATAGTTTGTGAACGGCACAATCCCGTTTTTCACCTTCAAGCCATCTCAACCAGCTTCGTCACTTTCGACGAAGCTTCACCGAATTGCGCCTTCACTTTGGCGACCGTGTTCTCGACCGTCAGCCCGTATTTTTTCCGCAGTTCGTCCTGCGTCGAGGCGTGCTCGATGAATTGATCCGGCCAGCCGATGCGCACGACGGGCGTCGTCACATTTTTTTCGCTGAACAATTCCAGCACCGCCGAGCCGTAGCCGCCCATCAGCACGTGGTCTTCAAGCGTCACGACCACGTCCGCCGCGTTTCCAAAAAATTCGGTTGTCCCCGTGTCAATCGGCTTGGTGAAGCGCGGATTGATGACCGCGACGTCGAATCCTTCCGCCGCGAGTTGCTGCGCCGCCTTTTGCGCGATGGTGTTCATCGGGCCCAGGCCGAACAGCGCGACTTTTCGCTTTCCGTTGCTGGAAAAGTTTTGCACAACTTGCGCCTTGCCGATTTCCAGCAGTTTCGGTTGATCCTTGATTGGCACGCCTTCCGCCGCGCCGCGCGGGTAACGGATGAATGTCGGATGATTTTGATGCGTCGCGGTGAACATCATGTCCGCGAGTTCGTCCTCGTTTGCCGGAGCCATTGCGATGACGTTCGGCAGACAGCGCAAATACGCGATGTCGAAAAGTCCGTGATGCGTCGGACCGTCATTGGCGCTCAATCCGGCGCGATCCATGCAGAAAATCACCGGCAAATCCTGCAGGCAAACGTCGTGATGCAGACAGTCGTAGGCGCGCTGGAGAAACGTGGAATAAATCGCAACGACCGGATGAAATCCCATCGTCGCCATGCCCGCGGCAAAAATGACGGCGTGTTCCTCGGCGATGCCCACGTCAATGTAACGGTCGGGCATGGCTTTTTCCAGATGCTTCAACCCCGTGCCGCTCGGCATCGCCGCCGTGATGCCGACGAGCGTGTTATTTTTCTGGCAAAGCTTCACGAGCGTTTGACCCATCACGTCCTGATAATTCGGCGGCGTGTTGGGTTTGGCGGCGGGTGTTTCGCCGGTTTTTGCGTCGTAAGGACCGAGGCCGTGGAATTTTTCCGGGAATTTCAACGCCGCTTCAAAGCCCTTGCCTTTTTGTGTCAAAACATGGATGACAATCGGATGATCGCACGTTTTGGCAAATTCCAGCGTGCTGATGAGCAACGGCAGATTATGTCCGTCAATGGGGCCCAGATAACGCAATCCCATTTCCTCGAACAAAATCGGATTGCCGAATCCGCCGCGCCCGTCCGCGCCCAATGCGACCTCGCTTTTCTGGCGCATCCCGGCTTCGCTGATCGCGCTCTTGACTCCTTCCTCGGCCTTGTGCGCAAGCCGCAGCGCAAGCCAGCCCTTTGGCAGGCGGCGGACGAAACTTTCAAACTCGCGCGCGAGCTTGTTGTAAGACGGATTCGTGATGAGCTTGTTCAGGTAATTGGAAATCGCCCCGACGTTTTTGGCGATGCTCCATTCGTTGTCGTTGAGGATGCCGATGAATTTTTTCGTGGTGTGACCGATGTTGTTGAGCGCCTCGAACGAAATGCCGTTCGTCAACGCCGCGTCGCCAAAAATGCAGACCACGTTTTCGTCCGTGCCGCGTTTGTCGCGCGCCGCCGCCATGCCCAGCGCCGCGGAAAGCGCCGTGCCCGCGTGACCCGCGCCGTAGCAATCGTGCGGACTTTCCGTGCGCAGCGCAAAGCCGTTCAAGCCGTCCGTCTGGCGGATGGTGCGGAAGCGATCTTTGCGATCCGTGAGAATTTTGTGGACATAAACCTGATGGCTTACGTCCCAGACAAATTTGTCCTTGGGCGTGTTAAAGACCCGGTGCAGCGCAACGGTCAGTTCCACAACGCCAAGATTCGGGCCGAGATGGCCGCCGCCCTTGGCGAGTCCGGCGATGAGCTCCTCGCGGATTTCGCCGGCCAGTTCCTGAAGTTGCAGGAGTGTGAGCTTTTTGACGTGATCCGGCCCGTCCACCATGTCGAGATATCGGTTCATAGATTTATTCTTCGGACATATCAATCGGTTTTAATTTCATTTCGCCCGCCACATTCTTTTCCAACTGCTGGATTTTCAACTCCGCCTCGGTCAGTTTTTCCTGGCAAATTTTCACCAGTTTTGCGCCCTCCTCGTATTTGGCAAGCAATGTTTCCAGCGGCAGGTCGCCGGACTCCATGGCCTCAACGAGGCTTTCAAGCTTTTTCAAAGCCTCTTCAAACGGCGGACTTTTGGCGGGATTATTCTGCCCCGCGCCCTTTGATGGATTTGGCACCGGAAAACGCTAAAATAAAATTTCGCCCGCGTCCAGCGCGGAGTCACCCGTTTGTTTTTTC
>JBEKBA010000222.1:0-2905 GCA_050015635.1 Verrucomicrobiota bacterium
CCTGCCGTAACGCACCGGCTTTGAATCCCCCTCTCTCGCCGGTGAGTTTTCGCTTGGCGCAGAGCATGGGGAAAAATGTGCAACCATTTTACCATGATGTGAGGGATGTTGAAAATTCGGCAAACGATTCGTCATTTTCGATAGGCAATGCAATTTATTAGCTCATGACGAACCTCACGGTAGCTGATTCTTCGGCGGTCTCTCGGGCCGTCGCAATCTTTTCCGCCTCTTTTTCGACAGACCCTTTGGCTGTTTGGATTTTTGCAAGCAAATCATTGGCGCTCTCTGCTGTTGTTTCAGCGTTGGATTTCTGAGCTTCAGTTGAGGTCGCCTGCTGCGTCGCTGCCGTGAGCGTGCGATCAACACTCCCTGCTCCTTAAATAATGCGCCCGCATTTCAATCTTTACCCGGATACCAGATGCCGCGTCGCCAGGCGTATGCGCGTAACTGCGTTTCCAGTTCATCCGACATCGCCGCCTGGTCGCTGACACCGCAGTTCGCTTCCGCGCCTGGTCGCTGACACCGCAGTTCGCTTCCGCCTGCCTCTCGTTGCGCATGCCGGGAATCACCGTGGAAACCGCCGATGGCTTTAATGCAAACTTCAACGCCGCCGTGGCCATGTCTGGCTCGGCGGACCCGATGGTTGCCTTGATTTTCTCAACCCGCTTGACGGTCCGCGCCAGACGGTCCCCGGCAAAATAATTTTTGCGGGACTCGCCTTCCAAAAATTTTGTCTGCTCCGTAAATTTCCCTGTCAACGCGCCCTCGTCAAACGCCACACGCACGATGACCCCAATCTTGTTTTCCAGCGCCACCGGCAGAAATTCCGCCGCCGGTTCCTGTTCAAAAATGTTATAGATGACCTGCACCGCGTCCAGCCAGCCACCACGCATCAGGTCCACCAGCGAATTCTGGTCCTGTTCCGGCGTGCTGATGCCAATGCCCCGAAGTTTCCCCTCCTTCTGCAAGGCCCGCAAAGTGTCGAGCGCGAGCGGGCGACGATTCCAGGCCCGCGTCCAAGAGTGGAGTTGCAAGAGGTCAATGCAATCAGTCTGAAGGTTGCGTAAACTGGTTTCAATCCGCTCGCGGATGTAAGCGTCGGGATACCGGTCTTGAATTTTGTCGTAAGGCGTGGGCGGCCAGGTGCCGGGCTGCGGCGGGATTTTGGTCGCAACGTAAATGCGTTCACCTTTGCGCTCCTTCAGGACGCGGCCAATGATTTGTTCGCTATGACCGTCGCCATAGCCCTGCGCCGTATCAATGAAATTGCAGCCCAGGTCGAGCGCCCGGTGCAAGGCGCGGACTGATTCGTTTTCAGCCTGCTTTCCCCAACCCATGCCACCGATGGCCCACCCGCCAAACCCAATCTCGGAAACTTTCCAACCCAGCCGCCCAAATATCCGGTATTTCACTTTAATTTTCCCTGGTCAATTAAGAGTTTCTAACGCCCGATGACTCAGTCACCGCATACATTTGCTGGTAACATTAGCCACGCTAGCATCTGGAATCCAAATGCTGCAAATAAATTGTCGGTTTTGGCCATTCAGCACACACTTAACCGAAGCGGCAAAATCGCATTCTGACGCCGGTGCTGGACCCGCTCGGCTTCTGCAATTATTGCGGGTTGCGGGAATTGGGCGCGCGCATAAGCTGGATTTTGAGGTTCTTATTTCGGTGATAATCCTTGATAGAAATTTGCAAGTCTGTTTTTATAAATCTGGGCACATTGGATGTCTCTTTGTGATTCAACATATTATGAATAACACGTTTTTTGATAACCGTTATCAAATTAAATTCCTTATTCCATTTGCGCGACAATTGACAACACCTCATGCTGAGAAAATCACGCGTGAATTTATATCCGGCCGAAAAGAATCATATTATCAGGCATGGAAGTCACGTCCAGAGAACAAAGATTGGACTGGTAATATTGACGCCAAAAAAGAGGAATTGTTCATTGAAAGTCATAAGCCTAATTCCGAGATTCTAGTGATAAAAACGTGATTCTCGACGCTCTACAGGAAGCCCTATCGAAGCTTGACTGGTCTTTTGTCACGCCATCAAGCGTTAACTACAGCGAGGCAGCCTCTGCCGAGAGTGCTGTGCAGACTTGGCAAGAGAGAATGTTCGCTTACGAACTCTACCATCAGCTACGCCTGCTTTGGACGGAGCGTCCGCCTCTCCGCGCCCATTGCGTTATTCACGCCGAGGTTCGCAAGGGCTACCAACACAAACCAAGCTTTGACTATATGCCCGATTTTCTGTTTCACCTTCCACAGCCCGGCAAGAATCGTGCCGTCGTGGAGGTCAAGCTTGCCAATCGTCCGTTGCCAAAGATAGCCACCGACCTCAATAAACTTGTCGATTTCCACGATGTGTTCAAG
Source organism: Verrucomicrobiota bacterium (assembly GCA_050015635.1). GTDB lineage: Bacteria > Verrucomicrobiota > Verrucomicrobiia > Limisphaerales > UBA11358 > UBA11358. Next base: position 2,385 of record JBEKBA010000222.1, read on the forward strand.
TATGACGACCTCATCGAGATTTTGGTTGGCAGCGACTACGACTTTGATCTTATCATCCCTAAACTCTCATCTTCCACTGGCACACCGATACATTTACTGTGTCTTTCCACCGACACGAGACAGACGACACATAAAATCATTAAATACCACAATCCTGACAAGTTGCCGGAGCCAACCGCCGTTGGCGTTTCGTGAAAATATTTATCTAGCAATGGGAGTCAAACTGATAGATTCCGACGCAAAAGGTTATTTGCGTAACCTTGTTCAAAGAAGCTTTGATCTTGAACTAAAATTAAAATCTTCAATTTCTAAAGCTTCGCAGGGATTAAAATTCTCTGGTAATGCGAAATTGGAGAAAGCTCTTGTGGAATGTAAAGAGGTCAGGCAATCAACTGAGAACTACAGATTAGGAATGGAGAAACTTCTCTACAATGAAGCGTTATGGATAGATAGTGATAGCGATCCCGGCGCGATAGCAGATATTTATTCGAGTTCAAGTGGCGACTGGAATGGCAATAAAT
>JBEKBA010000223.1:0-2637 GCA_050015635.1 Verrucomicrobiota bacterium
CTTTTTGTCGTTTTTCGTCGTAGCGCACCGTCATCCACTGCAAACCACCTTGCAGGCTCACAATCAAGACACGGCCATAAACAGGATGTTCGGCATAAGTTTTCGGCTCCTCCTGCGTGATCTCAAATGCGAACTTTGGGTCAGCAAGCAATCCACCATCTTCAGTTTTTCGGCCTTCGATTCCGATTACGAAATCTGGAAAAAAACCTCTGCCATTGTCTAAAACAACCTGAATGCTCCACGGTTTATGAGGCAGATTGCGATGCCACCAACGAACAATTTTTTGAGTGTCACGGTCGAGCAATTCCGCGAAAGGTTGTTCCCAACTGTTCAATCCCGGCGGCATGACTCGATAAACATTGAGCCGAGAAACAGCAAGCGGCGACTCGTTTTCCAATGCTGCTGGCAAACCTTCCTCGGTTTCCTCAACTTCAAAATGTTTTGCCAAAGCTGCCTTTTGTGCAATGTAGAGAAGTTCAGGACGCGCACAGAGAATGACATTGAGCATGTGGCTCACTTGCTCATCATCATCGGCTTGATCCATTGCAAGAATCTGGTGTGTGAACAATTCAAGCGTGCGCTTCTCCACTTTCACCTTTGCGATGGCCGCATGAAGAATTTCACGCGACGACAGCATGAATTTCTGAGCACATTCTTCTTCCGTTACTTCATTGTCCGGTGAAATGATTTGCGTTTTGAAACGACGCGGCACATCAGTTCGCAACGAATAACTATATCCGCGCGCCGTGCGAGTGGCTTGCGTTCCGGTTGCAGAGGTTTTTGGTTTGGCCGCGGCGGGCAACAAATCCAGAGGCGTGTAACCACCAGTCAGCAACTCAAGGGTAAAACCGGAATAATCTTCAGCGGAAGGAGTTTGCATTTCACCGGCAATAACTGTTCCGGGTGCGGGCATCGGAAAGCCGGGTGGCAGCGTCACGGGCAGAAGGCGGATTTGTCCATCCGCTCCCAGCACTTGCACATGAGCCTGCCCGCCCATCCGCACAATCGCCGTTGTCGGGCTGATTTTTGCATATTCCGTCTGCAATTTATTGATTCGCTGACCTGCCAAATCAAGTCCCGTCTGCGCTTCGGCATCGGCAAGCAAAACGTAACCATAGCGTAGAGATTCAGGCAGAGTCTTCGTGCGAGCGCGGCCTTGCAGCCGGCGATGCACGCGGAGAATTCGACCGACAAGCTGGACACCAAAATCTTCATCGCGCGCCGCCCTCATGGAAATGAGCGTAAATGCGCGCGGAGCATCAAATCCAAGTGCCACTGCAATTTTGAAAACCAACACTTCACGGGTTTCATCATTTGCCAACGCGAGCAATCCGCTGTCTGGTTCTTCCGCTGTATGAACGGCGATTTGCGTTTCGGTAAATCCGAGTGCAAGCAATCTTTCCTTTACTCGTTCGACACTTTTGTCTTTGGAATCCACTTGCACCAGCATCAGCGGCGTCAAGTCAACGCGCAGCTTCTTCAAATCTTCTTTGAGTTTTTTATGCAATGCCACGCCCTCGCGTAATGCAACATCTTCATAGTCCACCAATGCTTCTTGTCCGGGTGGCGCAAAATAAGCAACGCATTTGACGCCTTCTTTGATCAATCCTTCTTCAACCGGCTCACGGCGGCTAATTGTAATTCGATTTAGGTGCGTCATTCCTAAAGATTTCTTGAAACGCTCAATGTCTGCGTCATCGGGCGTGGCCGTGACGAGCACCGTGTATTCAGGTTGTAAAATCTCGCGAAAGAAACGCATCGCCTGCGTCTCTGCACCTGCACTAAAGAATCCGTGATGTGCTTCGTCAACCACCACGCCGATTCGTAGTTTCTTTTGGCGCAAACCGGCGATGAGTTCTTCAACCGTTTGATTTTGTTCACCGGGACGATGGACATTGCGGCTGTCTTTTACTTTCGCGGCGACCGTCTGCCATGTTGTAACAAACACGTCACCTGACCGGCTATCTGCCGCTTGCCGGTCATCAGACAATTCACGCAGACGCAAGCCCGGCAGTTCGGCGCGGAGTGCGGAAGCCGTCTGGCCGGTGACGCCTTTGAATGGCGCGAACCAAAACCAAACGACTGCTTCGCTGGCTGAAAAACTTTCAATGATATGACCCGCAATCAAAGTCTTGCCCGCACCTGTCGGCGCTTCCAAAAGCAACATGCCGTGCTGTGAAACTGACGCTGCTCGGTTGGCCGCGTCGTCTGGCGTCACATCGAGTAATCGTTTGCACTCTCCAAAAATCAAAAGCCCGCTTTCGACAGCAGCATCTTGAAATGGTTTGGGTGTCGTGCGACTCATGCGGGAGTGAGTGTAAGATTCAAACCAAACCAGCGAGTGAGAGTTTCAGAAACCGGAAAGTGCGAAACGTGGCTGTCGCGAATGTGCTGTTGTAACGTCTGCGGTTGCCATGAATAAATCGCCACTTCAGTTGATTGTTTCACCTTGCGGCGAAGCGCGGAAACAATCTCTCGACGGAAACGCGGAACATAACAAATCGCTGACTCCTCATTGCCGACCCAAAGGAACGGCGCGTCTTCATAGGACAATATGCTGTCACGTTCGGCGAGTTGAAGCGCAATCCAAACTTGGGCATGTTCGATTTCTAGTAATTGTCCCGGTTGAATTCGGTG
>JBEKBA010000224.1:0-3379 GCA_050015635.1 Verrucomicrobiota bacterium
GTGGCAACCAACTCCAGAACATCGAACATCTTGAAACCGACCTGTGGGATGCCGCTGACAATCTTCGCGCCAATTCCAAACTGACCGCCGGGGAATACTGTATGCCGGTGCTGGGCGTCATCACCGCCGACGACCGGCTGGACAAACTGGCGGATGATTTTGTGGAGCATTGCGCAACGCGCTGGGAATCCGGCAAGTCCATGCTGGTGTGCATTGACAAGCTGACGTGCGGGCGGATGTATCAGCGCATCATCCCGCGCTGGAAAGAAAAACTGGCAAAGGCGCGCGGCTACGCGTTGCTGAAAAAGTCCGAATTGGATTCGACGATTGAGGAAAATGAACGCGAGGTCTTGGCGAAGGAAATGGCCTGGTTGAGCGGCCAAGGGAAGTGGATGGAAGAAACACTCATCGAAATCATCATCAGCGAGGGCCAGAACGAGGTTGCCGATTTCAAAAAGTGGGGCGTGGACATCATCCCGCACCGCGAGTTGATGAAAAAAGGTTTTGAGACGGCGGACGGAAAGCGCGTGGATGTGGACTCGGCTTTCAAGAATGCGCAGCATCCATTTCGCGTGGCCATCGTGTGCGCGATGTGGCTGACGGGTTTTGACGTGGAATGTCTTTCGACGCTTTATGTGGACAAGCCGATGAAGGCGCACACGCTTATGCAGGCCATCGCCCGCGCCAACCGGGTTTATCCCGGCAAAGATTTCGGCCTCATCGTGGACTATAACGGGATGCTCAAGAGTCTGCGCGAGGCGCTGGCGCAATATGCGCTTGGCGACGGAGCTGGCGGCGAGGAGGAAATCGTCGCGCCCATTGAGGAACGGGTGAAGGCGCTGCTTTCAGCCATCGAAGAAACGGAACGGCATTTGCGCGGGTTGGGTTTCGAGCCTGACCGATTGACGGGCGCGAAAGGATTCGCGCGCATCGCGGCCATCGCGGATGGCGCGGATGCGGTCGTCAATTCGCGCGACGAAGGGCAGCGGCGGTTTGAAATTCTGGCGCGGCAGGTTTTCATCCGCTTCAAGGCGCTCATCATGGAGCCGGCGGCGTTCGCCTACGCCGTGCGCCATGACAACATTGAGGCGATTTACAAAAAACTGGAGGAGCGCCGCGACACGGCGGACGTGACGGATTTGCTCAAGGAATTACACCGCATTGTCAACGAGGCCATCCGCGCCGCCGAGCCGGGCGAGGATCAGATGGACGCGAAGCTGTTCGACATGAGCAAGATTGACCTGGAGAAGCTGCGCGCCGAGTTCGACAAGAAGGTCAAGCGCAAGGCTTCCGCGCTGGAGGAGATCCGGCAGGTGGTGGAGAAGAAGCTGGAGCAAATGCTGGCGCACAATCCGCAGCGGATGGATTACTACAAAAAGTATTCGGAAATCATCGCCGACTACAACCGCGACAAAGACCGCGTAACCATCGAAGAAACTTTCACGCGGCTGGTGAACTTCATGCAGGGACTAGATGCCGAAGATCATCGCGCCGCCGAGGAAGGGCTGAGCGAGGACGAATACGCGGTTTTTTGCCTGTTGCAAAAGGAAAACATCACCAAGGCCGAGCGGGAGAAGGTAAAGCGGGCGAGTCAAGGGCTTCTGGATTCGTTGCGGAAGCTGATTGCCCAGCGCGAACGCTGGACGGAGAAACAGCAGACGCAGGCCGAAGTCGAGGTATTGATAAGGGACGAACTATTCACCGCGTTGCCGACGCCGCCGTTCACCGAAGACGAGAAAACGGCAATGGCACAGCGGGTCTATGACCACATCTGGCAGCAGAGCGCGGCAGGGAGATTGTGAACGCAAAATGAAATTCACCGTCGAGCGAGTTGCCCTGCAACGGATGGTTGAGCAGTTGAAGATCGAACGCGGCGTGAAAGGGCAGAGCCAGCGCATGATGCGACTCTCGGCTTGCGCGGCGCGGGTGTTCATGAAGGCAAACGGCGTGGCGGCGGCCGCATTTTTTTGGCCGGTGTGAGCCAGCTTGCGCGGATTGGCAAAAGGCGCGAAGATGTCCTCATAAGCTATGAGCCGTTACCCGCAGCAATACAATCAAGCTAACATGAAGCCGAGGCGGAAACGATTCGCGGATGGCAGCGCCGTGGTGACTTACCCGGACGGCAGCCGGTTGATCCTGGAAAGCGCGCTGGCGAAATCCGCCGTGCTGTGTGAAGGCGGCCCGGTGAGTTACAGCCAGTCGCCACGACGAGCCCACGACGAGCCACGGTGCAAGGCGTGGATTTCAGACTGGCGGACAAGATTATGTTCCAGTGATCCGATTTCACCGCGCCGGTTGGTGAAGGTCTCAAAGTTCCGTGGACTGCTCAATTGTGCTGCCGGGCTTTGAGGATTTCTTGGATGTTACGCTTCAATTCCTGCACAGTGTCAACCTTGGAAAGGAATCGGCGCACTTCGTTCTGCAAATCACGGCGACTCTGCTTGCATCAGGTTTTGGATTGTGATACAATCGCCTTGCAGGCAAAATGGCGAAACATGATGAAATGTTAAATGCCCGTTAAACGGGGCAAAGTCAGAAACACCGCTACCCCATGTGGGGCCGCAGGCGCACGCTACAGAATTGATGGAAATGCTCTGAATGTTCTTTGAAAATCAGCCATGCCTTGCTTGTGGGCGGACAGGCGGGTCGTCGTATAGGCATTTTTGCCAAACGAACCCATTTGAAAAATGAAAGAAGTCCGGCAAAGTCCGGCAAAGTCCGACTTAAAAAAGTCAAGGTAAGTCAAGCTAAAGAAATCTGGGTAAATCCGACTGAATCCAACCTAATCCAAGCTAATCCGACCTAATCCAACCAATTTTTTGTCAGCGGACCGTCAAACAGTGCCAAAATGGCACGCCTAAAAGCAAAGGCGACTGAAAAGGCTCTGAAGGCCGAAATGCGATTTCAGATTTCAAACTGAGCCACTCCGATTCCCCGTCACAATTGACGCCGCAAGATTTGTCCCTCATCGTTATGGGAATCCGACGATGACGGAAGCCGTCCCATCACTGCCGCGTTGTGCGGACAGTTACTGGCTGACGCGGTTTGTCATGCTGCGCTTGCTGGGCTGTGTCTATGCCGTGGCCTTTCTGGTCGCAGCGAAACAAATCCTGCCGCTGATCGGTTCACACGGACTTCTGCCGGTGGACTTGTTTCTCCAACGGGTCCAGAACGATCTGGGTTCAGCGACCGCCGGTTTTATCCGGTTGCCGTCGTTGTTCTGGTTTGCTCATTCGGACGCCGTTTTGCAACTGGCGGCTTGGTTCGGATTCGCGCTTTCATGCGTTGTCGTGGCGGGTTATGCGAACGCCATCGTGATGGCCGCGCTTTGGGCGTTATACATGTCGTTCGTTCATGTGGGACAGGACTGGTACGGTTA
>JBEKBA010000225.1:0-2854 GCA_050015635.1 Verrucomicrobiota bacterium
GTCCATTCCATCAGCGGTGCGGCGGTGGAAAAGCCGCCGCAGGACAATCAAATTATCCAGCAGGATTCCTTCGGCTACGAAATCAGTTGCGGCAACGTGCCGGTGGCGGTGGACACGAACTCGCTGAACTTTGACTCGCCGAATTATTCGCCCTATAACCAGCTACTGACGGCGAATCTGCACGAGTTAAGACTGACGTTTCTCTGGCCGTTGCTGCCCAGCGGCAACACCGGCCCGGGGCGGCAGACGTACCGCAGCATGGTCGGCGGGCAAATCACGACCAACAATGACAACGGTGTGACGCTGTATTATCTCCAATCGCAATCGTTCACCAATGTTCCGGCGCCATGAAATTTGACCCGTCCAATTTTAATTTTGCGACGCGAAGACGGTTTTTTAACCGCCAAGGCAGCGTGACGCTGCACTCAATTATAAAAAATAGACGCGAATTACACGAATTAACGCGAAGTTTTTTTGGACACGGATGGAAACGGATGGGCACAGATAAAAACACCTCTCCCCAGCCCTCTCCCCATTGCATCCGCCTTCGCCGAGGCTATGGCGGACAAGACGCAACGCGGAGAGGGGGCTTTGCAGCCAGCCATAAGGCGGACATCGCAGCGGTCCTTGCGGACGGCCACCACTACCGACAAAGTTTGGGACGCGGTGGAATACGTCCCTACCGAGCCGCAGTGGAATGTGTCCCGACCGAGCCGGGGTTCACGCTGGTGGAGATACTGGTGGCGATGGCGTTGATGTCGCTCATCGTGCTGGCATTGATGGCGGTGTTCAACGGCACGCAGACGGCGTTTCGCGCGGGGCTGACACAGACGGACGTGCTGGAACCCGGCCGCGCGACGATGGATTTGATCAAAAGCGATCTGGAAACCATGACGCCGTCGCTCGGCACAAATAATGGCGCGGTGAATTTTTGCGTAACCACCAATTTTTATATGGCGAGCTATTCGCCGCTTTATCAAACCATGCCCGCCTCCCTCACGGGTGCTTCGCGGACCAATGTGCTGGAAAGTTTTTTCATTTTGAGCCGTGGCAACGTGAATGGCGGCGACAACTGGATTGGCACCGGTTACGCGGTCATCACAAACTCGCCGGACGGCTCGCTGTATTCACTTTACCGGTTCACCACCAATTACCCGACCATGGCGACGGATCCGGTGCTGCTTTTCTATAATTATTATACGAATTCCCTATTGTATCCGACTAACGGCAGCCACTTGATGGACGGTGTGGTACATTTGCGCGTGAGGGCGTATGATGTGAATGGGGCATTGATTGGAAACCCGACAATCGTCCTACCTGCAAATATATACACGAATGGCATGTCTGGCGTTCCGGGAGAAACAGGTCTTTTGTTTTACAGCAACGCCGTGCCCGCATCCGTCGAAGTTGAAATGGGCGTGCTTGAGGACAGCACGTTGCAGCACGCGGAATCGCTCAACGGTTCCGCAATGACCACTTATCTCGAGCTGCACGCCGGGCAGGTTCATATTTTCCGCCAGAGCGTTCCGATCCGCAACGTTGACCCGACGGCCTACCCATGAACTTGAAACATCCAAATCTGAATTGGGCGGGGACGGATCGCCGGACCAAACTGCGTTTGGAATCAATGCGCCTCCGGCGCGTCCCTACCGACAATGTTTGGGACGCGGTGGAACACGTCCCTACCATGAAGGATGCCTCTCCTGCGCCTTGCGGATGGTCATCACGGACGCCGCAGCGCAGCGTCCCTACCACGATGAAACGTCAATCACAACAAGGCGTCGCGCTAATCATCACGCTGATACTGCTGGCGGTGGTGACGGTGATGGCGGTGGCGTTTCTGGCCACCAGCCGGCGCGAACGGGGCGCGGTGACAACCGCGACCGACACGGCCAGCGCGCGCCTCGCCGCCGATGCCGCACTTGCGCAGGCCGAGGCGCAAATCATGGCCAATGTTCTTGCCACGACCAATCCCTACAATTTCAGCCTTGTCGTCTCGACGAATTATATCAATTCGTTTGGCTTTCAGGACGGCATAGCCAATCCGACGAATGTCGTGGCCGGTGGCGGAATGCTAAATCAAAGCGAGCAGCAACAAAACATCGCCAACCTGTTTTACAGCCCGCGGGCGCCGGTGTTCATCCAGACGAATACCGCCAATCCGGCCGCGCCGCTGGATTTCCGTTTTTATCTCGACCTGAACCGCAACGGCATGGACGACGCCAGTGGTCCTATACCGCAGACCAACAATCTCGGCCTGCCGACTGGCGCGACCAATCTTGAAATCGGCGACCCGGAATGGATTGGCGTTTTGGATCATCCCGACCAGCCGCACGGGCCGAACAACCGCTTCATCGCGCGCTACGCGTTCATCGCCGTGCCCATCGGCAACACGCTGGATTTGAATGCCATTTACAATCAGGCAGCCAGCCTAAAAGTTAATCCGGCAAGTGATGGTGCTGACGGATTCATGCGTAATCAAGGCGTCGGTTCTTGGGAAATCAATCTGGCGGCATTTTTAGCGGACTTGAATACGAACCAGTGGGACCCGCCGACGGTTGAGAATACGGCGAACGATCCTTACAACTATCTTGAACCTAACAACAACAACAACACTGGTTACGCTTTTGAAGACGCGCTTTCGCTTTTAAGTTATCGCTATGACTACATTTACAACAACTTGCTCGCTGACACCGTATTATTTCCAACCACCGCACCGTTTCAAAATAACATTGATGCTTATGGCCAAGGGCCGTTGATGACGACCATCACAAACATCAATGTCGGTGTAGTTGGAGGGGCGTGGGCGGGATCGGACAACACGAACCAATTCTTCGACATGCAGGAGTTGTAT
>JBEKBA010000226.1:0-2696 GCA_050015635.1 Verrucomicrobiota bacterium
CCACCACGCCGATAATCGTACCGCTCACGTCGTATTCACCCGCCTGATAAAAGCCCGGCATTTGCGCCGTCTCGCCGCCGATGAGCGCGCAATTGTTTTCCACGCACGCGCGCGCGAAGCCCTTGATGATGTCGGTGAAAACGTGCGGTTCCAGCCTGCCCGTGCCAAGATAATCGAGGAAGAACAGCGGTTCCGCGCCGAGTACGGCGATGTCGTTCACGCAATGGTTCACAAGGTCCGCGCCGATGGTGTCGTGCCTGTTCATCGCGAAGGCGATTTTCAGCTTCGTACCGACGCCGTCCACGGACGACACGAGCACCGGCTCACAATATTTTTTCACGTCCAGCGCGAACAGGCCACCGAAACCGCCGACTTTGCCGAGCACCTCGCGCCGATGCGTGGCGGCGAGCAATTGCGGCAACGTGGCTTTGACCTTGTTGCCCAGATCAATGTCCACGCCGGCGGCGGCGTAAGCTTTTTGTTTCATACGACGGAAATTAAATCTGCAAATGGCGTGGCGGGCGAAAAAATTTGACGTGGGCTTTCGGGTAAAATTTTCACGCGCACAAGCAAACCGCCACGCCAATAAGCCAATTCACATTCATCGGTTTTTGATTGTGAAAAAAATCGAACTCCAGAATAAGCTGCGACAACGGGCCAAACCAGTCTTTGTTCATTCGGTATTTCTGCAACGTGCGGCTGTAAATCACCAGCTAACGTTAGCTCTTCCGTTTGTCGAAGATGAAATTTATTTTCGGGTTCACTATACAAAGTTGTGTTTGGAATCTCATTGGAAAGTGTCACGATTAGAGCCGCATCGATAAATGTTTCGCTGATATATGCTTTCATAGTTCAATTTGTCTTTGGTTTTGTCATGCTCCACAAACGCGTGGGTTGCAAGGACTGCCAAGCAGAATTCGACGAATTCGTCAATTTAAATCAGAGAGAAAAACTAAATATAAAATTATTGAAGCGACGGCGACGTTCGCGGAAATTCTGCCGGACAACGGATTCAATGCCTAATTTGTTTTTTGTGTTGAAATTTAACGCCTGCATACTTTCAAGCAATGCTCGTCCAACATGCGGAGGATTGATGATTTTATTAGGGGCATTATTAAGACAAATCTGTTGATAATTCTTATTGATGTAAGCGGTATAAATGTATGGGTTACAATCTTTTTTGCAATCTACAACATAAATCCATCCGGCATTTTTTGCCGATTGTTCCAGCCATGCCTGCCGAGCGGCGGCTTGCGCCTGCGCCGCGATTTGTTTTTCTTTCAACTTTTGTTTTTCCGCTGCCAGAAATTGTGCGGCAGTGTTTGTATCATAGGGATATATTTTTTGCAATGTTGGCGGCAGGTTGGTAAGTGCGATATGGACGATACCGCCGTCATACCAGACATCGGCATCAATTGGAGTTGTATGGTCAATGTGCGCATTGGTGTAGGAAATGCCGTCGGCAGTCGTCAGCACGGCAATGAAGTTGGTGTCGGCTTGCGCTGAAGCGAGAGCAAGCGCATAAAACAAAAAAGCTAATTGTTTCATCATGCCGTGTCACAGATTACAAAGAGAACTAGTTTCAACGTCAAGGTTACAAATAGAATTCATCAAAACTCATTTCACAAATGGCAACTCCACAATTTTCGCCGGACTTTCGCCCACCGCCGTCCGCAACGTCAGTTCGTTGCCGGTTTGATTCGCTTCGCGGCGCACGTAGCCGAGCGCGATGTTCGCGTTGAGCGCCGGCGATTTCACCGCGCTGGTCACGTAGCCGACTTCCGTGCCCGCGTAAAAAAGTTTGTCGTGCTTTTGCGGCAACGATTTTAAATCGTCCGCCAGCCGCAGGCCGCGCAGTTCGCGCGTGACGTGGCCGACGCTGTGGATGCGGTTGATGACTTCCTGCCCGATGTAGCAGCCTTTGTTGTAACTCACAGCACGGCTCTCAATGCCGCATTCGAGCGGGATGTTCGTCTCATCCATGTCCGCGCCGAAACGTGGAATGCCCGCCTCGATGCGCGCGGTTTCAAACGCCATCCAGCCGCACGCGCGTCCACTAATGGCTTTCGCGGCAGCGATGAGTTTATCCATCACCGCGCCGAGGGAATTATTTGGAATAAACAAATCAAATCCGCTCGTGCCGAGTCGTGCATGGTTCATCAAATAAATTTCGCCGAGCGTATCATCGGGAATTTTCACGGAAACGAAGGGCTTGGCGGGAATTTCTGAAAATAAATTCAAATTGTGAATGATGTTTTCTGCTTTCGTCCCTTGCACGCTTAACAAACCGTAATGCGGCGCCGCGTCCACGATTTGCACGTCATCGGCGACGATGAATTTTTCCAGCCGCTGCGAAATTTTCCCCGTCAATCCCGGCTCGAAATCCAAAAGCAATTCGTCTGCGAGGGCAAAGATGTTCAAATCGCTTTCCATTTTGCCTTTGGCCGTTGTAAGCGCGGAATAACAATCTTCGCCGGCGCGAAGTTTCTTCACGTCGTTTGTCACCTGGCCATGCAGAAACCGCGCGCGGTCGTTGCCGACGAGACAGATACGCGAACGAAAACTCAAATCAATCACCCCGACCGTTTCGCGCAACGCGGCGTGCTCGGCCAACGCATCGCCATAATCAGCGACAATTTCTTCGCCATTCAATTCTGCAAACCGCGCGTAAAGTGCGTGATGAAATTCGTGCAATG
>JBEKBA010000227.1:0-2680 GCA_050015635.1 Verrucomicrobiota bacterium
TCATCGAAGTTTCACCTTCGCCGTTGTGATCATGACCGTTCTGGGACTTGGCCTTTACGGGACCGTTTATCTGGTGCCGCTTTACCTGGCGCAGGTTCAACATTACAGCGCTTTGGAAATTGGCGAGACCTTGATGTGGGTGGGCATCCCGCAACTTTTCATCATCCCATTCATTCCCAAATTAATCCACCGGGTGGATGTTCGTTGGATCATCGGTATCGGTCTGGTTCTTTTTGGCATCAGTTGCTTGATGGATGCGTTTATGGACACCAATTTCGCGATGAATCAATTCACGGCCAGCAACATCGTTCGCGCGCTGGGTCAACCGCTGATTTTAATCCCGCTCTTGAGCGTGGCCACCGCCGGGCTGCCGAAAGATGAAACCGGTTCGGCCTCCGCCATTTTTAACATGATGCGAAATCTCGGCGGCTCAATCGGCATCGCCCTGCTGTCAACGCTCGTCACGCGTCGCGAACAATTTCATTCCGTGCGGATTGGCGAAACGGTGACCCTCCTGACGCCGCAAGTTGTCGCCCGGATCAATTCTTTGGACTCGATGCTGCGCGGCAAGGGACTCGACCCCACGAAGGCGCACGACACCGCGCTGACCATTTTGAGCGGTCAAGTGCAAATCCAGTCGCTCATCATGGCTTACAGCGAAGCGTTTTATGTCGTCGGCCTGATTTTGCTGGGCACTTTGGTCGCGCTCATCTTTCTTCCCAAGATGGCAAAAACACAGGGCGCGTCTTCCGCAGGCTAAAATTTGGAGCCATACAAATCTCAATGAGTTGCCAAGAAATACAAAATGAAATCTAATCCGATCTTGCTGACTGGTATCGCGTTCATCGCGCGCATTTTCCCGCTCGTCGTTTCGCGCAAGGCAGTCACGAACATTTTTCTCGCCGCATTGCTAATTCCGTTCACTTCGGGATGCGCTCGTTGGTTGACGCTCGGACCGGATTATAAACAACCGACGAACGCGATTCCATCCACTTACAAGGCGATGGAATACGGCCATTGGAAAATCGGCGAGACGCTCGACAACGTGCCCAAGGGAAATTGGTGGGAACTTTTTGGCGATACGAATCTAAATGGGCTCGAAATCCAGGCGTTGCAGGCGAACCAGCGATTGCAAGCCGCCATCGCGCGCGTGGACCAGGCGCGGGCGACGGCACGCGTCGCACGCAGTGAATTTCTTCCCACAGTTGATTTCGATCCCAGCTACCAACGCGAACGTTACTCTCCGAACGCGAATCCGAGTTTTGGCAACGTGACGGCGAACACGTTCAGCACGCCGTTCGATTTAAGCTACGAAGTGGATTTGTGGGGCCGTGTGCGCCGGAATTTTGAAAGCTCGCGCGCTGAAGCGCAGGCGTCGCTCGCAGATTATTACAATGTGCTGCTCACGCTGAATTCCGACGTCGCGCAAAATTATTTCTCGCTGCGTTCGCTCGATGCGGAGATTGCCACAGTCATCAGCACGGTGGAATTGCGCCACGAACAAGTGCGGCTCGTCAGCGGACGTTTTCAAGGCGGCGAAATGCCATCGCGATTCTCGTCGGCCAGAATCCCTCGGTGTTCAAACTACCCGCGCTAACGGAAACGAATTGGAATCCGCAGCCGCCGGAAATTCCCGCCGGCCTGCCCGATGATCTGTTGGAACGCCGGCCCGATGTGGCGCAAGCCGAACGTCTCCTTGCCTCAGCCAACGCCAAGATCGGCATCGCCAAAGCCGCCTTTTTCCCGGTCGTGACCTTGACCGGATCCGGCGGTTATTTAAGCGCCGATGTCTCGACCCTGTTCAATTGGGAAAGCCGCACATGGTCGTTTGGTCCGAGTGTTTCACTGCCGATATTTGCGGGCGGACGCAACAAGGCGAATTACCTCCGGTCAAAGGCGGCTTATCAGGAAGCGGTGGCAAATTATCGCCAGCAAGTGCTCGTCGCCTTTGGCGATGTTGAAAACAGCCTGTCAGCCATTCGGCATCTCGCCGACCAATCGGAAGCACAGGAGCGCGCGGTGCAAAATGCGCGGCGCGCCACCGAATTCGCCACCGACCAATATCGCGCCGGCATCGTGGCTTACATAGAAGTCGTGGACACCAGCCGTGATTCCTTGACGGCGGAACGCGCGAACGCCCAATTGGCGGGCCAACGCTTGATCGCTGCCGTTCAACTCATCAAAGCTCTGGGCGGCGGTTGGGATGAAAAACATATTTTTCCCGGCAGTGCTAAATCGGCTTACCGGACAATTCCTGCGAAATAATGAAACCTGCGAATTGAGTCCAATGTCCCTCATTTCAAGAACGGGAACTTATGGGGTGTAACCCTACCGTGATAATATGAGATGCTGGCATCCCGAATAAATCCGATTTAGGAATACAAAGGAGTCAGCCCTTAAATTTTGTCCGAAAGTTTCAGGCTCGACGGAATTTTCCGATGAGTTCATCTTTGAGAGCTATGACGACGGGATTTTTTCCAAAGACGGAGGCCGCCGCGAAATGCGTTGGCGTTGTCTCCGATTTGACTACCGGGCGGAAGTTTCTTGAGCAGCCTCGCATTGCCGCCACCCAAAACCACATAATCCGCCTCCAGCGCGGCCTTAAGTTGCTTGACGACATCGTTGACGTGGCGTCGCCATTTCTTTTTCCCGAGCAGCTTGAGTCCGGCCTGTCCGATGA
>JBEKBA010000228.1:0-2566 GCA_050015635.1 Verrucomicrobiota bacterium
GACGAGGGCTCAAACAGGTCGATCAACCTGGCTGCGAGCGGGAGTGGCGCCGTTCAAGTGGTTACCTCCGGCGTCACCCTCACACTGAACGGGGCGATCAGCGGAGGTGGCTCGCTGTCAATGAACGGCGCGGGAGATTTGCTTCTCGGCGGCTCGACCAATACGTACAGCGGCGGCACCAACATTAACAGCGGCACGCTTACCATCGCCAATTCCAGCGGATCCGCGACGGGAACGGGTAACGTCACCATGAACGGCGGTGTCCTCGCAAGTTCCGGGGCGACCGCGGCGATTTCCGGAAATGTCATCGACGGTGGAACCTCGGCCTACACCATCGCGCCGGGCGGTGTTGGAACCGTGGGGACGCTCACGCTCGGCGGTTTGACCGCGACCTCGCTCGGCACTCTCAACTTCGACCTCGGCACAGGCTCAGGCGAAATCACCAACGGCGATCTGCTGGTTTTGGGCTCGGGAACGGTCAGCGTTGCACGCCGATGGTGGGCGATGATTATCGCCTCATCGGAGATCAGAGCAGCGGCGCGGTTGTCGATGCGATTCCATTGGGCGATTTCTCTCTTCCCGCCGCCCCGGCCGGCGATTCGTTTTCATTGAACACAAGCGTCGATCCAGGATTCATCGACCTGGTCGTTTCCACCGCTGGTCCGCCCAATCTCATCTGGAACGACGCCAGCGCGGACAACCAGTGGAACACGACCAGTGCGAATTGGAACAACGGCACCAGCACCACCACGTACTCCGACACCTCCAACGTTACGTTCAACGATAACAATGGTGGGAACTATTCGGTAACGCTAAACACCACGGTGAGCCCGGGCTCGGTGGTGGTCAACAATAGCCTGGGTAATTATACGATCAGCGGCACTGGCTCGATCTCCGGAACCAGTTCGCTCACCAAAAGTGGCGCTGGTAGCCTGACCTTGGCGACCACCAACAGCTACACCGGCGGCACCACCGTCAACGCAGGCACGCTGGTTGTGGGTGCGAACGGCGCGCTGGGTAATGGAGCCGTGACCGTTTCCGGCGGCTTGCTCCAATTGGGCGCCAGTACTGGCTTGGCGAGCATGACCTCGCTCTCAGTTACCGGCACGGGGTTGTTCGACGTGAACAACAACCACGTGCTCATCAGCTATGGCTCACCGTCCAACGATCCGATCACCTCGATCATCGCGTTGCTCGCCGCGGGTTACAACAGTGGCTGGACGGGCGCCGGCGTGACCAGCGGGGCGATCATTTCGACCGCGGCTGCCGCCAATTCCGCCAGCTACGGCCTGGGGTATGCTGATTCCGCAGATCCGGGCAACCCTGCCGGCCTCTCCTCCAACACCATCGAAATTAAATACACCCTCCTCGGGGCCGCCACCCTCGCCGGCACCGTCGATGTCCAAGACTTCGGCATCCTCGCCGCCAACTTCAACAAAGGCGTCACCGGTTGGGACAAGGGCGATTTCTTCTATCAGAACACCGTGGACGTTCAGGATTTCCAGGCCTTGGCCGCGAATTTCAACAAGGGTGCCAACGGCGCCGACCTCGGCTCGCCCGCGATCGACAATCCCGCCATCGTCGCCTTCGCCCAGGCCAACGGTCTGATGGCCGACCTGACGAGCGTGCCGGAGCCGGCATCGTTAGGGTTGGCCGCGTTAGGCCTGATCGGATTGCTGGCGCGGCGAAGACGGCACAAACAGCTGCCGCCATGTGCCCGAATTCGGCGCGGTGGCTAAACTGAGGAGGCCGCGGTTAATGGACGTCGGGGTGACATCGCTACTGAAAGACGCCCTCACCCGAAGGGTAGGACATTAGCCGCCCCAATCCTCCTCCAATTTCGCTCACGACGGGACACCCTGTTTGCTTCAGCCATTTGGATTGCCAGCCAGTCGATACGCTCTTCGATATGGTAAAATTGTCAGACGGCAAAGGGCAACATATGCGCACTCTTTACGCGTTGGATGGCCTTAGCGCTCAGGGTGTGCACGGCACACGCTCGGTCGACCATTTTGCTCACCTCCAGACCGAGTCGCGAACATGATCACTAAGTGCGACGAAGCGATCATTGCATTTTACCTACTGTTCGTGCTTTCGCTCGGCCTGGTCTTTCGACGGCTCAGTCGCAACACGTCGGATTACTTCCGGTGCGGCGGTCAAATGCCATGGTGGATCACGGGCGTTTCCGCCTGGATCGCCAGTTTCAGCGCTTGGACCTTCACGGGTGCGGCTGGGAAAATTTACACTTCGGGGTTGATCGTACTGTGTCTCTACTGGTCAGTAATCATCCCCATCATCATGGTTCTGGTGTATACGGGTTACCGGTTTCGCCGAATGCGGGTGGTCTCGTGGATGGAGGCGGTGCGATTTCGTTATGGGGAGACCACCGAGCTGCTTTTTACGTGGATCAAAGTGCCGCTGGTATTGATTCTGAGCGGGCTGGGGCTGAATGCCATCGGCGTGTTCATGTCGGTAATCTTTGGCGTGAAGATGGCGCCGACGTTGCTTGTCCTTGGCGTGACGGTCACGCTTGTCGCGTTTGCTGGGGGGGCATTTGCGGTGCTTG
>JBEKBA010000229.1:0-3029 GCA_050015635.1 Verrucomicrobiota bacterium
GTAAGCGGTCGGCAAACCGCATTGGTCAGCTTCTGACCGCGGCGAGCAATTTGGCGTGATGGGCATTAAGCTTCTCTCGCTGCTCGGCCATAAGATACCGCCTCCATGCGTCCGGCAGGTAGTTTTGTAATTGTTCCGCCGAATCGCGGATGGCGGGGAGATACGCCAACACGCTCCGCAGGTACAACTGCACATCCAACTCGTGCCGCTGGGCGCTGGCGATCAAGGACCAGAGCACGGCTTGGCCCTGGGCCGATTCGTCGTGCCCGGCGAACAGCCAATTTTTTCTTCCGACTGCGACCCGCCGAAGGGCGCGTTCCGCCACGTTGTTGTCTGGGCTGAGACGCGAATCGGTGGTGTAGACCATCAAGGCCGGCCACTGGTTCAGGGCGTAGCCGATGGCCCCGGCGATGGGACTTCTGGGCAGGACTTGGGCCTGTTGCTCGGTCAGCCACAAGCGGATTTGCTCCAGGATCGGCGCCGACTGCGATTGCCTATGGGCCAGACGCTCGGGTGGCGCGCGGCCTGCGGCTTCCGCTGCGGAGGCTTTGCCTTCCGCTGCGGAGGCTTTGCCTTCCGCTTCCACCGCGTACAACCGGCGGATCATCTCCAGCATCCAAAGGGATCGCGCCGGGTCCGACTCCCGAGCGTCGAAGAACTTCCGCCGGGCGTGTGCCCAGCAGGCCACTTCGGTGACATCCCCCCGCGCGTACAACTTGTCGTACCCGGCATAGGCGTCGGCCTGTAAAAAGCCCTTCCACTGCCCCAGCCATCCCAGTGGCCCCTGGCCCGAGCGCGTCGGCGTGAAGTCGTAGACAATATAAGGATGGTGCTCCTCCCCGACATAGGTCCACAATCGTCCCTGCCGGCAATGTCCCTCGTGCTGGATCGGCACCGTCGTGTCGTCCGTATGCAGGACTTCGCTCTGACGGACCCGATCGCACATGAGTTTGTACAACGGCTCGACCACCCGCGCCGCCGCCGTCATCCAGCCACTCAGCGTGCTGCGATTGATGTGCACCTGCTGGCGGGAAAAGATTTGTTCGAGCCGGTACAGCGGCAGGTGATCCGCCAGTTTGCTGGTGGCTACATAAGCCAGGAGCCCCGGGCCGGCCATTCCCTTTTCAATCGGCTGCTGGGGTTTGTCGGCTGATTCGATGTGGGCGTTGCCATCGCACTTTTGGCAATGGCCCGAATTGCAGTGCGGGCAGGCGTACTTAGGGCGGATGTGCTCCAGGACCACGAAGTTCGAGGGAAGGTGCTCCAACTGTTCGTTTTTCTCCTGGCCGATCCGCTCCCGCTGCTCGCCGCAGCAGGGACAATTCTTTTCCGATTCGCTCAGGTCATGTTCGATGGGCAGACGCGGCAGATGACCGGGAAGCTTCTGGCGGCCATGCTTGGAGCGGTTTGCAGGTTTGGATCGGGAGGTTGAAGCCGGAGCCGGAGATTCAATCCTGGGCACGAGCAGGCCAAAGAGCAGAAGTTGTCGGGGATCGAAGCGTTCGGCTCGCGGGCCGTAGCTGCTTCGCAGCAGCGCTGCCAGGCGATGACGCAGGAGCAGATTGTCCTGGCTCAGGAGTTGGATCGATTCATCGCGTTGGGCGATGACCGTGTCGCGCTCTTTCAACGCCACGGTGCATTGAGCGCGTTCGGCGAGAATGATGCTTCGCAGTGTTGCCGGATCATCGGGAAGCTGGAGGAGGGCTGCATCATCCATGACGACAAGAGAAGATACGTCCTGTCCGGTAAAAGGTTGCAATTATTTTTATGCCGGCGATTCCACTGCCCGTCCCGCCAGCAGTTCCATGAGTTGCTTGCCGCTGAGCGCGATGGAACTTTCGCCCGTCTCCGGCCAGCGGAATGTTCCCTTCTCCAATCTCTTGGCATATAGAACCAGTCCGTTGGAATCCCAGAAAAGTATTTTTACCCGCGCCATCGAGCGATTGCGGAAGACGAACAAGTCCCCGCATAGAGGATCGCGGCCCAGAGACTGTCGCACGATCGCGCACAGCGTATCGAATCCCTTGCGGCCATCCACCGCCGCCGTCGCCAACCAAATGTGCACGCCCGCGGCGAGCGAAGTCGAACGGATCATGCCCTCGTCCCCAAGGCAACGATCAAATCCGCCACCTGCTCAAGCGACATCGACGCCGGAAAAATCAATTCACGCTCACCCGGCAGAC
Organism: Verrucomicrobiota bacterium; assembly: GCA_050015635.1. GTDB lineage: Bacteria > Verrucomicrobiota > Verrucomicrobiia > Limisphaerales > UBA11358 > UBA11358. The sequence continues at coordinate 2,184 of JBEKBA010000229.1, forward strand.
GCAATCGAACCCCCTCGGCGGGCGGCGGATCATCAATGACCCGGACTCGCGCCAACCCCGGCGGCAAAGGCGGGGCGTCACCTGGCCCGTTCAGCCTCCGCCGCCAAAAGTAAAAGGAATGTTCGCGGACGTCATTGGCCGAGCACCATGCCCGCACCGATTGCCCGCTGGCTCGCTGATCGTCGATGCGCCGCCGCCACGCATCCGCCTTGCCACTGGCCACTTCCATGAGCACCTCCGGGTGTGCCCATGTTGCCAGATCAATTCACCGGCCGGGAGATGTCGTTGGCCGAACGGCTACGCGCAGTTGTGACTTTGACCGGTATCTGGGGATTTTGTAGTGAATTCGCGGCAATTCGACCCTGGGCGCTTTGTAAGGTCCAACCGACGGGCTGCTTACCAATCCATATCCAAGCCGCATAGGCGATGCCGATAACAGAAACAAGAAGCATGACCACGAATGCGAAGCCAAATCCAAGATGCCATGTGCCCGCTCGCATCCCGTGCTGATCGTACCGACGGGATGGAAGACAGCAAATGAAAATACTGTAACTTTCGTCGCGCTAGATTGCATTAAAAGCCATCACTCGAGGTTGAAGCAAGACAAACGGGCGCAGGGCGCCGAACTCGCATTCCGGTGGCCTTCGCCGAAAAATTATCTTGCATGTTTCCACCGCCGTATCCAAAATGCAATACGAGTTGTGAGTCAGAGGTAGAAATGAAATCGACCTTGTTCTGTGCGTATTTTTTTTTCGGATATTTGGGGGGGACTAGTGTATCGGTTCAGGGCGAAGACTTGATCATGAAGGGGTTGCAAAGTGGGAATCCTACCGAAGTTAGCAACGC
>JBEKBA010000230.1:0-2526 GCA_050015635.1 Verrucomicrobiota bacterium
TCGGGCAACAAAGAATTGCGCAGACATCTTGATCAAGGGCAGATTGTCATCCATCCCTTCATCATCGCGGAGCTTGCTTTAGGCTCCCTGAAGGAACGCGCCAAGACGCTTGCACTGCTGGACCTCTTGCCGCAAGTGCGGGTAGCACGATTGAGTGAAATGCGGCTCATGATTGAGTCTCGCCGGCTGTACAGCATGGGCATCGGTCTGACCGATGCACACTTGATCGCCTCTGTATTTATCGATTCGCCGACACTTCTCTGGACGAGAGATAAGCGACTCCGGTGGGTCGCCGAAAATCTCGGCATTCACGCCAGGCTGCCCTGATCCTAGTCGCTCTGACGTGGCGATATGTCGCGAGAGCTAGCGCACGAGTTTCAGGGGTCAATACCCTTCCCCGTCCAGCCGAACTTTGCCCTTGAACATGCGGAACAGGAATACGAAGTAGCCCGATGCCAGAATCATTCCCAGAATCCACCAGGTAATCCCGACGGTCAATCCGTGGTGGGCCGCGGCGGTGTTGTAAATGGTCAGGTTGCGGGCGGGGTCGCTGCTCGACGGCAGCACTACCGGATAGAGCGCGAACGCTGCGCCTACCAGCATGCCCACGATGTAGAGCGCCGATGCTACAAAGGCAATTTTTTCTTTCTTGGGATCTGGCACCACATCCGCTCCCTTGGGGATCGCGTAGAACATAACGGCCAGACTGCCGAATACGAACGCGGGGATGAGAAATCCGATGGCATGCTGCTTGTAATTGTCCAGAACTCCGGGGCGAATGTAGACGGTTGCCACCAGACCGAGGATCGTCAGTAGCAGTTGCAGAGGCCAGGCCCGCAGAACCACGGTGCGCGCGCGGCGATTCAGATCGCCGTCGGTTTTTACGGCGATATACAGCGATCCATGAGCGGTGAGCGTAACCAGCGCGATTACACCGGTTAGCACGGTGTACCAGTCCAGGATGCCGGCATTGGACTGCACGCGGAAGTTGGTCCAGAGAGGCTCGAAGAAATAGCCGTCCAGGCCCAGAGGCACGCCACGTACTACGTTGCCCAGAGCAGCGCCGAAGAAGATGGCCAGCAGCGCGCTGGAAACGCAGAAAATTACGTCAAAGAATCCCTGCCAGACCGGATTCTCCATGTGTGCGCGAAACTCGATGCCGATGCCGCGCAGCATCAGCAGCCAGAGCACCATCATCAGAGGAAGATAGAAGCCGCTGAAGCTGGAGGCGTAGAGCAGCGGGAAAGCGAAATAGAGAGTTCCGCCGGCCGCCACGAGCCAAACTTCGTTGCCGTCCCAGACCGGCCCGATCGCGCGCAGGATTTTCCGCCGTTCGTCGGGGGTGCGGGCGGCGCTCAGGTAGATAACTCCGGCGCCCAAGTCGAATCCGTCGAGCACCACGTAGGCCGCGACCATCACGGCAACGATCATGAACCACAGTGTTTCCATTTCAATCCTCGACTCAGGGGCTAAAGCCCTCTTTGCGAACAGCCTTTACGCGGCGCTAAAGCGCCGCTCTTCCACGTCTCTTCTCCCGTTCTTCTCCCGTTCTTCTCCCGCTCTTCTCCCCTCCCGCTCTTCTCCCGCGGGTTTCTAGTGGCCCCAACTTGCCTCAGCCACCGGCCCATGTTCGATTTCGCGGCGCACCAGGAACAGGAAGAAAATTCCCAGGACCGTGTACATCCCCAAAAAACCCAGCAGCGTGAACATCCCGTTTCCCGCCGACACCGTTTTCGAGTATCCCTCCGCCGTGTGCATTAATCCGTAGACCAGCCAGGGCTGCCGACCCAGTTCTGCAGTCATCCAGCCAGCGGTATTCGCGATGTAGGGAAAGGGCAGGCTCAACATCAGAATCCACAACATCCAGCGGGATGAGAAAAGTTTGCCGCGCCATGCCAGGAACGCCGCCACCAGCATGATGGCGATGAAAATCGTTCCCAGCCCGACCATGATGTGATAGCTGTAGTAGAGCAGCGCGACATTCTCCGGCCATTCGCTCTCGGGAAATGCATCCAGTCCGCGCACTTGCGCCGTCCAAGCGCGGTAAGTCAGAAAGCTGAGAGCATTCGGTACCACCAGCGGATTATCAATTTTCTTTGCCGCCACGTTCGGCTGGCCCAGAATCACGAGCGGCGCTCCCGGCTGGGTGGCGAAGAGCGCTTCCATCGCGGAGAGAGTCGGGGGCTGGTAGCGCGCGATCATTCGTCCCTGGCCGTCGCCGGTCGGGAATAACTGCAACACGCTGAAGATGAGTCCGACTACGACTCCGACCTTCACGAAGATGCGGCCGTACTCTTCAAACTTTCCCCACAACAGATAGAACGCGCCGATGGATGCCATGACGATCGCTCCGGTAATAACCGCTCCGCTCATGTTGTGCGCGTACTGCCACCACGCCCAGGGATTCAACAGCAGAGCCCAGAAGCTGGCGAGCTGCGCCGATCCGTCGGCAGCCCTGGCGTAGCCTACCGGATGCTGCATCCAGGCATCGGTCACGATAATGAAAAAACCGGAGATCCATGATCC
>JBEKBA010000231.1:0-2546 GCA_050015635.1 Verrucomicrobiota bacterium
GAAATGCACGCCTTTGTGATCGAAGCTATACCATCCATTGCCCTGCGTGCCTTTGCCATAGCGTTCCAGGTACTGCTTGCCATCGTCCACGGAGGTGTCATGCTCGCCGGGCACATAGAAAACCTGGCTTGTTTTGGCCGACCGTAGTACCTGGTCCAGCATGTCGAATTCCGCAGCCTTGGACATGTGGCTGAGGTCGCCTGTGTGGATTATGAATTCCGGCTCGCGTGGCAGGGCATTGATCTTTTCCACGGTGGCTTGCAGCGTGCCCACCACGTCCGGATTCGCCGGTTTGTTAAACCCTATGTGGCTATCGCTGATTTGCACGAAGGTCATCTTCCCCTTGGTTTCGCCAGGATGTGCCGGCCTGCCGAATGCGCGCGAGCTTGCAACGCCGCTGCCAATGGACCATACGACACCCGTTCCAGCCCAAGCCATGCATTCGAGAAACCCCCTGCGATCAATTCCGTCGTTGTTGTGGTCGTGCCGAATGATCTTAGACATCATTGCCTCTTTTCGATGAAGTTGTGCCGCTTCTGTTGCAGGTACCTGTGCGGGACCTGGATTATTCCCAGGCTGCTGGTTTCCACGTGTAAATTGATCGTGGGAATAAACCGCCGGCGCGGGCGGTATTCAGTGGATGTGACGGGCATGGCCCCCAATACCAGAGGCGCGGCAGAGTACCATATATCGACAGATGACCTGGCAGCCTGGACTCCGACCGTTTCCCGTTACGGCTACGCCTCCCCAATCGCAGGCCAGGCAAGTCGAGGAGCTGGTTTGATTGGGCCCGATTCGAAGCTGTCTCTCTTCGAGCAGACGATGCTTCCGCACTTAGATGCCGCTCATAACCTGGCGCGCTGGCTGACGCGGAACCCGGATGATGCAGAAGACGTGGTACAAGAAGCCTACCTGCGGGCTTTCCGGTTTTTCGACGGTTTTCGGGGCGGCGACGGGCGAGCCTGGCTCCTGGCGGTAGTTCGCAATACCGCATTGACATGGCTCGGCCGGAACAAACCGTCAAGCCAAGTGACCTTCGACGAAGAGGTCCACACATCCTCCCTGGCCGAGGGGACCGTCGAAACTCAGTTAGTCCACGACGCCAGGTTCGCGGAATTGCATAATTGCCTGGAATTACTGCCATCGGAGTTTCGAGAGGTAGTGGTGATGCGGGAGATGGAAGAGATGTCTTACCGCGATATCGCGGAGGCCTGTAGCGCGCCGATCGGCACGGTCATGTCCCGGCTCTCGCGCGCACGCCGGCGACTGCACGAATGTCTGCAATCGCGGACGAAGGACCGCTCCAAATGACCTGTGACTCGGCACTTCTGCTGCTCGATTCATACCTCGATGATGAGTTGGATGCAGATCTAAAGGCCCAGATAGTGGAGCACCTGGCGAGTTGCAGCTCCTGTACGGAGGCGCATGCACGACTTCTCGATTTGCGCACCCGCATTCGGGTCCAGGCGCCCTATTACCGGGCCTCGGCTGGTCTTCGGGAGCGCATCCGGGTCTCGGTGCGCCGGGCCAAACGCAAGGCCATGACGCCCTGGCGCTGGTTGGCGATTGCCGCCACAATCCTGCTGGCGGTTTCGGCTGCGTGGAACATCGCGCTCGTTCGAACGCGCAGTTCCGGCGAAGATCTTATTGCGCAAGACGTGATTTCAGACCATTTACGGTCGTTGATGGGGTCACATCTATTGGATGTGCCCTCGTCCGACCAGCATACAGTGAAACCCTGGTTCAATGGCAAACTGGACTTCTCGCCGGATGTCCAGGACCTTTCCGCACAAGGCTTTCCCTTGATTGGCGGCCGGATCGATTATGTTGGCGGCCATGCAGTGGCTGCCCTGGTCTACAAGCGGCGGCAACACACTATTAATGTGTTTACCTGGCCCTCGACGGCGGCTGGCGGCGCCCTGGAGTTTAGCCGCAACGGCTATCATGTGATTCACCGGGACAAGGGCGGGATGACTTGGTGGGTGGTATCCGATCTGAACGAAGGCGAACTGCATCAGTTCGAGACATCCTATAAGTAGCTAACGGCAGCCGATAAAACATTGACCATTTCCCCGGCTTATCCGTGGAACGGTCGGCGTGTGGCCTGCAGTCGTTCTGCCGGGACGGGCATTCGATCGAATGCCGCCCGAAAAGTTCCGCGATAGCGAGTCTGTAAGGATTTGAGCCGGGGAATGAAAGGGCATTATTCGACCCGAACAGATCGCAGTATCGAGGCAAAACGGCTCGATTACTCTCGCGTCGACGGGTCCGGCGCGGTAGCGCCATTGTACTGTCTGTCGCCCAAGACCTGATCACGACTGCGCCAAAAGCCACAATGGGTGAGCGGCGTAACACTATATAGGTATAAAAGATTTTTACACCCGATTATTACGGTTACTTAACGATGATTTTAATGATTATCTGGATAAGTAATAGGATTATTCCGATATGGCTGGCCGCATGCAGTACCGCCCGGCATGGAAAATATATCCGCCCCTTCCGACGCGGTGCTTGCCTCTAACGCCGACATCCTCCATCTTCTAGCG
>JBEKBA010000232.1:0-2616 GCA_050015635.1 Verrucomicrobiota bacterium
AGGAGCGTGCCGGCCTGGTGAGCGTAGTGCGCGGCGGTCAGCTTGTAGTGGACCTCAATCGGCTTGTCGAGTTCGCTGGGCTGGACAAATTGAAGCGAGTCGAGAGCGGCGCCGGGCACGTCGGAGGCCACCGCCGTTTCAAAGCCCTCACGGCGCTCCTTCTCGTCGGCCATTTTCAGGATATTGCGCAACTCGCCGCCACCGCTGCCCGAGCGAATCGCGTCTACAGAGCCGGTCAGGGTGCCATCCGCCGCGAGAGTAAAGGAGCCTTTGCGTTCATTGGGATTGGCTTCAGGCGGAAGCACGGGGAGAGCGATGATCTGGCTGGAATCACCGGCGGCAAGAATGGCGTAGGTGCCCTGTTCATAGGAAGGGAGATTACCCACGGGAATGCGTTCGTTGGTGGGATCGAAGATGAGATAGCGCTTGCCGTCTTTGGCTTTAACGATGGCCTGCAGGCGCGGGTCCTGCACGTCCGCTGGAATCTCGATTGCGGTGATCATGTGGTTGCCGATGAGGGAGGGAAAGTCGGGATCGATGATGCCGCGGCGGTCGTCGACGGGCACGTAGAAGGCATGGATGCCGGCGACCTGGAGCATGGAGATGAGCAAGGTGGTCTTGTCTTTGCAGTCGCCGTATTTGTTGCGATAGATGTCAGCGGCGTGATTGGCTTGCAATCCGCCAATGCCTCGCGCCACGATGAAGTAGCGGATGTTTTTCTGGATGGAATCGGTGATGCGGCTGAGCCTGGTGTAGAAGTCGGGTGCGCCGGCAATGAGGGACTGAACCTGGGCGGTGATTTCAGGAGAAGGATTGGGACGATCGGATTCAAGCGTGGTGACCCACTTGCCGAGGGCGCGCCACTGATTGTCTTTGCCGTCGACAGCGGCGTCGCCCCATTGGATGGACACGCGCGCGGCGAGGGCCAGCCACTCAGGTCCGGAGGGAACATCCCGAAGAATGAGCGCGGGCATATCCTTGAGTTCCCAGCGCCAGTGGTTGGGAGCGATTTCAACGGGCTTTACGGGCTCGTGACCATGCCAGGACTCGGTGTGGGCACGGCCGGCGGGGAGATCGACCTCGAGAGCCTGGAAGACTATAGGAATGCCGCTCTGGACCTGCCAGATTTTTTCCTGACTATAGGATTCAAGCAGCTCTTCTGATTCGCAAAGGATGGTAGCGCCGACATCGGCCGCCGGTGGGTGCGCAACGCGATATTTGCGCGTGGAGAGCATGATGGGGACATCGGTGTCCCCCTGTTCGACGAAGTCAGTTTCTTTGGCGGGGTACTGCTTCTCGTCGGCGGCAATGGTCCACACGCGAAAGTAGTTTACCTTCTCGTCTACGTCGTAGTTGACCTCGCAGGTATTGCCTCGACCCTGGGGTTTCAGGATGCGGATGGCCTCGCGCTCTCGTTCCACGGCGCGGCCCTGCCCGTCGACGGTCTCGACGTACTCGTCGAAGAGAATGACGGCGGGCGAATCTTTGGCGTAATCCGGGGTTTTGGTTTTGGCGGCTTCGAGGCCCCAATCGGGGATCTGCTTATCCTTGCCGAACCAATCGGCATGAAGGGGTAGGGCGGCAACGAAAAGCAAAGCGGCAAACGAAATAAGGCAGGGCCGAAAGGTTGGGGCGAGCGGCTTGCTCATGATCAGTTTCCTTTTGCTGCGGAAGCGCGCGTGAGGACGAGCGGTTGTTGATCAGCGAGGGCGATCTTCTGGTAGTAGTCGTGCAGATCGGCGTATTCCTTTGAATCGAGGATGGCGTAGTTATGGGCGAAGTTGCGTACCACCGTGACATCGTTGCCCTTTGTTGCGGAACCGATTTTGAGCATGGCGTGATCGGGCCAGGTGAGTGCAGTGGTCTGCGGAGCGCTCTCGACGGTAAATCCAGCGGGAAGATGGTAGACGACTTCATCCATTTCCATGCTGGCGTAGTGCACATCGACGGGCACGGAGCGCTTGTCCTGTGCGACGAAAGGGTGCGTGGCGTGAGATTCAAAGAACAGGCCGGGCAGGAAGAAGTGCTTGCCCGTAGCAGTAGCGATGATGCCGGTGACCTTGACGATGGCCATGAGGTTTGATTCGTAGTCGTCCAGGGCGAGGAAGTGATCGAAGTCGACTTCAACGCCATCGGGCATTTCGCCGCGGATGGATTCGTTGAACTGCTTCTTCACTTCTTCCTCGTCATTTTGAAGTGCGACCTGGCGCCAATGGAGGGCCTCAGGGCCGGTCATCACATAGCGGATGGTTCCTTCCAAATTGCCCTCAGCGGTGACGGTCAGATCCGCTCCGCGGTGCAAGACCGCAGTCTTGTACGTGCTCTGAGGTGTTGTGGCGAGGGTGGCGCCCTTGTCTGAAAGCCGGAAACCGGAGGCGATGGTGTGCTTCCAACTCATAATGCCAAACGGGCACATTTTCTGTCCCGGATCAAGGAACACATCTTTTCCATCGAGCTCGAGAACCGCAATGTAGTCGTCCAGCTGGCCTGCGTAAAGGTAGCGCGGATCGAAGAAGGCTCTGCTGCGGTCGACTACTTCCATCGGCCAGACCTTGAGTCCGGCGGCGCGCCCGAGGGCGACAAAGAGCAGGGCCATGTCGTCGTCACTGCCGCTTT
>JBEKBA010000233.1:0-3150 GCA_050015635.1 Verrucomicrobiota bacterium
GAGAACGCCAATAAATGAGAGCGCGCCAACCAAGTGCAAAATCGGCTCGCAACTTGTTGATTCGAGGAATTTAACTTCTAACTCTTTTAAACTACGGTATTTGGCGACATTTTTTCGCCAACTTGATGATTCTAAGGAATTTAATAAATAGAGGGGTAGGGGGTGGGGCGAGCGAGGGGTACAGACCGGGCGCATCCCTGACAAAACAGACCGGGCACATTCCTGACACTATGATCGGTGCCCACGAGCTGAAAGCGAAAAGTGCATTCTGCCTACTCAACCAGCTTTCCGCTCAGTCTCTCCGCCGGACGAAGTCTCCGCTTCATCCCAGTCGAACGACAGCGCTCGCGCCGTAGTCTCGATAGGCGCAAGTTCAGGAATGTCTTCCGCAACGGACGCGCCCAGCTCGGCAAACTTGCGCGCCGAAACCAGCACCCGGCTTTCGAGGGAGCCCACGGCCTTGTTGTAGCACTCTACCGCGCGGTCGAGCCCGGTGCCGACGGAAGAAATGTGTTGGGCCAGGTTCCGAAGTCGATCGTGAAGTTCCTTGCCGAGATCGCTGATTTGCTTGGCGTTGCGCGCCAGTTTCTCCTGATTCCACCCGTAATTGATGGCTTTGAGCAAAGCGATCAGCGTAGTCGGAGAGGCAGGGATCACGCGGTTCAGAACTCCGTGCTCGATCAGTCCGGAATCCTGCTCCAGCGCGGCGCTGAAGAACGTCTCTCCCGGCAGAAACATCACCACGAATTCGGGCGTGGCTTCAAACTGCTCCCAGTATTTCTTGCCGCTGAGAGTATTCATGTGGTCGCGAACTTGCCGCGCATGATTCGCCAGGCAAGCGCGCCGTGTTTCCTCATCGGTGGTTTCAAAAGCGTCAAGGAAAGCCTGCAGCGGCGTCTTTGCGTCCACCACTACATGCTTGCCTCCGGGCAACTTCACCACCAGGTCAGGCCGCAGCCTGCCGGTCTCGGTACTGACGGATTCTTGCTCGCTGAAATCGCAATAGGAAAGCATGCCCGCGATTTCGACCACGCGCCGCAACTGAATCTCCCCCCAGCGTCCGCGGACATTCGGCGTGCGCAGCGCCCGCACCAGATTGCCGGTCTCCGATTGCAATTCTTTCTGCGTGCTAATCAGCGATTGCACCTGGGCGCGCAACTCGCCATAAGCATCGCCCCGCGCCACTTCCATCTGCTGAATTTTTTCGTCAACTTTGCTGAGCGAGTCGCGCACCGGCGCGACCATATCCGCTACAGCCTTTTGCCGCGCTTCCAGATCGCCGCGGGCTTCGCTTTGAAAGCGCTTCAGAGTTTCCTGGGCGATTACCAGAAAGGACGAATTATTGCTCTTCAATGCGTCCGAAGCCATAGCTTTGAACGCATTCCGCAATTCTTCGCTGGCGCGCGTGACTAGCTCGATCTTTTCGGTGCTGGTCTTTCGTTCCGCTTGCAGCGCGGATTCCGCCCGCGCTTTGCCGATTAGAAGCTCCGTGGAATCCTGCTGAAGCCTTGCCAGTCGAGCCTTTTCAGCCGCTAATTCCTTTTCCGTGAACGTCAACCGGGCGCTCAATCCCGCAGTACGCGAGCGCAACCCGAGCCAAGCAATCACGCTGCCAAACAACAGGCCAATGACCCCACTGACTGCAAGTTCCATAGCGAAGGTAACTTCTCCTGCGGAATTCGACCCTCTAGCGTAGCACCAGCGGCAAATCTGAGCCTGTGTTCGCGCCCTCCCCGCAAGTCGAATTGAGTAGACAAGAGCGAATGCTAGAGGCGTTAAAAATCGGCCGTGCAAGAGCTGTACTGCTGTTGCTACTTGTGGTGAGCGCAGCTCCGGCTCCGCTCTCGAAGCGAGTCCTGGCCTTCTCCGGCGGCGGATCGGACGACAAGTCCCGCTCACAGGCCACCCTAAAACCAGCTTCGGCCTCGGTTCCGGACATTCCATTCATTGAGTATGATTCCCAAACCGAAGGCCAGCTACTGGAGCTGGCAAATCAAGCCAGAGCGGAAGCTGGAGCGCCCAGTTTAACGCTCGATTCTGGGCTTACCCAGGCAGCTCGCACGCACGCCGAAGCGATGTTCGCCGCGCGCCAGCTTTCACATCGGTTTGCGAGTGAGCCCTCTCTCGCCGAGCGCTTGGCGGCTTCTACTCGCGCGCAACTCGACCAGGAAGCGGAAAACGTTGCGCTTGACTACGATGCTGCTGGAGCCCAGCAACATTTAATGCTTTCCCCTCCCCATCGTGCGAACCTGCTCAACCCTGCGTATAACTTAGTCGGCCTAGGTGTGATTCGCAGCGGTGACCGCCTCTATATCGTGCAGGATTTCGGCAGGGCCCTCCCCAACTATTCCGTAATCGAGGTCAAGGCAAAGATCGTGCTCGCCGTAGCACAGGCAAGACAAACGGCACACCAACCTGGGCTTCCAGCTCGCGATTTGGCAAATGCAGATGACGCCGCTTGCTCCATGGCCCAAGCGGACAAACTCGGCACCCCTCCAGTTAATCAGCTCGCGCAACGCTACACTGTCCTGGCATATACCACCTTACATCCAGAAACATTGCCAGGTAGCGCAGGCGAGGCCCTGTCCAGCCACAATCTGCGCAGCTTCTCGGTCGGTGCCTGCTACGCGCGCACGGAAAAATATCCTACCGGCGTCTATTGGGTGGTGTTGTTAATGGACTGAGAGGAGAGGTCGGAATCGGCCGGCAGAAGGGCATGCCGGACTGGCGCCTAATTTTCAGATGAAAAGCAGAGAAACCCACAGCTGACTACTTGCTCGCACCTCGAGCCTGACTCTTCTCCATGATCGAGTCCAGCGCCTTATTGAGCTGACTCTGAATATCGATATCTTTGTAGATTGCGAAGTTGGCACGCTTTTCTTTCTCATCGAAACCGCTGGCGCGCCCCGCAACGATAATGATCGGAATGCTGGCGGTCTCCGAATTCTTCTTCAAATGAGTGATTAGTTCGCTGCCCGACATTTTTGGCATCTGCATGTCGGTAACGATTACATCAGGCCGAACGCGTTCTAAAATCTGCAGCGCCTCCACACCGTTGGTTGCCGATTCAACGGCGAACCCGCGCTCTTCCAGCGAGCGGCAGACAGTGTAGCGGATCAGCATCGAATCGTCGACGACCAGCGCTACTTT
>JBEKBA010000234.1:0-3697 GCA_050015635.1 Verrucomicrobiota bacterium
TCGCTGCAGTTCGTCAGAAAAATCACCGGCTTCAACAAACCGTCAAAGGGAAACGAAGAGGCGTTCCTGGTCGCCGTAGGCGAAGTAGCCAACGTCTCGATGCGCCTTCTGCATTCCCTCGAAACCACCGCGCCGCCAAAGAACCGCGAGGAAGAAGCAGCCAAAGCAAAAGCCCGCGCCGCAGAAAGATTCGGAGTTTGAGTCATGCCCGTGTAGGGCGGACACTCCTGTCCGCCACCCGCTCGGAAGAGCGGGGCCTTTGATTCAAGCTAGCACCGAAAAAAGTGAGGGTGCCCCACCCTTCGCGGTTTTCGAATGGTGGGCATGATGCAGCCTGAAGCGCCGCCTTTGACCTCGCGGGATACTGCCACTGAACCGCGCTAAACGATGGGACGGCCAACTCCCAGGTGTTTGCAGCATCGATCCCCGCACAACGAAAACCGCGTTGTGTGCGCCACCCGGCTGCAAAGTGGAGAAGTGTTCCTGAAGGAACATTTTGTGCTGGCAGTTTTGTATGTACAGCTAAGGGCTTGTTCCGGTGGGGTTTACGGCTGACCTTTTCTGGACTTTCGCAAATTGTTCGGCATGGGGCACGCTTCTATCTTGAAAAAGTCTTGATTCAGTATCCGGACGGCGCGATCATAGGGATGACCTTGACGGGGTGCGAACCATCGAAACGGGCTCAATCTTTGAGGCCGTTTCTGTTTTGGAGAATCGTCGCGAGATTCCCTTGATGTTTGCGGCTCGGACCCCCGCCTCTTGACAGCCGCGAAAAGTCGGCCACCCGCGCGAAAGGATCGGCCACCCGCGACCGGTCCCGGAGGGACCACCGAAAATAGCCCGCCAGTTCCACTGGCGGGAACGCTCGGGCGCGAATCAACCGTATCCCAGAGGGACACCTGAAACGCCACGACGCCCGCCGCATTCATTTCCCGATCCGGAACTCGCGGGTTTCTGCGACGACGATGGTCGTAGCCTCGCCATTCAATTCCGCGTAGGCTGTAAGCGATCAACGGTCTGCGGAGAACGGTCTTGTCCCATACCTATATTTCGGATCTCGTTCATTGCGTTTTTTCCACCAAGCTGCGCCAGAACTTAATCTCGCCGGAGATGCAACCAGAACTCTGGTCTTTTCTCGGAGGTATCGCGCGGAAAAACGGATTTAAGGCGCTCATCGTCGGCGGCACTGAAAATCACGTACACATTTTGTTGTCGTTGCCCGCAACCATGCCGGTTGCAAAGGCCGTGCAGTTAGTGAAGGGCGCGTCCTCGCGATGGATGAACGAAAAACAGAGGAACGAAAAATATGGGTGCGACTTCGCATGGCAGGAAGGTTACGGCGCATTCACTGTCGGAATTTCGCAGAAGGACCACACCATTGCTTACATCCAGTCCCAGGCAGAACACCATCGCAAACGGAGCTTCGAGGAGGAGTTCCTGGCATTCCTGCAGAAACACGGCGTCGAATACGACCCGCAATATGTGTGGGGGTAGGTCGTGGCGACGGTTCAGGCGTCCCTCCGGGACGCGGTGCCATTTCCGCGCAGGCTGCCCGGCGTTGGAAACGCCGGGCTATTATCAGTGGTCCCTCCGGGACCGATACCGTGTCGAGCAAACATTCGCCCCATCGATAACGACCGCAAACAATTGCCAGATTCGTGATGAGACTCTGATCGTGGAGAGGAGCGGCCCGCAACGCCGGTCCCGCAGGGACCACCGAAAATAGCCCGCCAGTTCACTGGCGGGAACGCTGGACAAAAGAAACAACGGTGTCCCGGAGGGACACCTGAACGCAAGAACCAGTCGCATCGGCAGCATCGATTCCCACACAACGAAAACCGCGTTGTGTGGGCCACCCGCCATCAGCCAAAAACCTATTTCTTCACAGCTTCCTGTCCCCAAGTTCTCAGGGTCACTCCAATCCAGTAATCTTAAACGGTGTGAGTTTGTGCGTTTGGAGATCGAGCAGATAAAGCTCGCTCCTGACCGGGGTTCCATGCCAGTCTGAGTGCCACCTCAGAAATAGTGCAGTCTTTCCGTCGGCAAAGATCTTGAGATCGCTGGCAAAGCCGTTGCCCTTTGTCAATTGTTCCAGCCCACCGGCTTCTAGATCGAGTCGATAAACGTCATAGCTGTACCCTAACCTACGGTTGCTAGCAGCCAGAAAAAGGATGTGCTTTCCATCTGGCATGTAGTTGGGATAACCGAATATTGGCCCTGGGCTGGCTTCGTTTGGGACGCGAGGATGAAGCACCTGGCTTGGTTTCTCCGGATGCTCAAGCGAATAGACAACAATCTGTTGCGTTGTGTCAAGTCCCTGCGTCGCAATCACCATGCTCCTTCCATCTGGTGACGGGGATGGCGCGGAAATTTGATAAAACCCTTCCCGCGTCAATTGCGTGAGATTGCTCCCGTCGACCCTTACCGAGAAAATGTCCCATAAATGATCGGCAGGGAACGGTTGCGATCGGCCAAAGTAGATCTTCTCGCTGTCTGGTGCGAAAGTTGAGTAAAGATTGGCTGTGTCCGAACTTGGCAAGGAATGGGGATTTGAGCCATCGACGTTCATTACGATGATCCTCTGGTGTTGACCATCGGGCACGTAGGAATACGCGAAGAGTTTGCCATCCGCTGAGAATGCCGGGCTTGATTCCTTCCCAGTCCTGACATCAGTCAGGCGAGTTGCGATGCCCGTATCGATATCAATCTTGTAGATGAAACGAGCGCGGCCCCTTGCACAGGTCACCGCGATGATTTTGCCATCCGGGGAAACGGCAACTCCGCGCATTTGGGGTCGTGAGCTCGCGGTGCATATCGGGGCATGAACAGCAAGTAGGAAAAGTAAAGCGGTATCAAGAACCCTGAGAATCTTGTCTCCGGCCATTTCAGCTTATCGCCCCCCCGCGAAAGATGCACTTAAAAGCTGTGATGCGGTGATTGGTTCGCAATCAGACTTCGATGGTTGAAGGCTTGAAAGCGCGACTGCCGGGTCAGTGGCCGCAGCAGCTAACCTGATGCCCCTTTGGCCCTCCATTCTTCCCGGCAGGGGGCCAAAAGTCGAGCGCTATACCTCCGCCCACTACCCAGCCCCAAGGGCTGATGACGCCTTTTATGTTGGTGAAGATTCCGTGGAGCAAATGGTGGTCGCAGTCCCTGTCGCAACGTCGGCGCTCATGTTTATCACATGGCTCAAGCAACCTGCACTCAAAATAACAAAGGTCGTGGTAGGCGCATTGCGTGTCTACGTAACCGTTCGGTGCCGCATACGAGTCAGCGTCCACATCGGTGTATGGCTCCGCCACGCCCCCAGTCCAGTTAGGCCCGCAATAGTTACCGTGAATCTTAATTAGTCCAGACGGATCGCTGAAGTCAACCGGATCCCCGGGCGTCTATTCCGGTGGGCGGCAAATGATTCGGTGAAGTCTTTCTGCGTCAGTTGGTAGCGTATCTCCATGGCGTCTGCATTTTGCCAAAGATAAAATCCTGGCGCAGTAAAAAAGCCCCGCTCTTGCGAGCGGGGCCTTTGACCTTACTAGAGGCTAACGCCAGACAGCTGATTCGACTGAGATCCGTCGCTACGCCTGAAGAACGGCTTCGCTCAGGATGACAGCACTGTCTTAGTACATAGCTGTCCTTAGTACATGTCTCCCATACCGCCGCCGCCGTGACCGCCGCCGGCCGGAGCCTTCTTCTCTTC
>JBEKBA010000235.1:0-3198 GCA_050015635.1 Verrucomicrobiota bacterium
TGCTTCGCCATCAACATACTTGCCAAGGGTCTTACGCTCGCCACGTTGCTCCAATTCGCTAAGATCGCCTTGCCAGTCCGGGGCCTTGACTTCCACCATGATTGCCGGTCCACCCTTCCATCGGACGCTGAATTCACCGAGATGCCCTCCAATACCTGTCTTCGGTTCCCATTTGACGATCTCAAACCCGTTGCGCGATAAGAAAAAGGCAGTGCGCACCTCCGCAAGGGCAGAGTCTCGGTGGCGGGCGTGACCCCGCAGTTTCCCAAGATACGGCTCAAGCTGCCTTCGATAACGGAGAAACTCCAATAGGCGCTCGGTTTCGTCGGCTATCGGTTGTCTCCTGGGAAACCAGTCCTCGCTGCGCCATCTTGCGCCATCCGCAATTAGACAAGTGAGGGGCCTAATATGAAGTTCGAAAGGCCAATACGTTTCCGTTGAACGAGTGGAAGGGAGCCGCAATAACATAGTAACCATCCTCCTGCTCTATTTTGGGGGAGATATACACTCCCGTCAAGAGCCTAAGGCATTTATATTCAATTGGTTGCTACATGAATCCATGTAAAGTACTCCAGGATGGATTGCCTTACAATATGGTTCTTCTGGGCAACGCGGATGCTCCAGGTCTCGCCTTTGAGACCCGAGATTCAACAGTCTTGCGCCCAATTCAAACGTCACGGCGTAGCCGCTCCCAGAAACGGATTCTCAATCCGCACCCCCTCCACCACCTGCCCATGCTGCAAATCCTCTGTAAGCAGCTTCGAGCACCCAGCTTCCACTGCGGCAGCAAGGATCAGCCCGTCATACACTGAGTACCCGTAACGCTCGCAAATACGCGACGCCGTTCGGTGCGTGCCCAGCGTAAGCGGCAGCGGATCGGGGCAGGTCATTAAGACGCTGTCGATGATCCTACGAATTTGCGGCCAGCCAAATCCAAATTTCCGACGCAGAGCGTTCATCAGCTCATTCAGAATCTGGACACTGATAACTCCGCCCTCGTTTACCAGCCGTTCGGCCACATCCAACTTGGCGCTGTTCTCGGCATACGCATAGATCAATACATTGGTATCGAGAAATACCTGTGCACTCATCATTCCGCCACGGTTTCCGGCTTCGCTTGATTCACAGGCTCATACGGCCCGCGCGCATTCGCTTCGTCCCGATCGAACTTGTAACCAGGAGGGAGTTTGAAGCGCAACCGGCGCATCTCCTCCAGCGCCTGTCTGCGCCGCTCGTCGGGAGAAACCTCAAACTTCCCGTTGCCTTTTGGCATAAGCTCAATTTCGTCCCCTTCCCCAATTCCCTGCGCTTCCACCAGAGAGGCTGGCAGCCGCACCGCAAGACTGTTTCCCCATTTCGCAACCTTCATCCAGCACCTCACGATATACATTCCTCATTGTATATCCATTCATGTCTGTATATCCATCCGCATTCGAGCTAAGTAAGTCGCTCGGGGGCCAGCCTTCTGTCTTCTCTAGCGGCCTCCCAATCTCCGCGCATACACAGGAACACGTATTCGAGGGGTTTCAAAACCCCTGAGGTCGCGGAGTACACGCGCCATCCTCGAAGTTCGCAACCCAGATGCATGCATTGCATGCAACGCAGGCGCTTTCATGGCTTTGTAAATGTTTACACCCACAATTGTGTGCTCAAAAACGCCGTTTTAAAGCGCCTATTTCGCGCTAGAACGGGCTTAGATCATGCTGTTTTGCACGATTTGTCACGCGCTTGCCTGAACACATTTGCATATACTGCGCGGTCTGCGCGGACAGCTTAGTGTGCGCATTTAACCGCACTCACCTCGAAGCGCCAGTGCTTTGTGAGCCCTGAATAGCGTGAGCCGCCGCACATCCAGACTGCCGTTTTCGCGCTAGCATTCACCCATCTTCCGGAGAACTGTCCCATGCCCCTGCGTTGCTTGCGCTGGCTCATCTTGTTGCTCGCCGCCCCCTTGCCCGCCCTCGCTGCGACGCAAAAGCCCTGCCTCACCGCCGACGAGGCCTCCAGGCTCGTCAACAAGGATGTCTGCGTCACCGCCTATATCTATGACGTGGTTCAACTTCCCGACGGGACCCGCTTCCTCGACGTTTGCACGCCCCAGACCCCCGACGATGCCTGCCGCTTCACCATCGTCAGCCTATGGGAGGACCACGACGAAGTCGGCGAACTACAGAAATATCGCAACATGAACATAAATGTCCGCGGCATGGTGCAGCCCATGCACGGACGCGCCGGAATGATCCTGAGCCATGCACGCCAGTTCAATGGAGGGCCGCCAAAGTTCAGGCCCAATCCCCTGCTAGCGCGCGGATTCAACGCTGCCCAGAGCCGCCCACCCATCAACGACCCCAACCTGCGCAGCCAGGGCTCAGGGCGCGCTTTCATGAACTCTCGCGATCAGGAATCCAGGCCCGTGAAGTAAGCCACCCCTACCATAAGTCATTATTGTAGATAGCCTTACCGCCAACGCACCATGGTTCGCCGCAGTTCGGCGAGCGGATAAAGCGTCCCGCGCCAGGAGACCCCTCCCCGCTTGAGCGTCAGAATCATGGACCGCAGAATTGCGTACAGCAATATGGCTGTTGAGGGGGCGAAGAACATAGCCAGCCACGGGGGGACCTGCGTGACACGCCTGTTTGCCACATACGTAAGCGTGATGAATGTGTAGGTAAGCAGGCCGGCCACAAGGCCCCACCCGCCGGTTGCCATCGCCGCCAGTGGAACGGCCATTTGCACGGCGAACCCCAGGCAAACAAGCAAAGTTAGCCACACACTGTATCGGAAACCCGCAAAGCCGTTTTTCTCGAGCAGCCCCACAATGCCCAGCGCGCCCTGTATCCAGTGGATCCGGGCCAGGCCGGGGCCCACGGCGATGCGCTGCGAATATCCTCCGCGCTTCACCATCCAGGCAAACGACAGGTCTTCGATCACTTCCATTCGCAACTTCTCGAGCCCGCCCAGGCTGGTGAAAACTTCGCGGCGGACGAGAGTGAAGCCGCCGGCGCCAAAAAAGTCCCGCGCTCGCGGGTCGGCAATCTTCCACAGGCGGATGCTCCACTGGGACATTGCCTGGAACGCGGCGAAGGCTGCGCCCTCGGAGCTGCTCTTGAATAACAGCGTGAGGATCAGCACCAGGTAATCGGCGTTCTGTTGCAAGGTATACCGCAGGGCCAGTTCCAGCGCCGTGGGACTGAAGGT
>JBEKBA010000236.1:0-2779 GCA_050015635.1 Verrucomicrobiota bacterium
GTCCGCGGGCCTGGCGTGCGCCGGTGGCGACAGCGTTGTTCTTACCAGTCCAGCCGATGGGCAGAGGGGCGGCTTCGATCACTTTCACTTTCGGAAACGATGTGGCGATTTCGTGCGTGTGGTCTGTGGAGTGGTCGTCGACTACGATGATTTCGAAATCGACCCCGGTCTGCAGGACGAGCGATTCCAGGCATGCGCCCAGGCTGGCCTCTTCGTTGCGCGCGGGAATGATAACCGACACCACCGGCGCCGTGTTGCACGTTTGACCCGAGATGGTTTCCGCCGCCGTCATAGGTGGAATCTATTATTATAGCTGTGTGCGACACATCGCTGGTTCGTTCCGCGTAGTTCTTATGGGCGCCGCGCTGTTGGGGCTCACCGCCTGTTACAGCGGCTCGCGCCCGCCTCACATTGGTTCCAGTGCCCCTGACTTCACGGTGCAGGACGATGACCGCAAAGTTACGCTAAGCCAGTTTCGCGGGCAGGTAGTGGTGCTGAATTTCTGGGCGACCTGGTGCCCGCCGTGCATTGAGGAAACTCCGTCGCTGGTGGTGATGCAGGAGCGGCTCAAGGCTAAGGGCATCACAGTGGTCGCGGTCAGTGTGGATGTAGACGAGAGCGCCTACCGGCGGTTCCTGAAAGATCACGGAGTGAATCTGTTGACGGTGCGCGACCCTGATCAGAAGACGAGCGGCATTTACGGCACCTTCAAATTTCCCGAGACCTACGTGATTGATCGCAATGGGGTGATGCGGCGTAAGTTCATCGGAGCGGTGGATTGGACCGAGCCTGAGATCACCGATTTTCTGAGCAGGCTGTGAAATCGCCTCCCTTCATGCCGCGCAAAAGCAGATTCATCGTCATGGCGAGTGCCTCTGCTTTCTTGCTGGGAGCCGGAATTGTTCCTACGGCTCATGGGAGCGGCGGCGGAAATTGGCATTCAGTCAGGACGCTTCAAACCACGTCTGCGACCGCGAACGATCAACGCCGCGACCAGGGTCTAATCAAGGTGATCGCGGTCGGGGATGTAATGCTTGGTTCGAGTTTTCCCGACGATTCTGGACTTCCCCCGAATGATGGAGCCGATCTGTTGCGCGAGGTGACTCCGTTGTTGCAGCGGGGAGACATTGTCTTTGGCAATCTCGAGGGACCGCTGGTGGATGGCGGAAAGACCAAGAAATGCGGCAGGAAAATTGGAACCTGTTATGCCTTTCGAGTTCCAACGAGATATGGAGTTTATCTGAAATCCGCGGGCTTCACGGTAATGGGGTTGGCGAATAACCATGCGCTTGATTTCGGTCTGGCGGGCCGGGCAAGTTCCCGCGCGGTTCTCGACTCGCTCGGAATTTTGCACTCCGGCGAGATTGGCGACGTTGCGCGGCTTACGGTGAAGGGCGAAAAGGTGGCGCTGATCGCTTTCGCAACCTATCCGGGAACTTACAACCTGCTGGACCTGGACGATGCGATTGCGACCGTGCGTCAAGTGAAAACCGAGGCTGACATTGTGATTGTTTCGTTTCATGGCGGAGCCGAGGGCTCGACTCATCAGCACGTTCAGTTGGGAGATGAAACGTTTCTGGGCGAGGACCGCGGAGATTTGCGGCGGTTTGCTCATGCCATGATTGATGCGGGCGCGCAGTTGGTGCTCGGAAGCGGTCCCCACGTGGTGCGCGGCATGGAGGTGTATTGCGGCAAACTGATTGCTTACTCGCTGGGCAATTTTGCGACTTACGGGTCGTTCAATTTGAAGGGGGAGAATGGCGTATCTATCATTCTGGAAGTGAATCTGGGCGTGGATGGTTCTTTTCAGGGAGGCACGGTTTACCCCGTCAAGCAGGAAAGGCCAGGTGGGCCGCAATTGGATGCGAACATGAGCATTTTGCCGATTCTGCGAGACCTTTCGAAGACTGATTTTCCGTTTACCAACGTTGAGGTGAGCGCGAACGGCCGGCTGACTGCCAAGCGCTGGAATTATTTCGACATTGTCTTTCCTACTGCAGCGTGCGGACTGTTCCAATACGTTCCGTGTCCCGAGGAGCCGGTTTGCAACTGACCAGCGTTCGAGTCGGAGTCCTCGTCCTCATATTGACCGTGGTCAATGCAGCGGCTTGCCTAGCGCAGTCGCAGTCGTCCAAAGGGGCGGATCTGGATGCCGAATTGAGCGTGATGCTGGCCCGCGACTCCGCCTGCGAATCCAAGGGGACCGGTGCGGTTGCGGATCAGACGCCCGCGGGCGCGCCTGCGTTGGCCCAGGCCGCACCTACGATGCAAACCCTTCACAACTCCACCGGCCGAAGTGTCGGGATCATTGCGACGGTGGAGAACGCCTGCCATTGTTCGCGGGGCAACTGTACAACCTACGTCTACGTAAAGTCGGGACAAGCCTACCGGCTCGCGCTGAAGGAAAACTTGGCGTCGTTGCATCCTCTGAAAGGCTTCAAGCAAAGCATGCCGGCCCTCAGCGGGAAGCTGCAGGTCAGCGATTCCGAGGCTGAAACGATCATCTACGAGTGGTCGGGCGGCGGGTATCAGGCAGGCATTTGCGCGACGGTTGTGCAAGAGAGCAGCGGCCACCCGGTCATCACCAAGCACCCGTGTGCCAAGCCCTGACTCGTGGAGGACGGACACTCTTGTCCGTCGGCTTTTGACGGTGATTCTGCGAATTCAGTTTCAAAACCAAAATCAAAAGCGACGGACAACAGTGTCCGTCTTACATTCGATCAAGAGTGCGGTTGCGCCTCTACAGCGGCGTTTTTCGCAGGCGCAGTGCGTTGGTGAT
>JBEKBA010000237.1:0-3219 GCA_050015635.1 Verrucomicrobiota bacterium
CGTATCCCACTTAACAACTTATGGAAGAGGAATCCCTGCTACAGCAGCGATACTACAAGAGGCCATCGCGTGAGTTGTCTCGGAATTGTCAACGATTTACCCGTTTCGGGCTCCTTGCGTGCGGTTCCCCCCCTAACGAAGTCGATTCAACATTGAGTGAGACAACGAGAACCCGTTAGATAAAGCAAAGAGCGAGCTTCTACTTGTCTACCGCGATTCGAGCAAGGGCATTCAGTTCGTAACCGCGCCCGCAGTCGGTGGCGTAGAGAAGCGTATGGGAGTCTTCCCAGGTCGGCGCCGTGGCGTTGCAAGCCCCAGTGGTCAAGCGCTGTTCCGTACCTGTGGTCAAGTCCCGTACAAACAGGTGCCAGGAGCCGGATTCACGGCGACTAAGAGCTAGCCACCCAGAATCGGGAGACACGGCAGGATATCGTACCGCACCCGGAATTTCATCGAGCGACTTCTCTTCCCCCGTAGCAGTTCGTAGCAAGACCAGATGCGGAGAGGCAGCGCTGCCTAATGCGGCGATTATGTCACCCTGGGTCGTGATACTTACCTCCAAAACATCGGACAGATTAGCTCCTGCCCCGACCTGCTCGGGCTTGTTGTCGTCGCGCGATCTCCAAACGGTGGTTTGCCCATGATCCTCGCGAAGAAATGCCAGCCAACGCCCGTCGTATGAAAGTGAAGGTTGCTGCCCCTCCGTTACATATTGGGAAACTGCGTTAGGCTGACCGAATTGGTCAGATCTAAGTCGGAGAATATGCGAGCCACGGTCTACCAGTTCGAGATAGATATAGGGAGACTCCACACTCGCGGCCATCGAGAGGATGTCGTTTGGCTCAGACACAGGAATCACCCTGCCATTCGAGACCATCACGGCACGGTAACCCCTATCCACCATCTCAATTGAGGCGACCCCGCGACTCGTGGCTACCGGGTTAAAGGACGCGTATCCGTCCTGGATGTTAGAAAGTCGCCTGGAAAAGTCCGCATCCCTATTCTTCAACGTGCTTAGACTGATCGCCACAAGCGTGCATGATACGAGTCCGGCCATTGCCCAAAGTGTCTTTCTTACGCGTAGGTCTGTGGCTGCGGGGGCGTTATACAGTAGAACAACATAGAGGCCAATTGTGGCCACCAAACGCCTTAAGAGAAAGACACCACTCCCCGGAAGCGGTACACAAGCAATCGCATAAAGCAGCAATAAAAGCCACACTGCACGCCACCGGCCCATTTTAATGAGCCCGTCCGTTCCCACGATGAGGGTGAAGATCAGAACCGCGTAGTGATATGAGCCAGGCATGGAAGAAAGCAGCAAAAGAAGAGGTATGAATGTGGCCCACTCCCAAGCCGTGGTCTGCTCGCTGCTGGACCGACCGGTCGAGAAGAGAAATGCGAAGAGAAGCGCCACACTAGTAATTACCTGTATCAAAGCGTAAAGCAACGGCAAGCTCAGAAATGGGGCCGGATTTAATTCTGGTTCGAAGAGAAACAACCGGTGCCACAGAGCACTGAAGGAACTCCACTGCAAATCATAAGGCCCAACCATGTCCCCGCGGAATGCCCTCGGTAATACTTCGAAGAGCCACACGCGATGGATGTCCAGCCCAAAGATGATCACCGAAAAGATCCCAAGAATGAGCGAGCCGACGATCAATCCCGAGACGGCTCGCCAATCGCGTTTTCGCAGAAAGAGTAGGAGAAAAACCGCTGGAAAAAGTTTGAACCAAGCAGCGGTTGCCAGGAAACCTCCGGCACTGAAATGATGGCCACGCACGAAAGCAAAGTAAGCGAGGCAAATTAACAGCAGAATCACAATGTAATACTGGCCAAGCATGAAATTTGTGCGCAGGGGCAAGATGCATAAACCGGCGATCAGAAGTATGTGCCGCCAGCAAAGCTGAGTGAGCCGATGCAGGATCGATAATGCAGCGAGTAGAAACGAGAGGTTAAGTAGTAGCCACACACGCTTGGCCGGGAGAGCTGGAAGCGAAGCGAGTAGCAGCATCGGCGCGGCACACAGGGGAGGATTGGGTACAAACCCGACAAGGCGCTGGGAGATATCGTTGTGGTCTTTTTGCCGTTGAAACCAGGTCCACTCGTACGTGCGGTCCAATGAACGACGCTGGTAACGAAGGACAGCCGCCAAATAGTAATTCGGGAAGTCAGTATTCAGGATGCGCCAGCCCGGAACAAGAGCGTGCCCCACAAACAACCAAAGTAGGGTGAGAAGAACGAGCCACTCGACAGTAGGAAACATCTGCCTGGCCGTCCTGCTGAAAGTCATTTCTTTCAGGTCCAAATTCATATCTCCGCGAGAAAGATACGCCAGTCGCTTGGGCGATACCAGAGGTCGCAGTGCGCCTCCTTCATGTCACGAACAAGTACCTGCAGGCGACATCGAAGACCAAACGCTTGGCGCAGGACAAATTGGTCGATGCGATTTTGCCCACGGGTATTTTGCCGAAGACCAACTTAATCCAATGACTGTTATTTGGGAGCGTTTTCGGATGGGACCATTCTCGTCCGGCGCTTATCGTCCCCTAATCGCCCCTGATTTGCCGGGCCTTAGGTTTGCAAGTGCTTGAAAAGAATTGGCGGGGACGACGGGACTCGAACCCGCGGCCTCTGCCGTGACAGGGCAGCGTTCTAACCAACTGAACTACGTCCCCGCTTGTTTTCACCGGGTTAGCGGAAACCCATGATTTTCCTGTCTTTTCTTACTGTCGATAGAGTCGCCTGCGTCAATCGCTTCCACCCCATAGGACCCAATTCCGGGGGCTTTAACGACAACAAACTGTAAGGATGTGCGTCCATCCAGTTCCCAATGCGAGCCCTACGACGCGAAGCATCTGTCCATGCCCCGCGTGAAGATTGTAACAGAGCATCGCTTGATCCGTCAGGGCTCAGTTGCCCGGAAAATCGCCGAGAGCACACGGTCCGAGCGTGCTGCCGTCGGTCTGGGTATGATTTTGAGTCTGAGAGACCCCCAGTGCCCAAGCGACAAACGACGTTAGATCCGGAGTTGGCAGCTGAAGCCAAGAGCATCTCGCATTTGCGTTCCGCAACGGCTCAATCGAAGATGATCACGCGGGTAAGGACTGTCCACTTGTTCTGAAAAATCCGAATACTCTCAGTTTACGGTTAGTCAAGAGGATTGTTGGCATGAATATAGCAGACGAATCAAAACGCATCGGCAGCCGCGACCTCGACGAC
>JBEKBA010000238.1:0-1664 GCA_050015635.1 Verrucomicrobiota bacterium
GTCTGCGACTTCATTGGCGTTGCGCCCGGTGAACGAACCGAAGCCCTCCTGAAAAACCGAACTCTCATCCAGCGGCGCGATGAATGGCAGATTATTTTCTCGGCCGAGTTCCTGGTCCTCTGCGCCGCAACCGGGAGCAATGTGGACCAGCCCCGTCCCTTCGGCTTCGCTTATTTCTTTCCATGCGATCACCCGATGAGATTCAGCCGCAGTCTTGCCGCTTCCCGTTTGACCATATGGAAATACGCCGCCCGGCGTATTCTGCGCCGGCAAATCATCAAACGGACCGGTGTAGGTGAGACCTATAAGCTTGGTCCCCGGAAGTTCCTCAAGCACTTCGACTCCGCCACTGCCTTTAAGAATCGTGCGGATCGATGGCAGCTTGTGACTCTCGTGTTTGCCTTCGACTTGCAGTTCCTGCAAGCGGTCGCGTTCAAAGTTGGCTTTGGCGACGTAATAAATCCAATCGCCGTGCCGCACCTTCAAGTAAGTCATTTCCGGATTCACCGCGACGGCGACGTTCGACGCGAGCGTCCACGGAGTCGTCGTCCATACCAAGAGCGCAGTTTTTTCTTCGCCCTTAACAGGGAAGCGGACAAACACCGACGTATGCTCGGTAATGCGGCGGCCTTCCGCCACTTCCATCTGCGAAAGTCCGGTACCGCAACGCCCGCACCACGGCATGACGTCGTGCCCGCGGTAGATGAAACCTTCCTCGTGACACTTCTTGAGAAATCCCCAAATGGTGTAGTTGTTTTCGTCGGAGAAAGTAAAATAGCTGCCGCCATACTCCGCCGAACCCAGCTTGCGGACAATCTCGCTGGCTCGCGCCGTCTCGACAAAACCGCTGGGGAGTTTTACGGTGAGCACGCGATCTCCGTCAGCCAGCGCATCGCGCAATGCCAGCAAAACTGCGGGATCATCCCAATCGCACCAATAGCCCAGCCGGATGGACTGCTCCGTCTGCCTTGCGGCATATGTCAGCACCCGTTCCTTGCAGGCGCGAACAAATTTTTCAATGCCGTAGTCGCGGATCTCGCGTTTAGTCTGCAGTCCAAGACTTTTTTCTACCTCGACTTCAACCCACAATCCCTGGCAGTCGAATCCGTTTTGATAGCGCTCCGCCTGCCCGTTCATGGCGTGGTAGCGCTGGTACATGTCCTTTAACGAACGTCCCCACGCGTGATGCACGCCCATGGGATTATTCGCCGTGATCGGCCCATCCAGGAACGACCAGCGCGGACCATTCGCATTCTGCTCACGCAGCTTGTCGAAAGTACGATTCTCTTCCCAGAAGCGCAGCATCTCGCGCTCGATGGCGGGGAAGTCCGGCACTTTTGGCACTGGCTTGTACATGTTCGTCAATAATATCAGTGTAGGCGCGAGCGTTTTGGCTCGTGCAGCATAGCGGTAGAGACATAGCGAGCTATGTCTCTACAAATCAATTTTGTGCGAAATCGTGAATGGCTGGAGCGGGATTGCTTATGCCGAAGTCTCTACGCCGCGTCGTCTTCAACTTTAATGCGCAGCGACTTCAGGAACTTGAGATCCTGATCGCTGATTTTGAATTCAGTCGTAATCAGCGAAGGCTTTTCGTTGGACTTCTCGCCCGGCTTGCTGACTCCGATTGTGGCTTCCAGCACCAGAAAGATATCGTAACCACC
>JBEKBA010000238.1:1681-2924 GCA_050015635.1 Verrucomicrobiota bacterium
CCGAATCAGCCAGCGACTCATTGATCGCCTCGCCCAATTCCTTCATCAGCTGCTTCAATTGCTGGTCCACGTAACCCCCTTGCAGGACTCCACTGCGTTTCCCCTAGGTTTACCCTTGGGCAGAGCAAAAACTCATCTCGGCCACTAGCTGTTTAGATGCAATCACGTGCCACAATGCTTCGCGCCGAAAGTGCTTGCGCCCGCGATATTGTAACCCCGAAATCCGCCAAACGAAACCCTGCTCGATAAATATTGGTAAAATCATATGGATGTCAAGCGTTTCCAACAGCCGGAAGCTGGGCATAGCCGCGCGGGTAGCTGGCCGCGTAATTTCTCAGCACGCCCGCGGCTCCCGAAGCTTTGGCGCGGTAACCAAGGGCGCACGCGCTACCGCATCCCATTTCGGACGCATACTGGGGCAGCTTTGGCTGGAAGTGACAGGTTTTGTTTTCTTAGCCTTAGCGGGAGTCGGAGTGATCGCTTTCTTTCGCGAGTACGCCAGGTATCAGGCTGGCCACGCGACCTCCAACCGTGCAGTCTTGGCAGTATGCTTTGCCGCTCTGTTCGGATGGTTCGGCGTAAGCTCATTCTGGCGGGTACGGAAGAGTGATCAAAACCGTTAACCAAAGTACACGAAAGAAAGCTGAGCCGAAAACCTTGGCGCCTGGGTTTTACTTTGTGAACCCTTGTGTCCTTTTCCTTCGCTCATGAGCGACAAAAAGCCATCCCCCGAACGACAGGCCGACTCCCACATTCCCGTCAAGCCGCTCTACACCCCAGCCGATCTCGAAGCCTGGGAGTACGATCGGCAAGTCGGTTACCCCGGCGATTACCCGTTTACTCGCGGCGTGCAGGCCACGATGCACCGCGGACGCCTCTGGACCATGCGCCAGTACGCGGGCATGGGCGACGCCGAGGAATCTAATAAACGCTACAAATATTTGCTGGCCAACGGGACCACGGGTCTCTCCGTCGCCTTCGATCTGCCTACACAAATCGGCCTGGACTCCGACCATCCGCTGGCCGTCGGGGAGGTCGGCAAAGTCGGCGTCGCCATCGATTCCATCGAAGATATGCAGCGCCTGTTCGATGGCATCGAGTTAACCAAGATTTCGACTTCGATGACCATCAATGCGACGGCTTCGATTCTGCTCGCGCTCTATGTCGGCGTCGCCCGCCGCCAGGGCGCGAACCTCGGTAAACTTTCCGGCACGGTACAGAATGATGTGCTCAAAGAATTCAT
>JBEKBA010000239.1:0-3029 GCA_050015635.1 Verrucomicrobiota bacterium
CAAACTTTGCGGGAAGCATGTAGTCGGGCAATTCCTTTGACAGGAAATCGCGCAACTCACCCACTGACGGGCACTCGCCTACTGGAACAACAAAGGCCACCAGTTCCTTTTCGCCTGCGCCATTCTCGCTGGCCACAATCACGCTTTCACGGATCGCCGGATGCCGGTTCACCGCGCCCGCGACCTCATTCAGTTCTATGCGGTAGCCGCGAATCTTGACTTGGTCATCCACGCGTCCATGAAACGCGATCTGCCCATCGGGAAGCCAGCGCCCCATGTCGCCGGTTCGATAAAGCCTCGCATCATCATGTGCGCTAAAGGGATGTTTGACAAAACGCTCAGCGCTCATCGCAGGATCGTTGAGATAGCCCTTTGCCAGCCCCGCGCCTCCGATGTAGATCTCTCCGGTCTCGCCGGTAGCTACACGCTGCATTGCGCTATCAAAAATGTAGACTTCCGCATTATCGATCGGTCGCCCAATCGCCGGCAGCCGATTGGCTGATTCCTCCGGATTCACGGTTGCCGAAGTCGCAACGACAGTACACTCGGTAGGTCCGTAATTATTGACCAGGCTGAACGGAAGACCCGCCGATGGATATTGATGTAGGGTGTCGGCGCCGGTCAGCAAAAAGCGCAGAGCTGTTTCCTTTGGCCACGCTAGTTTCAGCATCTGCTCAGCTAGAGGGGTGGGGGCGAAGCCGATCGTGATACGTTCGCGTACCGTCCAATCCCGCAATCGTTCCGGCTGAGCCCGGATCTCGTCACCCACCAGATGCACGCTGGCTCCGGATATCAGGTAAGGCCAAATCTCCCAAACCGCAGCATCAAACCCAATCGATGCCATCTGACTCGCGCGATCCTTCATCGTCACGACGAAAGCTCGGTTGTGCCACTGGCATAAATTCAGCAAGCTATCGTGTCCAACAGCTACAGCCTTTGGTATCCCGGTCGAGCCGGAAGTGTAGATCACATATGCCAACTGCTCCGGTGCTATGCTCGCCGGCGGCGCGACTACACCCGTGTCCGCCACACTGGTCTCGGCCGTAGAGCAATCCAGCGCAACCAGCTTTCTACCATCTCCCGTAACCCCTTCTATCAATCTCGAATGAGTCAGCACCACCGATACCTGCGCTGTTTTAAGCATCATCTGCAAGCGTTTCGCTGGCGTCTTCGGTTCCAGTGGCAAATACGCGCAACCCGCTCTTAGAATGGCCAGAGCCGCGGCGGGAAAATCTACCGTGCGCTCTACGCATAACCCCACCACGCTCCCGGGCGCTGCCCCAAGAGTGCGAAGATGGCTAGCGAGTTGTTTCGATCGATGATCCAATTCTTGATAAGTAAGACATTCGGAACCAGCGCATACGGCTAAGGCGTGGGGCGTAATCGTGGCCTGGCGTTCCACCAGTTCGGGGACGCAAAAGAAGGGTTTCCCGTCAAAAAATTCAATACCAGAAGAATTTGCTCGCTTGCTGCTTTCCATATTCGAGTTTGCGGGCTCCTCAATCAATGAACGGCCAAAATTCCAGTAATCAGGGGATCTCAGAGTGAAATCGGGATATAAGCCGAGGGGGAGGGAAACAACAACTCGGATTATATATCAGTTCTCCCCGGAAGAGCCTGATTTTCTGCTTGATTCGGCGGACGTCTTAGTGGCGAACGAAACGCGAAACTGGTTTCGTAGCTCCAGTCAAGCCGGCAGTCCCACCTGTGCTATAGTTGCCAGTCCTCTCCTCCGGGGCACTCGGTTTCTCGGTCATGCGGTTCCTCCCTCGGGTACAGCACGACGAGGAATTTCGAAAGTCGATCCGGCCTCAGCGCCGCACTCATGAATGCCGCCCCTCCAAATAAGCCCGCGAAATTACAATCTGTAAAATTACGAGAAGTCCGCTTTGAGGATTACCCCCAGATAGCCGTATTGGTTTCAAAGTTTCATCTCCACATCGAAAGCTATTCTGGCTGGGAGCACCTTTGGGCTAACAACCCGGCCTATCGCGAAGTTAGAGACAAGTTTCCCATGGGATGGGTTCTGGAAAATGGTGAGGGTGCAGTCTCCGGCTATCTCGGCAATATTCCCCTGAGCTACGAGCTCGAAGGGAAGCGGTTCCTGGTGGCGACAACTCGCGCCTGGGTGGTCGACACTCCATATCGCTCGTATTCCACGCTGCTGCTTGCCACTTATTTCCAACAAAAGTGCGTCGACCTTTTCCTGAGCACCACGCTTAACGATCAGTCCACACCTGCATACACAAACTTTGGAACCATTCGCGTTCCCGTCGGAAAATGGGATCGAACCCTATTTTGGGTTACGAATTACCCAGGCTTCACTCGAAGTTTTTTGCGGAAGAGGGGCATATCGATGGCGAGCGCTCTAAGTTATCCTTCTTCCGCCGGCGTATTTCTTTACGACCAGTTCACTGGGAGTGGTCTTCGCAACAACCTGACCGCGCCTAGGCCGCGCAGTCTGAATACATTCGACGATCGCTTCGACGCCTTTTGGGAAGCGCTTCGAAGAAACAAGCATAATGTCCTGCTCGCAGTTCGCAGCCGCGAAGTTCTTCAGTGGCACTTCAAGGCAGCCCTCGATCAAAACGCGGCCTGGATCTACGCTATAGAATCCAACTCTGGAATGGCGGCATACGCAGTATTTCTGCGCGATGATTATCCGGAGATTGGGCTTACTCGGGTGCGTCTGGCCGACTTTCAGTGTTTGGACCAGGACCAGGCGCCGGACTTGCTGATCTCCTTGCTTTCCGCAGCGATGGATCGCTGCCGCCGGGAATCCATTCACATGCTTGAGCTGGTTGGCTTGTCGCCGGAGTTGGAAAAAAGATTGCAGTCCGCTGCTCCGCACTTCCGCTCTCTTCCCAGCTGGCTTTACTTCTACAAGGCAAACACTCCCGCTCTCGCCGAAAAGCTCAAGGCTGAGGCCGCGTGGCAGCCTTCGCTTTTCGATGGAGATTCAAGCTTGTGGAGTGAGGCGATTAGCGGCAGTACATAAGCTATCGCTTTAACTTGCTATAAGTGCAATA
>JBEKBA010000240.1:0-4715 GCA_050015635.1 Verrucomicrobiota bacterium
GTGCTCGTAGTAGCACTACTCGCAGGCGGCAGTCGCCCCAAAGGAGGCAGGCTCATGCCTCGCGCAACGCTTCGCCCGGCAAAATTCGGGCTCCGAGGAACGCCGGTATCGAACCCAACGCGATAGCGGCCGCGACTATGGCGAGCCCGAGATAGAGAATGCTCCGCCCGGGCACAACCGCAAGTGGCACGGCGCCCGCGCTGGTCGCGAACTCGCTCCAGATGAGTTTGCCAATGAAGATACCTAGGGGCACACCGAAGACGACGCCAAACAGCGCGACGGTGCTGGCTTGCCAGTACAGCGCCGAACGAACCTGACGACGGGTGAATCCCAAAACCTTCAAGACCGCGAACTGTCGCCGCCGTCGGCCGACGCTGACAAAGAGTAAGTGAGCCAGCGTCGCGGCGCCAAAGACGGCGAGTGTAACGCTCAGCAGAAGTGGAAAGTCGACTGCCTCACCAAAGTTCACCAAGTTGGTCGGTATGGTCTGCGGGTTTACGTATGCGAAGTAGCGCCTATCCAAGGCCCGCACCGTGGTTCGACCAACACGGCCCGGCGCAACCTTGATGGCGATGCTCCAGTCGTTTCCTTGGTCCAGCTTTTGATTCACGGCGTCCACACACGGTCGGGCCTTCGCGCCACTTCCGCAGGCAAGCTGCTCGATGCCCGGAATGGTCAACACGGCGCCGCCGCCAAGACCCGCAAGGCCGATGCTGGGCGGAATCACGACCGTGCCCACCACTTTCACTTTCGATGTTCGACTGCCTCCCTTCAGACCAACGATCGAGACCGAGACCAACGATCCGTCGTGGGCGCGGATGTGGGCGAGCACGCTGGTGCCCAAGTCGATTTGACCCTCACGAGTGGGATGGCGCCCGCTGACGAGCGAGTAGACCATGGTGCCTTTGGCAACATCCGCGTAGACCGCGGGTACCGATTCGCCGTCAACGTCGATGACTTTGCCTTGACTTCCGTAGGTCACGCTGGTGACGGCCGGGTTTCGACCCAACGTGGTCAGCGCCGAGTGCAGCACTTTTGTCGGAACGTTCTCCAGGTTGACCTGCCAGTTTGCCCCGTAGAGTTGTGGGCCAGTGAGCAGCGTCGAGAGGCTCGCACCAAAGACACTCGAGGCGACCAGCGCGCCCACCGCGAGCACCGTACCCAATAGGGCGGTGGCCACTGGAACGCTGGTGCGCCCCCGACCGCGTTCGAGCGCGTTGCGCACACCGATGAGAACACTTGGCGCGACGTTTACCGTGGCGAGGCCCCGCGCTATGCGCGAGCCAATCAGGGGTGATTCTTGCCCCTCGATCCTCCTCCGAGTTTGGGTTGCTCGCCACGCAGGAAACGCGGCCAGGGCGAGAACCCCGAGGAGAATCAAGGGGACACCAAGACCCGACACTCCCCCGTTAAAAAAGAAGCCCCGCGCCGGCGCGGCCGCGCGAGCTTCCCCGACGGGCGTGAGTGGTGAGAGCAGATATGCGGTCGCCAAGGCCCCGAGCGCGCCGAAGGTGCCAATTAGCGCCGCGCGAAACATCCCCACTCTGAAGAGTTGGCTTCGCCGAAGACCGAGAGCGGAGAGGATGGGAAGGGACGCACGTTCGGCGAAACTTTGACGAGCCAAAGCCTGGCCGACGAGCGCCAAGCCCGCGAGCGCCGTCAACAGCGCAAAGAACCACCACCCCACCACCTGAGGATGGATGGCTCCTTCGATCGCCGAGGTGATGTTGTCCGTCGTCTGGTAAACGAAGTACTCGCCGTACTTCCCGTAATTATTGATCAGCACTTGGACGTTGGAAATACTCTTCGCGACGTGGGTGAGTCGGATCTGCGCGAAAGCTACCGAGGCGACGTCACGCCCTTCGCCGCGATCGAAAGTCGCGCTGGTGTACATCGCGTACGACGGCGTAACCGAGGGGAAGTCGAGCAGGCTTGCTTCGATCCCTACCACTCGAAAGCGAACTCGAGGACCGTGGGGAGCGGGCGCTGTTTCGCCCACGGCGTTGAGAATGGCCGTGCGCTGCGAGCTTCGATAAAACGGCACGGTCACGACGGAGCCGATATGAAGTCCGAAGCGTTGCTGCATTGAATACCCGACGAGCACGTCTCGACTCGCGGTGGGCCAGCGACCCGAGAGCAGTTTGATAGTCGACGTAGGGTCTTTGGGTTGACTTAGAAGATTCACAAAGTTGTCAGAAATCTCTCTTCCATCACTTCGCATGTTCCCGTTGAAGTAGTACCTGCTGTCGATGACCTTCTTCACGTGAGGGAACTTCGAGACGGCCCTCGGAATCGGTCGAACGCCCACCACCTCGAGGTCGTAGCCGTAGCGGCCCACGAACTGTGGCAAAGCGGTCGACGTTCGACTCGCGACGGATGCGGCGCTCAGCACCGTGCCTCCGATCAAGGCAATGAGAACAGCCAACGCTATCCACGATGTCCTTCGCTGGCGCCATTCGGCGTGGAGCAAGAGGCCGATGCTTCTCATTACCCTCCCCGTGACTGTCAGCACTGCGAGTTCCCGGCGTTCAGTCTCGACGAACTCCCTCGGTCATCCAAGGCAGGCACCCCTCTGAACTTTCCTCGTAGTACCACGACCGAAGGAGACGACTCTCATGTCGGAGTGGTCGATACCTAGTTCGTTCGCTGCAGATCACGCAGAGCCGCACTCGCCGCTCCCACGCCACACATCCCGTGCACGCCGCCGCCCGGCGGAGTTGACGCCGAGCAGAGATAGAGGCCCCGACTCCCCGTGCGATAAGGGTTCCAGCGAATCGTGGGACGAAAAATCGTCTGTCGCAGCGTTCCTGCGCCACCGTTGATATCGCCGCCGAGATAGTTAGCGTTCTGACGCTGTTCGTCCATCGCGGTCATGGTCGAGCGCGCCAAAATCAGATCTTTGAAGCCTGGTGCGAAACGTTCGATCTGATCCTCGATGCGTGACGTCATATCCACACTCGAACCGTTCGGCACGTGACAGTAGGCCCAGAGGGTGCCTTTGCCTTCCGGCGCACGAGTGGGATCGACGAGGCTCGATTGCACCACGATGCAGTACGGGCGTTCAGGATGGCGACGGGAAGCAACGTCAGCCTCGGCCCTCGCGACCTCGTCGAATGTGCCACCCACGTGAATCGTCGCGGCGCGACGGCATTCGTCTGCAAGCCACGGCACGGGACCGTCAAGTGCCCAGTCCACCTTGCATACTCCTGGACCGGGACGAAAACGACTGACTTCGCGCCGGTAGCGGGGGGTCAGTTGAGCACCCATCACCTCAACCATCGTTTGAGGTGACGTGTCAAACAATGTCGCGCGCGCGTGAGGCAAGTCGCGCGCCGACGTGATGGGCCGATCGAGGTGCACGACGACACCCGACTCGCTCAGAGCGTCGAGCAACGCGTCAACCATCACCGAGCTTCCGCCCTCGACGACGGGCCAACCTCCCAGGTGAGCGCTCATCGTTAGAAAGAGTCCGAAGGCGGAGGTCAGCGGGGAGGTGAGTGGCAACATGGCGTGCGCCGACACTCCACCGATGAGCGCCTTTGCCTCCTCACCTTTAAATCGCCGGACGAGACGTGAGGCCGGCGGTAGTCCGGCCACGCCAAAACGCGCCATCGCCAATGGATGACTCGGGACCCTAAGGATTGGCCCAAGGATCGAGGGGACCGTCTTTGCGGCCTGCGCTACCAAGGGACCCATCAACCTCTCATACGTCGGTCCGTCGATGCCAAGGGCGGCGGCAGTGTCCTTGACAGAACCTTTCACTACCGCTGCCCGGCCGCCGTCGAGTGGATGAGCGAAGGCCACCTCGGGGACGCGCAGTTCTACGCCTCGAGCACCGAGATCAAGTTGACTGAAGAACGGAGAGAGGGACAGCATCGACTGAATCGTTGAACAGACGTCGTGACGAAATCCTGGCAATGTCAACTCTTCTGTTCGACACCCGCCCCCGGCGCTTGACGCGGCTTCGAAGACCTCCACCCGTAGTCCCGCACGAGCCAATACCAACGCTGCGGCCAATCCGTTCGGTCCCGAGCCCACAACGGCAGCGTCGAGGCGTTCGCGGGAGGTCACAAGTCGAGAATCAGTGACTGCGTCGCCGCAGTCACCGCCTGACCATCGAAGCGCCCAGCGATCCCGTCGAGAGCGTCGTCCGTGCGGGTGGGCTTGTAGTGAAAGAGCACGGCGTTACGGGCCTTCGCCGCCTTTGCTAAGCCGACGGTGTACTCCGCGGCCGCGTGGCCAAACCACGCCTCGCTTTCGATCTCCTCTGCGACGAGCTGGGAATCGTGCACCAGCGCGTCGGCCTCGCGCGCGAGCTCCATCGCCGCGGGGTGATACTCACCCCAACCGTCGGGGCCAAGTCCGAGCACGCTCGGATAGTGGTCGGGCATGTAAGTCAGGCTGGAGTGATCGTCACTAACGCGGTAGCCGTAGGTCACGCCGCCTTTATGCGGAATCTCGCGCGCAAGTACGCGATATCCCTCGATTTCGATCTCGCCGGGGGGGATAGACCCGAACGACCAGTTGCCGAGCAACTCATCCGGGCGCACCGGAAAGTGAGGCGGTGACATGCCTCGCGAGATCACCTCCACCGGTGACTCTCCCTCGCCCTGGTCAGGAATGATCACGGTGGTGGAAGCGCCGTCGCGATCGGCGGCGGTGAAAAAGGGCAGACCGTGAAGATGATCCCAGTGGAGATGGCTCAGGAGAATCGT
>JBEKBA010000241.1:0-2884 GCA_050015635.1 Verrucomicrobiota bacterium
TGTCCAGCTCCACGACCCCTCCGAACATCCAGCGCTGAAACTGGCATACCCTGCCCAGCCGGCTGTGCCGTATCCCGCTCCATGCGGCGCCGAACAGAAACTTCAGGGTCTCGACATAGGTGACCTTGCCCTCGGTCAGAGGCGCCCAGTACGCCTCGTACAGATGCACCTCGTGCTCGACTTGCTGCTTGTCGCGCCAGCGAATCTCCGCCCGCGCCACAAAGGAGTTCGCCGGTCGCGCCATGGTCACCGTAGTCGCAATCGGCGCGTCCGCCTCGCGCAGCAGTGCCTTGGCTAGGTCGCCCAGCGTCTCATACCGCACTTGTTCTCCCATGCCATGAAAGACAATAATGGCGACCGGTTCCGGGCCCCTCGCCTTCGCCGACATCGACTCCACGAAGGCAGACTCGCCGTCAATCGGCCTGACCGCACCCTCGTCGTGAGGCGAAACGATCCCCCAAAGGTGAGGCTGCTCCTCCAGCGGCGGTTCTCCGCCCTCTGCCTGGGGCATGCCTTCATAACGAAACTTCGCTTTGAGAGGAAGCTTGGAATCTTCAAGGGGCATAGAACCCTCCTTAGGTTTTCTGCGATCAGTTGCTTAACGCACGCGGCCTCCGACAACCTAGGGCGGTCGCGACCTTCAGTTGGCTCGCTGTCTGAAGCTAGCCCGCTCTAGGCCCTGTGCCGCTCGACCAGACGTAGACTGCCGCTTCAGCGAGGATGGAATTATTCCTGGGTGAGACGAAGGTACCAGAACCACCAAGAAACGCAAGTGGTCTTTGTCCGTCGGCAAAGGCGACGGTCTACAGGATCAACATGCAGTCGCCATAGGAATAGAAGCGGTAGTGCTGCTGGATCGCGTGGGTGTAGGCGGCGAGGATTGCGCGTCTTCCGGCGTTGGGCTCTTGTGCGGCGAAGGCGGCGACCAGCATCAGCAGGGTCGACTCCGGCAGGTGGAAGTTGGTGAGGAGGCCGGAGACGACGCGGAAGGGATGGCCGGGTGCGAGGAAGATCGCGGTTGAACCGGAGTGGGGCTCGACGGTGCCGGCACCGGCGCGTTCGGCCTCGAGGGCGACATGCTCCAGCACACGGGTGGTGGTGGTGCCGACGGCGACGATGCGGCGGCGTTCGGCGCGCGCGCGGTTGAGCGCATCGGCGGTTGGTGGCGGCAGCGTGTAGCGTTCGGAATGGAGACGAATATCGGCGAGCTCCGCGACGCGCACCGGCTGGAAGGTGCCCAGACCGACATGCAGGGTGAGGTATGCGATCTCGACGCCGCGCGCTTTCAGCGTGTCGAGTATCTCCGGGGTGAAGTGCAGCCCGGCGGTGGGCGCGGCGGCCGAGCCCGGTTGCTGTGCGTAGATGGTCTGGTAGCGGGAGAGATCTTCGGGAGCATCGGGGCCAGTCGATTGATCCCGGCGGATGTATGGAGGCAGCGGCATATGGCCAATGCGGGCGAGGGTGGCGTGGAAGTCTGGAGTGGGCGAGAACCGCAGCGTGCGCTCCCCGAATTCGCCCGCTGCGACGACCTCCGCGGCCAACGCAGGAACGGCTGCGTCGCTGGCATCGTAGAACTCCAGCCGATCGCCGACGCGCACCTTCCGCCCGGGCTTGACCAGCGCGCGCCACACCGCCGGCTCCCCTTGCTCCAGCAACAGCACTTCGACCATTCCGCTGGGAGCGGCCTGCGCTTGTGGGGCCGCGCGTCTGCCAAATAGTCGCGCGGGGATTACCCGCGTTTCGTTGAGGACGAGGAGATCGCCGGGCTGCAATAGGTGCGGGAGATCGGCGAACATCTGGTCGAGCAATAACGGAGCACCTGCGGCCCCTGCATTCCGCTGCATCACCAGCATCCGGCTGGAGCCGCGCTGGGCTGGCGGATGCTGGGCAATCAGCTCCTCTGGCAGATTGAAGTAGAAATCGGAGACGCGCACGAAGTCCAGTCTAGCCGCCGGGGCAGGTCTATCATTCGACTCTCTAGCGCCAGACCTTCGCCATCTCGACAGAGCGGTCGAGCGCGGCCTGCACTGAGTCGGTGCTCACGTGCTCCGCCACAACATGCGTGGGCCAGGTGAGCACGACGCGGGAGAATGGCTTGGGAATCAGGAAGCGATCCCACGAGCGGAGCACCCATGCCCGCTGCGGCAGCGCGTAGATGCATCCGACCCAGGTCCCGACCGACTGCGCGAGCTGCGCCACACCGGCCTTCGCCACAAACGCCGGGCCGCGCGGCCCGTCGGCGGCGAACGCGCAGTGATGTCCGGCCTGGTACGCCTGGAGCATAGTGCGCAGCCCAGCCGCGCCGCCGCGCGAGCTTGAGCCGCGGATGGCGCGGAAGCCGAGGAACTCGACGGTGCGCGCGATCAACTCGCCATCGAAGCTGGGGCTGATGAGGATGGCGATATCCAAGCCGCGAAAACAGTACGCGCACGCGAGGAGGCTACGGTGCCAGAAGGCAAAGACCGTGGGGCCGGGGATCTTATAGCCGGGAGGGACCCCGGGCTCGCAGCGGTCCTCGTAGCGCAGGGTCATCCCCAGCAGGCGGATGAGCAGCGCGGCCAATGGGGGCACCACGGCAAGCGCAAGTCGCTGGGGGGGACGGAACTTCTGAGCGGGTTCGGCAGACACCGCACCAGTGTAGAACCATGCTGCAACGCGGAGCGGGTCGCCCCGGCAAACGCCCCAAAAACCGGCCCAATCTATGCGACAATGAGGGGTGCAGGCCGGGTGTCTACGCACACCCCGATCTGCTTAGGAGAAACTCACATGCTTGGCGATCTATTTCAACCGATGCATCTTCTCATTATTGGCATTGTCGTCGTCATACTCTTCGGCGGCAAGAAGCTACCCGAGCTCGGCAAGGGCCTCGGCGAAGGCCTGCGCG
>JBEKBA010000242.1:0-3062 GCA_050015635.1 Verrucomicrobiota bacterium
GCTGCGTTGGACGTCCAGGTGGACGTGATCGTCTCCAGCCCTCTGAAACGCGCCACGCAAACCGGTTCTCTGGTGGGCAACGAACTGGGTTACGAAGGCAAACTGCAGATCGATGCGGGCCTTCGCCCCGAAGCCGGCTTCGCCGATTTCCGCAAACTGCTGGAAAAATACGCCCGCCAGGAAGCGATCATGGTGGTCGGGCACAATCCGAACCTCAGCCAGTTTCTGGGTGCGATCATCAGCGACTCCGGATGCGAAGCCTCGCTCGAACTGAAAAAGGGAGCCGTGGCGAAAGTAGAAATGCGGCGCAGTTCCGGGACGTTGAGCTGGTGTGTGACTCCGAAAATTCTGCGTACGCTCTACGACACAGCAGTCGAAAGTTCCCGCCCGAAGACTTCCCGGAAGTAAGCGCAATCCTTTTCGATCGCCCACATTTCCAGATCCACTCCCATACGCCGGCGTGGAACCAGCGTCAGGCGCACGTCGGCGGCGTGCAGTTTCACCCGCACCTTCTGCACCGCGCGGCTGCGCCCCAGATTCAGCGCCCGAGCCAGCCGGAGCAACAAGATTGCACGCTGCACCCCGGGCCGGTCGGTGGGATCGAGCGCCTTCATGGGCCCATCATCCACCGTGGGACGCGAGTTTCCGAGGTAACGCGAGATGGCGGCAATGATGCGCCGCTGCGACGGCGTATAACCCAGAATTTCCGAATTCGAAATAATGTAATGGGTGTGACGGTGCCGTCCGGCGCGGTTCACATAATCTCCCACTTCGTAAAGCATGGCCGCCGCGGAGATCCACTCGCGATACTCGGGAGCCAGACGGTGCACAGAACGCAGGGCAGAAAAAAGAAACATAGCCGACTCGCGGACATCGAGCGCATGTTTGCGGTCGACGCCGTAATGTTCCACAGCTTTCCCAATCGACTCCCATCGTTCGGATTCGATCTGCTTGCCGGGCCGCGTGTTGCGGTCGTATTCCGCTGCTATCTGTGCCAGCAGACCATCGCGCAAACCGAGCGGCGAGTAACGGAATCCCCGGAGATGGCAATGTTCGACCAGGGCGTGGTAGACCATGGCGCCCGCCACCACGATTTCCGCGCGGCGCGGACCAATGCCTTCGATTTTGCGCCGGTCGGCCACGGGCAGCCGTGCCAGCCGCTTGGCGATGCGGGTCATTTCCGCGCGCGAGACCAGCAAGCGATGGTTGCGGCGATTGTTACTCAGATTGGCAGCCACCGCTGCTAAAGCTGCAGCTGTCCCTGAAGTCGCAATCGCGTTTTTCACGCGCGCGGCCACGATCCGAGGCGCAATGCGGTTCACCTCGCGGGTCACGAATCCGCGCAGGCGTTTTAGTTCTCCCTTGCGCGGTGGGTCGTGCCTGAGGAATTCGTCGGTGAGCCGTACCGCGCCCAGCGGAAGGCTCACCGTGTCGCGTATCTGCCCCTTCGCCGAAACCGTCAACTCACAACTGCCACCGCCGACGTCGATCATCAGCGTGGGCAATCGGTCCACTCGCGGACTGGAGACCAGTCCCAGGTGAATCAGTCGCGCTTCTTCCACTCCGGAAATGATCTCGACGCGCCAACCGGTGGCCGAGCGCACCCACTCGAGGAAAGCCTGCGAATTTCTCGCGTCGCGCAAGGCGCTGGTCGCAACCACGCGCACCGTGTCGGTGACCACCTGCTGCGCGGCCCGGTGAAAGCGGCGCAGTACCTTGACGGTTTCCGCCATCGACTCAGGGGTAAGAAATCCGGAGCGGAAGACGCCCTCGCCGAGGCGCGTGACTTCCCGGTCCTCGTGGATTTGCCGAAGCCGCCGCCCCGCCAGCCGCGCAATCTTCAAGCGAACTGAGTTTGATCCGATGTCAACCGCGGCAAAGGTAGGCATGGGGGAGGCATCACAGTGTAACAGCCGTCAGCCCTCAGCCATCAGAAGGAGAGCCAATAGTGGGGAATAAGTGGGTGGCACCCCCAGAGCTCATGTGGGGGTAGCCTCGGTTGTGCCCGCGAAGCGAAGCGAGCGGCTTCTTCATCGCGGACGCAAGACTTCACCACCGTAAGACTCAGTGACTGCCTAAAACCGGGACTACGCCGCCGTAGCTGCTGGCTGTGCAGTCTTGCGCGGCTGGCCCTGCGTTCCGCGACGCGTCAACGCGGCAGATTCGGACGTGGGTTTGGGCCCAGGTTTTAATGCGGGTGTGTGCGTAGTATGCGCGGCGCGCAACCCGGAAAACGCCGTCACCGCGTTGCGAAACTTCGCGCCGGTTACGTTGTGAAGCAGGGCTACCAGCGAAGACTCGTGCACGTCGCCGAAGCGCTTGGCTGCGGTGTGGGTCAGGGTGAACCAATCGTGCCAGTCGCCGGAGGCGTCCTGCATACGCTTGAGTTGCCTTATGAATTCCGTCGCCTCGGCTGACGGCGGAGCCAGTTCGGCGATGTAGCGTGCACGCTTGCTGATAACGCGGTAATGGTGCAGCAAGTCTTCCGTCAGCTTTCCAGTCAGCGTTGCTCGAGACTCCGGATCGGGTGGTTGCCCGAGCATTTTTCGAGCGACCGCGAGCGGATTGGCGACGGTTGCTGACTTCAGATCTTTAGCGGCGCGTTTCAGGCGCTTGCGAGTATCGCGAACGTCCTGTTTATTCAATACCTTACGAAGCTTTCTCTCGTGTTCCGCGCGAAGCTCGATCAGACGGTTCATCAGCTGGCTTTTGCGGCGCGGTTCCTGCGGAACCTTCAGGCTGCGCAAGGCGGCGACTTGCACATCCAGATCGCGCAGTTTGCCGGCACGTTTGCGAATTCGCCCGAGTGCCTTCAGCAGTTTGCGGTGAGGGCGCTCCGGCTCCGGGACGAGTTCCGCCAGCAAAGTTTCGACCCGCCGGGCGGCGCTGCGGAACCGATGCACACTTTCGGCGTTCTGCCGGGACGAAACCTTCACGAGGTCCCGCTCCAGCTTATGAAAAACAGACTGGATAGGTTTTTTCAACATTCAAAATCGACTCAGTCTCGTACGGGGAGAAGAACTATACAACCTGGTGCAAAAAAGTTTGTTGCAAAAAAGTTT
>JBEKBA010000243.1:0-2762 GCA_050015635.1 Verrucomicrobiota bacterium
TGCAGGTCAGACCGCCATCACCACCTATCACGTCGATAACAACCGCACCGGGTGGAACTCCCAGGAGACAGTGCTCACTCCGGCCAACGTCGGGACATCTTCGTTCGGGCTGTTGAAGACCATCGCACTCGACGACCAGGTCGACGGTCAGCCGCTGTTGGTTCCCGCCGTGACCATCACCGCAGGATCAAGTCAGGGCGTGCATGACGTGGTCTACGTGGCCTCGGAGAACAATACCGTCTATGCCATCGACGCCGAAGCCGGCACCGTACTGCTCAGCCCCAATTTCGGAACGCCAGTCAGCTGGCCGCTGGGTTGCAATAATAACGGACCGCACGTGGGCATCAACTCCACACCGGTCATCGACCTGACCAGCAATACGCTCTATGTCATCATCTACACGCAGGACTCCACCGGCCCTGCCTACCGGCTTCACGCGCTCGATCTGGGCAGCCTGACTGACAAAGTCGCTCCGCAGCTGGTCGTGGCCTCGCACACTTTGATCGACGGCAGCACGTTCAATTTCAACGCGACTTACCAGCGCCAGCGTCCCGGTCTGTTGCTGGCCAACGGCACGATCTACGCCGGTTTCGGAAGCTTTTGCGATTTCGCGGCCAACGTTTCCCGTGGCTGGCTGCTGGGCTGGTCCACTGGTTCGCTGACCCCGGTCCCGGCGAATCAGGTTCTCGACATGCAAGCCACCTCGCCTGATAGCTTCTTCCTTTCTTCGATCTGGATGTCCGGCTACGGCCCCGCCGTCGACGACTCCGGAAACATTCTGTTCGTCACTGGGAACTCCGATTACTCCGGCACCACTTACGATGGCGTGAGCAACATTCAGGAAAGCGCCATCAAGGTCTCCTCGGACTTGACGACCGTACTCTCCGTGTTCACTCCCAAGAATCAGGCCAGTCTCGATCAATCCGACGAGGACTTCGGTTCCGGAGGATTACTGGTGCTGCCAGACCAGCCCGGTTCCACGCCCCATCTGGCCGTCGCCGCCGGCAAAGCCGGAAGCCTCTTTTTGATGAACGAAGATAGCCTCGGCGGATACTCCACCACGAAAAACAACGTGCTCGGAACCTATAATATCGGCGGATGCTGGTGCGGCCAGTCATACTTCGTCGACCCCTCCGACGGGATCGGCCGCGTGGTCACCAGTGGTGGAAACACCGTCGAGGTCTTCAAGGTACAGACTTCACCGAAGCCCGCGCTGATCGCCGTCTCCCGAGCCCCAGCGATTGTCGGCAACGTGAATGATCCTGGCTTCTTCACCACGATCTCGTCCAATGGAACCGCCAGCCCCATCATCTGGGCGCTGTCGCGACCGACCAGCGCGTCCGGCAACCCGATTTTCCTGTACGCGTTCAACCCCGAATCGATTAGCAAAGGAACAATGAAGGCGCTATTCCGGGCCCAGGCCGGCACCTGGCCCAACACCGGAGGCAACTCTAACCTTGTTCCGGTCGTCGCCAATGGCGAAGTTTTCGTCGCCAGCCACGCGCAACTGAAAATCTTCGGAATCAAGTCGGGAACGAAGTCCGCCGGGACCGTACCCACGAAGAAGTAGGTCTTCTAACGGGCGCACAAAAGGCCGCGGGGAACGGGGGGGACCGCGGCCTTTTGTTGGAAGCCGGCATTTGCGGGTAATGCGGCGAGCTTCCGATTCCGTGATTTTTGTTAGGTGCCCTTAGGGGGAGGGCCGACTGATAACTACTCCAAGAGCAAGAAATATACCATAATGTCCATTGAATTAGTGTAGATATTGAACCGGCCCGCCGTGAGCACCCGGATGCGCATGTCCAGGATTATCGGCGCCGCAATTCCTCGAAGTGCTACGCTGGTGAAATGCAGTTTTCAAATCGCAAACAACTCATGCGTCAACGGCCCAGCGCACCAACGGTAGCCGCAATAGCGATTTGCGCCTTGCTCCTCTCCGCCGCATTCCCCGCCTCGGCCGCCACCTGGACCGTCCAGGCCCGACCCGCGCACCTGGTCAACGGCGCTCCAGTCCTGTTTCAAGTCAAGCCCCCCGCAAAACTCGAGTCCCTCTCCGGGACGTGGCTCGGCCATCAACTCACCTTCAGTTATGACGCCTCCACGAAAACCTGGTTCACCTTGGCCGGTGTCAGCATTGAAACGAATCCCGGCAAGTACTCGCTCGAACTAACCGCCGAACGCGCCGCGTCGAAGGCCGCCCTCACAGTCACGCACACTTTCGCCGTGGCCCGCGCCAAGTATCCTCAAATTAAAGTCGAGCTCACAGTCGAAAAGAAGTTCACCGAGCCCAC
Organism: Verrucomicrobiota bacterium; assembly: GCA_050015635.1. Classification (GTDB taxonomy): domain Bacteria; phylum Verrucomicrobiota; class Verrucomicrobiia; order Limisphaerales; family UBA11358; genus UBA11358. The sequence continues at coordinate 2,292 of JBEKBA010000243.1, forward strand.
TCCCGAACAGCAGGCGCAAATCGCGGAAGGAGTAAAGATCAAGCAGGATTATCTCAGCCGCGTCACTCCAGCCCGCGAGTGGGACGGCAACTTCACTGCGCCCGCCGACGCCGCCATCTCCGACGTCTTCGGTTCGCAGCGCATCTTCAACGGCAAGGCGCAGAGCCCCCACCAGGGATTGGATTTCCGCGTCCCCACCGGAACCTCCGTCGCCGCCATGAATTCAGGCACCGTGCTGCTGGCCCGCTTCCTGTACTACGAAGGCGGTTTCGTCGTGATCGACCACGGCCAGGGGTTTCTGACTCTCTATCTGCATCTTTCGGAATTCAAGGTCAAAGAAGGCGACGTGGTGAAGCGCGGGCAAATTGTCGGCCTGAGCGGAGGCACCGGCCGCGCCACCGGACCACATCTCCACGTAGCAGTCCGCTGGCAAGGCACCTACCTCGACCCCGCCCGCCTGATTCAATTGCC
>JBEKBA010000244.1:0-2575 GCA_050015635.1 Verrucomicrobiota bacterium
CGGGTACCGCGCTGGTGGAGAGGGCGGTCCGGGCTGGTGACGCGGCGGGCTGCGCGCTGGTCGAGGAGCTCACCGTGCAGGGTCCCCTGGTCCTGCCGCTGCTGGGCGCGGCCCGGGTCCAGGTCATGGTGGAGGGTCCTGGCCAGGACGGCCGCCGCGGCATCGAGATCTACTCCCGGCCGGGGGACGCTGCCGCGGACGGGGCGTGGACCCGGCACGCGGCCGGGGTCCTGGCCCCGGCCGCTGCGGGGGATGCGGCTGCGGGTGACCTGGCGGGGTCCGGTGACCTGGCCGTGTGGCCGCCGCCCGGCGCGGTCGAGGCGGACTGCGCGGGCCTGTACGAGCGGCTGGCCGGGAGCGGGTACGGGTACGGGCCGGCGTTCCGGGGGCTGCGCGCGGCGTGGCACCGTGACGGGGAGGTCTTCGCCGAGGTGGCCCTGCCGGAGGGCGCGGCCGCGGACGCGGCCGGGTTCGGGCTGCATCCGGCGCTGCTGGACGCGGTCCTGCACGCGGCGTCCCTGGGCGGGCTGGCCCCGGCCGCGGCTGCGGGTGCGGGGCCGCTGCTGCCGTGGTCGTGGGCCGGGGTCCGGCTGCACGCCGCGGGCGCCGCGGTGCTCCGCGCCCGGCTGCGTCCCGGCGCTGCCGGGACGGGGCTGTCGGTGCTGGCCGCGGATCCGGCCGGGGTCCCGGTCATCACCGTGGCCTCGCTGGTCCTGCGCCCCGCAGGGCAAGGCGGGATCACCGGCACCGCGGACGCGCTGTTCGCCGCCGGGTGGACCCCTCTTCCCGCTCCGGCCGGGACCCCGGCGGCGGCGGCGGTGGCGGTGGCGGGGCAGGACTGGCTCGGGCTGGGCGCGGCGCTGGCCGGGACCGGCAGCCCGGTGCGGGAGTACCCGGGGATCACCGCGCTGGCGGCCGCTGTCGCGGCGGGGGACCCGGCACCGCAGATCGTGCTCGCGTGCGCGGGCATCCCCGGGGATGGCGGGGATGGCGGGGGTGGCGGGGGTGGCGGGGATGCGGCGGCCGGGGCGCGGGCCGCGGCCGGGCAGGTCCTGGGACTGGTGCAGGACTGGCTGGCCGCGGGCCCGGGGGAGTCGCGGCTGGTCCTGGTGACCCGGGGCGCGGCGGCGGTCCTGGCCGGGGAAGGAGCGGCGGACCTGGGCGGGGCCGCGGCACGCGGCCTGGCAGCCTCGGCGCAGTCCGAGCACCCCGGCCGGGTCGTCCTGGCTGACCTGCCTGCGGGGCATCCCGCCGCCGGCCGTGACATCCGCGCGGTCCTGGCGGCCCTCGCAGGCGGGCCGGGTGAACCTGACCTCGCGGTCCGCGGCGGTACCTGTTACGGGCGGCGCCTGACCCGCCCCGCGCCCGCGCCCGTACCGGATCCTGGTCCGCTGGCCGGGGGTGAGCCGGGGACGGTGCTGGTGACCGGGGGGACCGGGATGCTGGGCGCGCTGGCGGCGCGGCACCTGGCCGCGGCCGGGCGGGCCCGGGTCCTGCTGCTGGCGTCGCGGTCGGGCCCGGCTGCCCCCGGCGTGCCCGTGCTGGCCGCGGCGCTGGCCGGGGCGGGGGCCGGGGTGCGGGTAGCGGTGTGCGATACCGGGGACCGGGCCGCGCTGGGCGGGCTGCTGGGCCGGGTCCCGGCCCGGGTCCCGCTGACCGGGGTGATCCACGCCGCCGGGGTGATCGACGACGCGACGGTTGCCTCGCTGACCCCGGCCAGGGTCGGGCCGGTGATGCGGGCCAAGGCGGACGGCGCCTGGCACCTGCACGAGCTGACCCGGGGCGCGGACCTTCAGATGTTCGTGCTGTACTCCTCGGCCGCGGCCGCGTTCGGCAGCGCCGGGCAGGGGAACTACGCGGCCGCGAACGCGTTCCTGGACGCCCTGGCCGGGTACCGCCGCAGCCGGGGACTGCCCGCGGTATCAGTGGGGTGGGGCCTGTGGGCCCGGGCCAGCGCCCTGACCGGGCACCTGACCGGGGAAGACCGGGCCCGGATCACCCGGGGCGGGATGATCCCGCTGACCGCCGCCGAAGGCCTGGCGCTGCTCGATGCCGCCCTGGACCACGGCCAGCCCTGCCTGATCGCCGCCCGCCTCGACCTGACCGCCATCCGGGCCGCCGCCCGGGCCGGCACCACCTTGCCCCCGCTCTGGCACACCCTGGCCGGGTCCCCCGCCAGGCCCGCGGCAGCCAGCGCACCCGGCACGGGCACCGGCACGCTGCGCGCCCGCCTGGCCCCGCTGACCGGGACCGAGCAGCTGCAGGTACTGGCGGAGCTGGTCCGCGAGCACGCCGCCGCGGTGCTGGGGCACGGGCCGGCGGACGCGGTCGAGCCTGGCCGCGCGTTCCGGGATCTGGGGTTCGACTCGCTGACGGCGGTGGAGTTCCGTAACCGGCTCGCTGCCGCTGCCGGGCTGCGGCTGCCCGCGACGCTGGTGTTCGACTATCCCACCCCGGTGGTGCTGGCCGGGTATCTGCGGGCGGAGCTGGGCGGGGACCGGCGGGACGCGGTGGTCCCGGTGCGGGTGGCCGGGGCTGCCACCGAGCCGGTGGTGATCGTGGGGATGGGGTGCCG
>JBEKBA010000245.1:0-2807 GCA_050015635.1 Verrucomicrobiota bacterium
CAGCACATATTTCTGAAAAAGATCCAACTGCGCCTTGTGCCGGAAGAAGCTGGTCTCATTGACCGTCAGGTGCTCCACCAGTTTGGCCAATTCCGCCTTTCCGCCGGGACTGATCAGCAGGCGGTAATAGGCGTAGAAGGAATCTACGCGGCACTCGCGCAAACGGCGGACCAAGCGGTCGTGCAGGAAATGAGAGCGGCGCTCGTCGAAGTGCATGCCGCACTCCTGGTAGACGAGGGACTGCAGCAGCCGAAGTTCCGCTTCTGTCAAGACCGGAGCTGGTGCCGCTCCAAATGAACTCATGCCTTTTCTCGTTCTCCGTGGCCAGTTTTCATTTTGCCGCCGCCCCTCGCGCCGTTGCAGTTGGGCTTTTGCCTGCGCCATTTCCGCCAGTTTGCAGCAGGCTGGCCGGCGCCAGCAGCTTGCTCATGTCAAGTAACACGATCAACCGTTCGCCGACCTTCCCAAGTCCCGTAACGCAATTCAATCCGCCTTCCTGAAACACCGCTGGTGGCACCTCAACATCCGTGCTGGGAATCTTCACCACCTCTGACGCCGAATCGACGATCAGCCCCGCCAGTTTGCCAGAATGCTCCACCACCAGAATCCGGTTTCCCTTTTTCAGAGCCGCCTGCCGGATGCCAAACCGCTTGCGCAAATCCATGACTGAGACGATCTTGCCTCTCAGATTGATGACTCCTTCGAGATATTCCGGGGCGTCCGGAACGGCAGTAATCTCCGGCACGCGCACAATCTCGTGCAGCGAAGTGATGGGCACGCCGTACGTCTCGCGCCCGACCTGAAAGCCGACAATGTGAAGTTCGCGATTCATGGCACTCTGTGTCCCTAGAAGTGCGACCCTGCCGTGGCCCGCCGGGCATTTCGCGGCTTGTCATCGTCCGGAGCCGGACGCCGGTTCGACGATTCATCCAGCGCGAAGCGGTCCATAAACTCGAGCAGCCCACGCGACATCTTCGTCATTTGCTCCGCCGATGCGGCCAGTTCCGTTGAGCCGGAAGTGGATTGCTGTACCAATTCCCGCATGCGCTCCATCGCCTTCACCACGGCTTGCGCTCCCGACGCCTGCTCCTCCACTGCCGAGTTGATTTCATGAGTGATCTCGTTCAGCCGTGTTGTGGCGCGGGCAATCTGAGAGGATCCATGAGATTGTTCGTTGGTGGCCGCGCCAATTTCCTGCGCGAACTTGTAGACCTCGGTCACCACGTTGGAGATTTTTCGCAGCGCCCCGTTGAGTTCGCCGCCCAGATCCAGGCCTTCATTCACGATTCCCGTCGAGCGATCCATATTCTCGACCGCCTTTCGCGCTTCTTTCTGAATGCTCTGAATGAGTTCTGAAATTTCCTTGGTCGATTGCGCCGATTTTTCCGCCAGCTTTCTTACTTCATCGGCAACTACGGCGAAACCTAAACCGTGCTCTCCAGCGCGAGCCGCCTCAATGGCCGCATTTAATGCGAGCAGGTTGGTTTGCTCCGCCAGATCGTCGATTACTTCGATAATTTTTCCGATATCATCGGCACGCTGCCCCAGCGACCCAATAATTTCCCCGGAACTGGTGATGGTTGCGTTGATGCGGTTCAGACCATCCGTAGCCTTCTCCATGGTAGTGATTCCGCTGTGCACCTCTTCCCGGGAACGGTTAGAAATATCCAGCAGCACCTTGGCGGTGTCGGCCACGCGCTGTATCGAAGCCACCATTTGATCGATCGATGCCGAAGTCTCGCTGACGCTCGAAGCCTGTACCTGCGTGCTCTTCACCATGTTCTGCACATTCACGCTCATCTCGTGCATCGTGCTGGTGACTTCGTCGATGGCTGAAGACGCTTGCAAACCGACTTTCGCTGAATCGTCGGAGGCATTCGCAACCTGGCCGGAAGCGCTGGCCACCTGGGCCGATGCATCGCGCACGCTGCGCACCAGCCGCGCCAGGCCTTCCACCATCCGCGTAAAAGCGTTGCCTAGCGTGTCATGCGTGGAGCGTGGTTTCACTTCCACGGTGAGATCTCCGCCGGCAATGGCCTCCGATACTCCGGCCATCTCCTTGAGGTAGGTCACCATCTTGGCGAAAGAGCGTGCCAGTTCTCCGATTTCATCCGGACGGTTTACGTCGATGTTGTGCTCCAGATCGCCGGTATCTCCGATCTGTCGCGACACAATCATCAATTTTGTCAACGGTTCGGTAATCGATTTCGCGGTGGTGAAAGCCACCACTATTCCGAGTCCTAACGCCAGCAACGTGCTGAACCATGCGGCCAAAATTGTCCAGGTGCTCGCGGTCTCGTCAGACTTTCGCCGCACCTCGATCAGCTTGCGGTTTTCTCCGTCGGCAACATCCAACGCTTCGGTCGAGTTCTTGACCCAGGAGGAAGCGTCCTTCTGAAGGTAGTAAATCTGCAATTCCGCCACGGTTGCGTTTCCAGAATCCACGTCTTTCCGTTTGTCGATCAGTGGCTGCGCAAATTCTTTGCCCCACGATTGCTCCAGCTCTCCTACCTTCTCGAGGGCGGCCCGTTCCTGCTCGGAATTGGCCAGTGATTTCCCTTGCTGAAGTTTTTCTTGCAGGGTCCGCAAACCGTCGTTCATCCGGTCCACCTCGCGGCTGTCGCCGCTGAGCAGATAGTTGCTCAGGTAAAGCCGGTTCTGCATCATCTGGAAGCGGACGTCGTTGGTGGCGTCCGCCATTTCGAGAGAGGCCGCTGCAGCCGCCTTGGCTGCATGCTCCCGCTGCACTGCCAACAGGTTCACCAGGAACAGCACCACCACCATGGTGAGGATGATTCCGAAATTTA
>JBEKBA010000246.1:0-3944 GCA_050015635.1 Verrucomicrobiota bacterium
CTGAACTTTATTGGCATCCCAGCCGGGGATTGGCGTCGGGGGCTGCGGGGGCGGATGTGTGTGGATGTAGAAGCAGCCCGTGGTTCCGAGCATCGCCAGCAGGAGTATCGTGGCGGCGGCGAGCGGTAGTGTTCTGCGGCGCCGACTCCGTTCAGTGGCCCGCGCTGGCGGCATTCTGCAGGACCTGGATTTTATCCTTGAGGCGGGCGACCTGTTCGGTTTCCTGCGACTTCTTCAAGGCGTCCGAATATTCGTGGCCGGCTTCCTTGACCTTGCCCAGCTTGCGATAGGCGTCGCCGAGATGCTCGGTGATAGTCGGATCGCTGCCGGTCAGGTTGACCGCCTTCTCCAGTTCCTCGACCGCTCGCTTGTAGTCGCCCTTCTGGTAGTAAACCCATCCGAGGCTGTCGACGTAAAATCCGTCCTCAGGCTCGATATCGAGTGCGCGCTTGATCAGCTTTTCCGCCTCGTCGAGGTTGGTGCCCTGCTCGGCGTAGCTGTAGCCGAGGTAGTTCAGCGCCTGCGCGTTGGCGGGATTCAGCTCGATCGCCTTCTTCATCTCGGCCATGCCTTCTTCGCGCTGCTTGTTCTGATCGAGCGCCGCACCGAGCGTGAAGTGGAACTTGTCATTCTTGGGATCGGCAGCGACCATCTTGCGCGCCAGCTCGATCGCCGCCGGGTAATCTTTCTTTTCCTGGTAGACCCCGACCATGAAGCCGATGATTTCCGGGTCGTTAGGCTTCTTCGCGAGCGCATCCTTCAGCGCGCCCAGCGCCTGGTCGTAGTTGTTCTGCTTGTCGTACAGGTACGCGAGCTGCAGGCGCGACTCGACGTAATGCTCGTTGTCGGCGGGAATCTTGTTGAACTCGCTTATCGCCTTGTCGTTCTCGGACAGCTCCGTGTACACCGTGCCGAGATAGTAGTGGACGCGGTAGTTGTCGGGCTCGGAGCCGAGCACCAGGTTGAACTCGGTCGCGGCGTCGTCAAAGTTGCCCTGCTCGACATAAAGCAGGCCAATCTTGGTGCGGGTGTCGGCAGGATTGGTCTCGACCTGCTCGGCGCGCTTCAACTCGTCGAGCGCCTCGTTGTATTTCTTCTGCCCGACGAGGATTTCCGCTTTGCGCTTGCGCACCAGCTCGTTGTTCGGATTGATCTGCGTGATCTTGTTGTAATAGACGAGCGCATCCTGCGGCCGCTCCTGCCGCTCGCGCAGCAGCGCAAAATCGAGCAGCACCAGCTCCGACTGCGGATTCAGATCGAGCGCCTTCTGATAATACTTCTCGGCGCTGGCGTAATCCTTCGACGCCACCATCACCTTGCCGGCGTAGTAGTAGCCAAGGAATGAATTGGGATCGAGCGCGATAAGCTGCTCGAACGTCTTCTCGGCTTCGCCGTAATCGCCGCGCTTGGCGTAGAGCGTGCCGAGATAGAGATAGGCTTCCTGGTTCTTGGGATTGAGGCGCAGCACCTCTTGATAATCTTTTTCCGCGGTGGTGTCGTCACCCAGCGCCGAGCTGATACCCGCGCCGAGCAGCCGCGCGTCGGCCGAATCCGGATTGATGGCGAGCGCCTGGTTTACCTGCTCGAGCGCCTCCTTCAGGCGTCCGTCGCGCACGTACAGCGTCGCCAGCCGCACCTTCAGCGCGGCATTGGAGGGATCGTACTGGACCGCCTCCGCATAATCCTTCAGCGCCTCTTCGCGGTCGCCGTCGTTCATCGCGACTTCGGCCCGCAGGAACGCGCTCATCGCGCGCGCGTCGGAGGGTACGTCTACCGCCGGCGCGCCGCCGAACGGATTGTCGCCGCCCACGCTGGCGCTGCGCAGCAACTCCGGCTTCGCACTGGTGCTTTGCGTGCAACCTAAAAACGCGATCGACGCGGCCGCAAGCGCGATCATCGCGCGTGTACTGAAACGAATAATCACTAGAACAGATTCCCGGGAAAGCTTATCAATGGGGCCAACACCACGCTCTTGGATCATCTACGCGAGGTGTCCCGCGACCGTTACAACCGCCGGCGGACCTTTGCGCATCTTCTACAATACAAGATTTCCCTAGCCGGATGCGACTGTGCAACCGTCATTTGATCTATTGCCGATCGGCGGCCCGCATGCCAAGCAGCGAGCCCGCGGGATCCACGCAATCACCTGCGCGGTGGGCGGCAGGGCTGAGCCCTGCACCCACTGTCCATACCGAAAAGCCCTGCGGACAGGTCTTTTCGAAAAGTTCTAACAGGGGCGAAGCCCCGCATCCTGCGTGTGGACACTGGGTCGCAAGGGGTCACCCCTTGCCGCCCACCGCGCAGGTGATTCATCATTCTGGCGGAGCGTGAGCCCCCTCCATTGTCCCAAGTTCCCACGCAAACTGCCGATTCTCCCAGCGCCGCGCAGCTCGCGACTACTCTTCATACGCCGCGCAAGCTCGGCCTCGTCCCGCTCGTATGCGTGATGTACCTCGTCGTGAGCGGCGGTGCGTACGGCCTCGAGGATGCCGTGCGGATGGCCGGGCCGCGCCTGACGTTCCTGCTATGCGTCCTCGTCCCGCTCACGCTCAGCCTGCCGACTGCGCTGATGGCGGCGGAGTTGACGGCGCTGATGCCGGTGGAGGGCGGTTTCTACTTTTGGGTGAAGCAGGCGCTCGGGCCGTTCGCCGGTTTCGCCGAGGCTTACCTGACAATTTTATACACCGCCGTCGACATGGCGATTTATCCGGTACTCTTCGCCAGCTATCTTTCGTTCATCCTGCCGATCGGCCCGGTGGCGCAAGTCGCGATCGGAGTCGCGCTCGTCTGGCTCGCCGGCGGTCTGAACTTTCTCGGTATCAGGCCGGTCGGGATGGCGTCGGTCGTGCTCGCTGCCATCCTCGTCTCGCCGTTCGCGATACTGGTGATCGTCGGCCTCCCGCGCCTTGTGCACTTCGCGATGCCCACGCCGCCGCTGTTCGGCGCAGACCCATGGGGCGCGCTCGGCGCCGGGCTTACGGTGGTCATCTGGAATTTCAGCGGATGGGAAAACTTGAGTGTGGTGTCGGCGGAAATTGAAAATCCGCGGCGCAACTATCTGCGCGCCGTGCTGATCGCGATGCCGATAATCGTGGCCGGCTACGTGCTCCCGCTGGCGGTCTCCGTCTCAGGCGCGACCACAACAGCTGGCTGGGGCACGGGATCGTTCTCGCACGTTGGCTACGAGATAGGCGGACGCGCACTCGGCGGCGCGTTGGCGCTCGGCGGCGCCGTGATGTCGTTTGCGGTATTCGAGGCCGCGATGCTCTGGGTGTCGCGCATGCCGTTCGTCCTCGCGCGCGAGCGCTATCTCTCGCCGCCGCTGGCCCAGCTATGGTCGACGACCGCGACGCCGGGCAAGTCGATCCTGCTCTGCTGCGTAGTCTTCACGCTGCTGGTTCCGGTCGGCTTCGTCGCGCTGGTAGTGCTCGACGTCTTCTTCTACATGGCGGCGCTGGCGCTCGAGCTGTTCGCGTTGATCCGGCTGCGCAAGCTGATGCCCGATCGCGCCGGCATCTTCACAATCGGCGGTGGCCGCGCGGGCCTGGCGCTGGTGGTAATTCTTCCGATACTCACCTGGGCAGCGACCTTCGGCCTCGCAATCTCAGCCGGCGTAGCGAAAACCGACTTCATCCTCGCGATCGCGCTAGGCCTATGCGTCTGGCCGGCCTACGCAATCTGCCGCCACCGCTACGGCGGCCCAAACTCTTAATACTGGGTGCAGGGGTTACCCCTGCCCAGGGAAGCGTGAAACCCAGGAGAGGTTTCACATTCAATTCGAATCATTAAGCCGATACAGCGCGATCGCCTCATTCTGCATCAGCGGCTGAATCGTAAATTTCTGCTGCAGCGAATCGAGCTCGCTCTTCAACACGTCCGCATACTGCTGCGACTCGGGCGCTGCGAGCAGCAGAAACACGGGCGTCTTCGCGCCAATCGCCGCC
>JBEKBA010000247.1:0-2689 GCA_050015635.1 Verrucomicrobiota bacterium
AAGTCGCACTCCTGCGCGATGCGGCGGCGCAAGTCGTCGGGCGCCGGCTTGGTAAAGGTGGGTTTGCGAAAGCGCTTGAGCTCGATGCCCGGCAGGCGGTCCTGCAGATGCTCGGCGAGCCGGTCGATCAACACGTTGCCGCGCGGCTTGGAGATGTCGAGCAGCCCGACGCGGCCGGCGATAGTGTCCGAGCGGGCGGCGAGCGTGCGTCGAATCGGCACGCGCTCGTCAGTCGGATCGATGATCACCTGTTTCATGCCGTCTCCTCGATTCGCCGGCTGACGCTCGACGATCCCATCGGACCCGAAACCCATCCGGCGAACACAGCCGAAAATTTTCCGGCGTTGCCGCCTGCCACGATGATATTGATATCCTCCGGCTTGCGAAACTTCGCAATCTTTTCCGCGAGCTGTTCTTCGGTCGGCGTGCCAAGTGCGCTCAGTGGAATTCCTTCTCCGCTATCGTCGTCGCGCAGCAATTCACGCAACGGGCGCGCCGTCACTTCCTGGATGCGCGCGCGCAAATTCGCCTTGGTCCATTTCTCGCGCGCCAGCGTGTCGGCATGCTCGGGACAAACGACGAGCAGAATCTCGCCGCTGTTGTGCGACTTGGGATGCCAGCATGCTTCGAGGCCCATGCCGAGACTGCCGCCGAGCGCGCGCGCCGTTCGCGAAGTTTGATCGGCAATCTGGCGCGAGCCCGCCTCCAGCCCGAACACGGTCACGACGCTTTCATCCTGCTTGAACCCGCGCTCGACGTGCAGCGGCTCCCACGGACTGCGCTCCTCCCACTCGGCGAAGCACGTCGTGAACTTGCCGGGCGCACCCAGCGTAGAGCGCTCGATCTCGCCCGGCCGCGCGCCGCCGACGTTGCGCAGCACGAGTTTCAGCGCGCGCCCGATGGTTGCGTTGGAACGCGTGCCGTAGCCGAGCGCCATCATGCCCATGTTCATGTCGAGACGATGGCGAATCGGACCGCTGACGACGATCACCGGCGTCGCGCCCCAGGTCGTGGACATGATGCCGTGGATGTTGAAGGTGTCGGTGCAGACCGCTTCGAGCGCCGCGATCACCACCGGCAGATACTCGGGCTTGCATCCGGCCATCACGGCGTTGACCGCGACTTTTTCGACGCTGACGGGCGCAAGATTCGGCGGCACGATCGCAACGATGTCGCGCGGGTCGCGCCGCGTTCCCGTCAGCATCCACATCACGCGCTCGGGCGTCGGCGGCACCACAGGCAAACCGTCGGTGAGCCCGCGCTCGAACATGAATTCGAAGACGTCTTCGGCGTCGCCGAGTTCGATTCGACGCGCGGTCAGCTTGTCGCCGCGCGCGTTTGCTTCGAGGCGCTCAGCGATTCCAGGTTCGACCGATTTGGAACCGCATCCAGGGCGCGACTCAGGATATGAATTCCAATCGACGGACGGCGATTGTAGTCCCGACTGCCGCGACAACTCGGCGAACATCTCGCGCCAATCGTCGCGTCCGAAACCGACGAAGCGCCGCTGCTCGTGGCCATGCGAGTCAGCGAGGATGATTGTCGGCACCGTGTCGAGGTCGTAGTTGAAGGAGACCGCGAGCGATGAATCGTCGAGCATCGGCGCCGAGAGCGCATAACGTTCGACGAGCTTCGCGTTGCCCTCGGCATCCTGGCCTACCACCCACACATCGATGGATGCACCGAAGGCGCGATGCGCGGCCTCGATCAGCGGCATCGTCATTGCGCAGGTCGGGCAATCTTCCTTGACGAAGCAGAGCAGGGCGGCGCGGGCAGACGGGAATGAACGCCCTGTGCCATGCGTATCGAGCAGCTCAAACGCTGGCAATGAATTTGCCGGCGAATCTTTCATCACTGCGACGGCGGAGGCAGGGGCGGAGCGGATGCGCTGGATTCCGGCACCATCAGAAATTGATTCTGCGTCGTCGAATAAAACTCGACTGACGCTGTTACCAGCGCTCTCTCGGCGATGCCGCCGGCGACCAGAACCTCGCCGTCATTCAGCAGCGTTGCGGTGTTGGTGAGGCGTGCGACGTGGGTCGGGCCGACTTGCGAGAACAAATTCGTCTCGGGCATGAAGACTTCCGCGTCGCGCATCCCGACCACGATCGGCCCCTGGATGGTCCATCCGCCGACGACCAGTACGTTGCCATTGTCAAGCCTCGTCGCAGTCGCCAGGTAATGTGGCGCGGCCATGTTGCCGGTGGCGATGAAGCTGTTCGATTCGGGGTCGTAGATTTCCGCGGTGTTCAGCGGCGTCAGCGAAGCGATATTGGGAGCTCCCGACATCATGACTCTGCCGCTCTTGCCGCCGACGATCAGCACGCGGCCGTCGCTCAACCTGACCGCAGCCGCGCCGACGCGATCGCTCTTCATGTGCGCGAACATCGGCGAGAAGCTGCTGGTGCTCGGATTGTACATCTCGGCGGTGTCGTAAGAGATGTAGTTGCCCGGCATGCCGCCGCGGCCGCCGCCTGCGATCAGCACGTTGCCGGTGCCGAGCAGCGCGGCGACGTGCGCGACGCGCGGCTGATTCAAACTGCCGGTGAGGTTGAAGGTGCCGCTCGCGGGATAGTAAATCTCTGCCGTGCCGAGTGTGTGGATGCCGTTGTCGCTGCCGCCGGCTATCAGCACCGTTCCGTCGCGCATTATCGTCGCGGTATGCCCTTCGCGCGGTGTCGACATCGAG
>JBEKBA010000248.1:0-2791 GCA_050015635.1 Verrucomicrobiota bacterium
AATATGGACATCAACGCCGGCGCCATCGCCGACGGAGACAAGAGCGTCCAGGACGTGGGCCGCGAGATCTTCGACATGCTGTTGCGCGTAGCTTCCGGCGAGCGCACCTGCGCGGAACGCCTGGGCCACCACGAATTCGTACCGTGGCGCATCGGTCCAGTGTTGTAGGGCAGGCCTCCTGGCCTGTCCGTGCGCACCAGCGCGATCGAGCACTGTGGCGTCCCCACAAGGCGGACTTCTGGATCGAGCGCCGGGACAAATCCTTAGCCCTTGCTAGAAGGCGGAGTCTTTTGTGCGGCCTTCTTCTGTCGCCGCGGTAGGCGGTGTCCCTGTTTCTTGGGAAGTTTGCCCACTTTCGTCGACTTCGCCGCGGGCCGCGCTTCGGGCGTCGCACCTGCCAACGAAGCGATTTTACCCGCAGCGGAGCCGATGGCCTTCGCGGCGCTTACGAGGACGTTGTCGTCAGTTTCCGTACGTGTAGCTGGCTTCTTGGGCATATGCGTAGTTGTCCGGCTCCCACCATTATATCCGCACTCGTCATCCAGGACGATCGGCGCCCCGTCTTCGCTCAGGATCTGGCTGGCCATTTGGAGATGAACGTGCTTGGTTTCCGGCGTTGTTTCGAAATACAAAGGACCTTTCACAATGGTGATACTGCTCATTATTCTGATATTGCTCATAGGTGGTGGTGGCGGCTACTATGGCCACAGCCGTTGGGGATACGGTGGCGGCGCCGGTATAGGGCTCGGAACCGTATTGCTCATCCTGCTGATCGCATATCTGCTCGGCGCGTTCCAGTGAGCTGATCGCTCGTCTACGGGACCGATTCGGACTTCGATCCTGCGTGGCACTTGCCGCGCGCGCCGGCGCGAAAGATCGAGCGAATCTCTTTCTCACTCAGCGCGCGCCGGTAGAAAGTCAGCTCGTCGATATCGCCCTGGAAGTAGATGTCTTCGCGGTCCACATACCCGTTGGCGTGATGCCGGCCGAGCCACAACGGTTGGGGAACGTCCAGGTCCGTCAGGGCGGCCTCCGCCCAGTTATTCTTCTGGAGCGCTCCATCCACATAGATAGCAGCCGGCTGCGGGGGCAGCCGCCGGACGACGCCCGCCACATGGTACCAGCTTCCGTCGGCGATACTGATTCCGCCGAAAGGGCCACGCCCACGGCTTCCGTCCGCGAGCTGCAGAGCCGGGCGACCCTTGTAAATGAAGATCAGATAGCCGAGCGGCTGACGCCCGCGCTTGTCCACGACGCTGGGCGTGCCTACGGACTGCTTTGTCCGGATCCACAACTCGATGGTAAAGTCGTCCTCACCGACGTCCAGGCCAGGCGTAGAGGCGGGGACTTCGAAATATTGGTCGATCCCGTTGAAACGCAGCGCTGAGCCGACCATGCCAGGCACGCGCTGTGGGCGGTGCGCGCCCGGCTGGCGGAACATGGGTTCGTCGAAGGTAAACCAGGCTGAGATGCCAGGCGGCGCGGCAACGCAGCCGGACTGCGCGCGCGCCACATAAGCGATCCCCAGCAGCACGACAAGGCGAAGAGTTAGCATCTTAGTAGATCAGCGTGAGCTTAATGTAGTCGACGGTAGTATCGTCGCCAATGCGGAAATCGAGAGAAGTCACCTTCTTGGAAAATTGCGCCCGCTGCACATCCAGCAGACTCTCCCCGTTGACAGCGTTCGTCAGCAACCTTTCGTTTTCGTCGGGCCGGTCCGCCCAAATTAATATGAGACCTGAAGTGGGCAAAGGGGGCGTAAAAGGCGCGACTCCGAAGGCCATCGAATCGTTTTGATAGCCCGATTTTCCCTTCCGCACGTGAACCTCGATTCTGCCCCCGCAGAATGTGAGCCGCGGAAGAATGATCGAGGCAAGGAGATCCTGGTCGTCGAGTTCCTCATTAAACTGCTTGTGGTGTTTTGGGCCGCGCTCCAAAATGACGTCGAAGCCCGGACTCACATAGGGGATCGGATCGATGGGCAGCGCAAAATTGTCGTCCTGGCCCGACATCAGCGTGACGGTCCGCTCGCAAGGCCCATAGCCCGTATTCGGCAGGCGCGGCTGCAGGCTGAAAAGCGCGGGCAGATCGTTGCGGGCCTGATCCAGGTCACCGCTTTCCACGCGCGCGAAGCCGCGGCGCGCGGATACAGCGCGCACCATGTCGGTATCGCCAAGCGCGCTGAAATAGGTTTCCGCCAGGATGAACTCCCGCTCGGCCTGTTTCCATTGGCCCTGCTTCGCGTACCACTGGGCCACGCGCAAATGCGCGGCCGGATGATTCGAAAACTGGGCTGCGACCTGTTTCCATTCCTCAACCGCCGTGGGACGGCCGAGTTGGTCGTCGATGCACGCCAAGTCGGCCAATACGCCTCTGCGCGCCAGTATCGCACGGGCTTGTTGCGGTTGTCCGTGCAATTCCGCAGCGGATCCTTCCTCAAACAGACGATCCACTTCGGATTGCAGCGGCTTGCGGCGGGAGGCGGACAACTCCGCTTCGGCCTTGGCGCTGAATCCCAATTCGTGCCAAGCCCACGCGAGATAAGCGTGCGCAACAGGAGGCAGCCGATGCTGGGTGATCGCCCGCTCCAACCGCCGGGCCGCGGCGACCGGTTCTCCAGCCTGCAGATCATAAACGCCCTCTTGCCAATCCGCCACGGCTTGCGCGCCGGGCTCGGCTGGCCATAACCAGCGGGCCAACGCCAGGATGACCACCGCCCCCGCCGTGACCGCGGCGATGCGCAGCAGCCGCCGATGCCGCCTTCGAACGAGCTTCCACCACAGCCCTCTGC
>JBEKBA010000249.1:0-3364 GCA_050015635.1 Verrucomicrobiota bacterium
TGCCATTATTCATTGATGTAGCGCCACAATCCCAAAAGAATGAGTGTCAGAATGCCAGCTGTCATACCGGCAATCTGCGGAACCCAAAGGTCATAGTCACGCCAGTACGGTTTTTGGGGGGGGACATATTTTCTCGCCATATCGTTTCCTTGATTAGCAGTTCTAGTGAAGCCAACAACACCATGTTGCGGGCTTCGGCCACAACTGCCAACGGGGGCGAAACACGGGAGAAACCTGCTATTATTATACCACCCAAAGCTCATAAAAGTCAATAGATGTGGGCGTTTCGTGAGGCAGCCATATTGACGGCTTTGTTGAGCCTTGCTTTAATGGTAAGTGGAACTTCAGTTCCTTTACCAACCTCAACCCAAGGACTTCACCATGACAGGTCACACTGCGCCCAAGTTTTCGCTTGGGCAGATCGTAGCTACGCCGAATGTTCTCAATCACATTCCCAATGACGAAATTCTAACCGCATTGTCCCGCCATGTGCGGGGCGATTGGGGAACATTGGATGCCGAAGACGTGCAATCAAATGAACGAGCCCTCAAAGGCGAAGGTCGTTTGTTCTCCGCATATCGTTCAGTCCAGAACGTCAAGTTCTGGATCATCACGGAATGTGACAGGTCGGTCACAACCATACTCCTGCCGGAGGACTATTGATGAGCACATGGATTGACTTCAAGGAGCTGCGCGCCAGGCTCGACTTTGAACAGGTGCTCAGGCACTACAACGTGGAAGTAAAACGCAGGGGCAAGCAGCATCACGGCTACTGCCCCCTGCCCAAACATAACGGCAAGAAGAACTCGCCGTCGTTCTCGGCCAACTTGGAAAAGGGCATTTTCCAGTGCTTCGGCTGCGGTGCAAAGGGCAATCTGCTTGAATTCGCCGCACTGATGGAAAAAGCCGATCTGAAGGACGGCACAGCATTGCGCGAAGTCGCGCTCAGACTGCAAAAACGGTTTTGCCCCGAAATTGGGAATATGCCGAAGCCCAAGCTAGTGGATAAAACGCCGCCAAAAGCCGAAACAGTCAAAGAGTTGCCGACGGTCGCGAATGCCCCCCTTGATTTTGAACTCAAGGGGTTGGATACCAAACATCCATATCTGTTGAATCGCGGATTCACGCAGAAGACGATTGACCACTTCGGCCTGGGCTTCTGCTCACGCGGAATGCTCAAAGACCGCGTGGCGATACCGCTTCACGATCACGACCGCAATCTCGTGGGCTATGCCGGTCGAGTCGTGGATGATGCGACCATCACGGAAGACAATCCACGCTATCGCTTCCCTGGGGAGCGCGAGCGGGACGGGAAAATCTTTGAATTCCGAAAAACGCTGTTCATGTACAACGGGTATCGGATTAAAGCCCCGGTCGATGACCTAATTGTCGTTGAAGGGTTTACCGGCGTTTGGTGGTTATTTCAAAATGGCATACCAAACGCGGTAGCAACGATGGGAGCGGATTGTTCAGAGAAGCAAGCCGAACTCATTCTGTCCTTGGCAAAGCCTGGCGGTATCATCTGGATCATACCTGACGGTGACAAGGCGGGCGAACGGCACGCCCAAACCTTGCTCACCCTCATTTCTCCGCACCGGCTCATGCGCTGGTTGAAATTGTCCGAAGGCAAACAGCCTACTGATTTGTCAAAGGAACAATTGAAAATGAGCTTCATTAATTAAACACACAGCGGCCTCGCAAGGGGCCGCTCTTTAACAGACGAAATTACAAATTCTATCAGAATCCCTTGCTTTCCGTCTGCTGCGCAATTTCATCGAGTAGCCAATGTATCTGGCTAATAGCATCTGGGTTCATCATCAGAGGCACACTGACTCGCATCTCCGCGCCTACGATGGCGGGATGCTGCCCGGACATTGCAGCGGTCATCTGCCGGACAGCAGCTGGCATTTCCACCGGCCTTCCGGCGGACAAAAAACCCTTACCCGCGTGAGACTTGACAGTGCCATAAGCCAATTATTGCTTATCAGACTTCATTCGTTTTTCAATTAAATCTGCAACCGAAATATGTAATTGGTCACGCCCAGGAGTATAAAGCGTGTAGTTCAACTCATTTGTGCCAAAGAAGTCCGTAACAATTATCGGCGCATTCTCAACCGATTTCTTGACACTTTCCAAAGCCAGCCCGTTACTATTAGTGGCTAGTATGTCAGCGATACGGCACGTTGCATAAAACCTGAGGTTTGGTTCTTGCGGATTCACATTAACCGCTAGACGCACGGCTTTATCAAGGTCAACTTCCTGCGCAAATAAATTTACATACGCACTTTCGGCAACCTGCTCGTTTTCCGAATTCAATAAGGTTAAGGTCAAAGTCCATTTGGCTGTTAACACGAAATACACAGCCCAAATTAGAACTGGCACGAGCAAACTCAACAATGCCGTTTTCCAATTAAGGTGTTTAACCCTTTTTCGTTTAAAGAAGACAAAAATAATCACTATCACAACGCACGCTAAAAATGCGCTGACCAGACTCGGCAGGTAACGAAGAATAAACTCCACCTTGTCGTCGGATTCAATTCGCAACATAGGTGAAAGTATTTTCAAAGTGGACGCTAGTTAGTTACTGCCACACTGTTTGCAATCATAGTAAATTGTAGTGCCAGCAACATATGCCGCAACGCCTTGACTAGCCATATCTTCTGCCTGCATAAGTAACATAATAGGATTAGGAATATACTGACCATTACCAAACGTTGCTAAAATTTCAGGCCAATTTGTAAAGCGTGTTCTCATATGCACCGTCACTGTAACTGGATCCCCATTGCAATTCGGCGTAACGGCACCAACATACCCCCCAAGAGGCGAAGCCTCTGCAATTTCTGAAGATGTAAACCCTGCCGCAAGAAGCCCAGGCGCAACCGCGCTATAATCAACATGATCAAAAACAAACTGAGAGCATTTGGGACAAGTGACCTTAAAATGCAGAAAACTATGGTGCCTCCAAGGGCTCGTTTCAGGTGACCCACCAGTAGCGGAAAGCAACAATCCGAATGGATCAACATAATTGATCGGATTATTGGCGACAAAACCGTAAAGGTTCAAACCGCCCTGTTCCTGCATTGGGTCTTGATTTGGCCACCTTTGCAAATTCGGATCGTAGAAACGACATATGTAGTAAAACATTCCAGAATTCGCATTCCATTCCTTACTAGAGAAGCGATAACTGTTTACGCTCGCGAGCAAACCATATTGCGCCAGAGTATTGCCAAACGGGTCATAAAGATATTTAGTTCGATGTTGTTTCCGTCGACTATGGCGCGAAGCAGTCAAAATATTATCGCGGTGATGACCTCGGTGGGCTGCGGTTGTCTGTTTGCTCATGCGGCTCACATTAAATTGAGTT
>JBEKBA010000250.1:0-3532 GCA_050015635.1 Verrucomicrobiota bacterium
GGTCGGGCGATGAAGTATCCGGATCACTGGGATGGAACTCGCCGCGAAAAACGTGGAAGCGAAGATCGAAACCATCGAAGTCATTGGAGCCGAAGGCGGCTTCCAGTATGCGGCAAATCTGAGCGTAGTCGCGGGCCACGTTGAGTTCCTGAGCGGCGCGGCGGATAGCAAGATTATTGATGACGATCTGGCGCTGGTCGAAAGTTCGCTGGGCGGCGCGCGCCAACTCACCAAGTTCCAGGTAGCCAAGACGCTGCACTCCGATCCAGATGCCGGTTCCCACCACGGCGAGAACCAAACCAAGAGAACTTCCTGTAGGCCAAAGCAAGAACAAACTAAGCAGAGCGAAGATGGCAGAAACGGCGTACAGCACGATGACGACCTGGCGATGCGACAGGCCGTGCTGTAAAAGTTTGTGGTGGATGTGTTCACGGTCGGCGGTGAAAACGGGGCGTCCGCTGATCAGGCGGCGGAGAATGGAGAGAGACGTCTCCAGGATCGGCAGCCCGAAGGAAACCACCGGGATGGCGACGGCTACGATGGTTGGCGCCTTTTGGGTTCCGGCGAGAGCAAGGGCGCTGAGGAGAAATCCGATGAACAGGCTGCCGGAATCTCCTAGAAAGATGGTTGCGGGATTGAAGTTGTAGCGGAGGAAACCGAGGATGGCACCCGCGAGGGCGATGGTCATCACGGTAACGAGGGAGTATCCGGTCTGAAGCGCAACAACAAATGCCACCAAGGTGGAGAATAATGCGGAACCTGCGGCGAGACCATCGAGGCCATCGATGAGATTGAAGGCATTGGTAATGGCCACGACCCAGAGAATGGTGAGCGGCAATCCTACGAACCAGGGCAACTGATGCTGGCCGAAGAGGACGGGAATATTGACGATGCGGAGGCCGCCGACAAACAACATAGTGGCTGCGACCGCCTGGACGGCGAATTTGATGTAGGGGCCGACGGAGCGGAGATCGTCATAGACTCCGAGAAGAAAAATAAGGGAAGCGGGCACCAGAATAGTTGCCAGGGTCTTCGAGGAAAACGCGGAATGCAGTTGAGGAACGTAATAGCACAATGCCACGGCAGCGGCCATGCTTAAGGAAAACGAAGTGAAGATGGCGACTCCGCCGAGGCGCGGCAACGGGGCCGAATGCAAGTGCCTCTCGGTAGCTGGGAGAGCGACCCAGCCGCGCGCAGATGCGACATCGCGCACATAACGAGTGAGGACGAGCGAAAGCAGAAGGGGCAGGAAAAAAACCCCGAAGAACACCACTGTCAACGGTTCCTCCGCTGGATTACCGTTTTAAAGCGTCGGTTCAACGCTTTTTATCCGACTGTGGAAAAGTATGGAGCAGAGGCGAGCTGGTTGGTAGTGAGTTTGCGGGTTCCCCAGAGGGTTTGACGTCCCTCGGCGGCTGAAGCTGCCTTGGGAAACGGAAGATTTATCGCAGCGGTGAACCGCTGCGCCACCCAAATCAACATCAAGATCGAGTTTTTCCGCAAGCTCTGAAGACGTGCCCTGCCCTTTCAAACCAAATTCAACCTGAGATTACCGAAGATGGCGGGTGTATTCGGATGTTCATGAGCAGAATGAGCGCCGGAATGCTGCAAAACCTGTGCTAAGCTTTGCAGCGATAATCTCCCCAAATAGAGGTTTCCGGATGGAGTTCAGCAGGTTTCGTTTTGGGCGCGGTGTTGGTTCGGCAGGGTTCGCTCTGATTTTAGTTTCCGGTTGGAGTTTGAATGTGCATGCGCAGAATGCCCCGGGATCCACTGCGGGGAGCCCAGTTCCGGCTTTGCCGGCGGTTGAACCGATTTCACAGGCGGCGGTGCGGAGTACGGCAGGGGAAACGGATTCAGTCAAATCCGGTTCAGCCGGATCGAACGATTTAGTCAAATCGAATTTAGTCAGATCTGGGGACGCGACGCTGGCGAAGAGTGGGGACATCGGTGAGGAGCGGTCCGCATCTCGGCTCCGGCTGGGGCCGGGAGATTTGATTGAAATCAATGTTTATAACGTTCCGGAATTATCGACCAAGGCGCGGGTGGGAAACTCTGGAGATGTTTATCTTCCTTTGATCGATTACGTGCATGTGGGCGGGCTTACGGTGGAAGAGGCGCAGGGGCTGATGCAAAAGCGACTGGAAGATGGCGGATTTGTGCGTAGCGCGCATGTGACGCTGCTGGTGGACGAATCGGCTTCGCAGGGAGTAACGATTCTGGGGGAAGTGAACCGGCCGGGAATTTACCCTGCGATGGGGCAGCGCAAGTTGTATGACTTCATCTCAGCGGCGGGAGGATTTTCGGCCACGGCGGGAAGAAAAGTCAGCATCATTCGAGCGAACAGCGGGTCAGGGGCGGTTACGTTGAATTTGCCGAGGAACCTGGCCGAGGATATGAAGGACGACGTCGAGATCCTTCCGGGGGACACAATTTCGGTGCCGCGAGCGCCGGTGATTTATGTGGTGGGGGATGTGGGACGCCCGGCGGGATTGCTGGTGGATAACGGGAGTTTGACCGTGCTGCAGGCACTGGCGATGGCGGGCGGGGCAAACCATACGGCGAAGATGGGCGGGGTGAGAATTATCCGGAAGAGCGCAACGGGAATGACGGAGACGCGCGTGCCGCTGAAGAAAATTCTAGAGGCGAAAGCTCCGGACTGGACGCTGCAGGCGGATGACATTCTTTTCGTGCCGTTGAGCGGATTCCGGCAGGCGGCGTCACAAGGCATTAGTGCGGCGGTGTCGGCGGCGTCCGGGCTGGCTGTGGTCGCGGCGCATCCTTGATGGCGGTGCGGTTTTTTTGGCGGCCGAGAAAGAAAGTCAAGGGCTTTAACACAGAGGACACAGGGGGAGTGCAGAGGAAACCGTGCTCTCGCTGATACAAATCGTTCTCAGGCAGCTGCACCCGCCGTTTTCTGTTTTGGTGACTGCAATAATTCTTCGAGAACAGTGATGTATCTTGCTGCTGTGTGAGCGCGAGAATATTTGCGCAGGATGTAATCTCTCCCGTTGAGTCCAAGTTGGCGTGCGGCCTCGCGATTCGCCGCCAGATATTGAATTGCATTGGATAAAGCATCCGCATTCTCAGGCTCGATCACAAGACCAGCGCGGGAATCTTCCACTATGGCGCGGGCTTGTCCGTCAACGCCAAGGATTACGGGACGGGCGCAAGACATGAATTCGAGCATCTTCGTGGGAATAACGGTTTTGAAGACATCGGCTTTTTTGAGAAGGACGAGGCAAACATCAGAAGCGGCGACGTAGGAGGGGATTTTTTCGCGCGGCTGTTGAGAGACGAATTGGAGATTGGTTAGCCCGCGCGCCCGCGCCATTGCGACGATTTTTTCTTTTTCCGCACCTTCTCCCACGATCAGGAAACAAATTTCTGGATTTGCTTATTTGATCTGATCGTCATAAGAGAGCATGATTTCCAGGCCGTGCTCCATACCAAGTGTACCGATGTAGGAGAAGACGAATTTTCCCTGAAGTTGGAGTTGGCGGCGTAAATCTTTAGTTGGTTGAGCGGGGTC
>JBEKBA010000251.1:0-3287 GCA_050015635.1 Verrucomicrobiota bacterium
CGACATGAATCATTTCATGGCGCGGCTGATCTTTTGTTTCTTTGCTGAGGACACCGACATTTTCAACGGAACCGGTCTCTTTACAGAGACTGTTGCGAAGATGAGCGCCAAGGATTCGTCGAACACCCATGGGGTTATCAGCGAACTCTTCCGGGCTATGAACACCAAGCGAGAGGATCGGGAAAGCGAACGAATTCCTCGCTGGGCCGAATCCTTCCCTTATGTGAACGGTGGCCTCTTTTCAGGCAGTATGGACGTGCCACACTTCAGCCGGATTGGACGCTCCTATCTCCTCCATATCGGCAATCTGGATTGGACAAAAATTAATCCGGATATCTTCGGCTCGATGATCCAGGCCGTTGCGGACGATGAGGAGCGCGGCGGTCTCGGAATGCATTACACTAGCGTTCCCAACATCCTCAAAGTGCTCAATCCGCTCTTCCTGGATGACCTTCGCGCGAAGCTGCAGGAGGCGGCCGACAATCCCCGCATGCTGTTGAACCTCCGGAAACGTTTGTCAAAGATCAGGGTTTTCGACCCGGCGTGCGGCTCTGGCAACTTTCTCGTCATTGCCTACAAAGAAATGCGGGAGATAGAAGCCGCTATTAATAAACGTCGCGGCGAGCCTGATCACCGCACGGAAATTCCCCTTACCAACTTCCGCGGGATCGAGTTGCGCGACTTTCCGGCAGAGATAGCGCGCCTTGCTCTCATCATCGCGGAATTCCAATGCGATGTGCTTTACCGTGGTCAGAAGGAAGCTCTTGCAGAATTTCTGCCGCTCCGCGCAGAGAACTGGATTACATGCGGCAACGCTCTGCGGATCGATTGGTTCAGTATCTGTCCGCCCACGGGGACTGGCGTCAAAATACAGGCGGACGACCTCTTTAGTACCCCACTTGATCAAGCGCAGATCGACTTCGAAAATGAAGGCGGAGAGACCTACATCTGCGGGAATCCACCTTATCTAGGCTTCACGTGGCAGAATGCCGAACAAAAAGCCGAGGTTCGTGACCTCCTCAAGGGGCGAACTTCTTCAAGCGGATTTCTCGACTACGTTGCGGGTTGGTTCATCAAAGCAGCTGAATACGAAATGAGAACCGACGCTGTCGCGGCATTTGTGGCTACGAATTCGATCTGCCAAGGCCAATCGGTTTCGATATTGTGGCCGGTACTATTTCAAACGGGTTGCGATATCGTCTTTGCATATACGTCATTCAAGTGGTCAAACCTCGCCAGCAATAAGGCGGGGGTCACGGTAATCATTGTGGGGATTGGCTCGTCGAGTAAAGCGTCTCGGCGTCTCTATGAACATGACGAGCAAAACACAGTGGTCGTAAGAGAAGGAACATCAATTACACCCTATTTAACCCTTGGGCCTCGCGTAATTGTCGAAAAGCATGATTCTCCGATTAGCGACCTAAGCGTGATGGAGTTCGGCAATAAACCGACCGACGGCGGCAATCTCCTCTTGCGGCCTGAGGATTTGGCCTCGCTGAGCCTTGATGTGGTGCAACGTGAGAAGTTTATTCGCCGCATCTACGGATCGGATGACTTTATAAATGGCGGCGGCCGGTTCTGCATCTGGATTGAGGATCGAGACCTCCCCGAGGCGGAAGCCATCGAGTCCATTAGAAAGCGTATCGCGGCCGTGCGGCAAGTCAGACTTGCCAGCCGCGATAAGGGGGCAAACGCCCTCGCAAAACGCGCTCATCAGCTGAAACTTATGCGCATCGGCACACGGAGCACAATTGTCGTACCAGGAGTGTCTTCTGAGCGCAGACCATATTTACCAGTTGGCATCGTAGATGATCGCACCGCGCTGACAAACCTGGCGTTTGGCCTTTACGACGCTCCGCTTTGGAATATGGCGGTGATCGCTTCGCGCGTACACTTAGTCTGGATTGCAACCGTGTGCGGTAAGATGAAAACCGATTTCCGTTATTCAAATACGCTGGGTTGGAATACCTTTCCGATCCCAACACTCACGGAAAAAAACAAACTCGATCTGACCCGCTGTGCTGAAGAAATCTTGTTGGTGCGCGAACATCATTTCCCAGCAACGATCGCCGATCTCTACGACTCCGAAAGTATGCCGGATGATCTACGCGCGGCTCATGACAGCAATGATGAAGTATTGGAACGCATTTATCTCGGCCGCCGCTTCAAGAATGACACGGAACGCCTTGAAAAACTCTTCGATCTCTATACAAAAATGACCGCCGGGCGGGAAATGGTCAGGAAACAAGAAACGGAGACAAGCGCATGACCATTGACCCGAAATCAGTCCCTTCCATTTCGGTTTCTTATGCCCGCAATGGCAGTTCGACGAAAACGAACGCGCTCGGCATGCGACCGATGCAGGAGCGCGCGTATGAGAAACGTGGCGAACAATATCTCCTTATCAAGTCGCCGCCTGCGTCAGGGAAGAGCCGCGCGCTGATGTTCATCGCGCTCGATAAACTGAAGAATCAAGGTCTCAAGCAAGCGATCATTGTGGTGCCGGAAAAAGCCATCGGCGCGAGCTTCTACGACGAACCTCTAAGCAAATTTGGTTTTTGGGAGGACTGGCGCGTAGAGCCAAAATGGAACCTCTGCAATGCACCGGGCGGAGAGAATGGCGGAAAGGTAAAGTCGCTTGGGGCGTTTCTTGAGAGTTCCGACAAAGTTCTCGTCTGCACACATGCGACGTTCCGCTTTGCCGTCGACGAATACGGCATCGAAAAGTTCGACAACAGGCTCATCGCTATCGACGAGTTTCACCACGTTTCCGTCAGCCCAGACAACAAGCTGGGTTTGCATCTTGGCCAGTTCATCGCTCGCGACCGCGTGCATATCGTGGCAATGACTGGTTCCTATTTCCGGGGCGACGCCGAAGCTGTGCTTGCTCCGGGAGACGAGGCCAAATTCGACAGCGTTACTTATACCTATTACGAGCAGCTCAACGGCTACGAATATCTCAAGCAACTCGACATCGGCTACTTCTTTTATAGCGGTTCTTATGTCGATGACATTCTCAAAGTGCTTGATCCCGCTGAAAAAACCATCGTGCACATTCCGAATGTCAATTCGCGCGAGAGCACGAAGGACAAGATTAAAGAAGTCGAGCACATCATCGGAGCGCTGGGCGTATGGCAGGGGAGTGATCCCGGAACAGGGTTTCAGCTCGTCAAAACGTCTGACGGCCGCGTTCTGCGCATCGCGGACTTGGTCGACGATGATCCGGTCAGACGCGACAGAGTTTCCGCCGCACTGAAAGATCAGTCGCAGAAGAACAATCGCGATTA
>JBEKBA010000252.1:0-7941 GCA_050015635.1 Verrucomicrobiota bacterium
CGGCTCCGTAGATTTTTCGAAATAAGGATCACTGTACGGATCGAAGACAACCTTGCCTCCCTTCGGGCTCGCAAAGTCGACCTGGACCCCCCGCTCCGTCAGGTGCCAGTATGGATGTGTAACTTCCGACAGCCAGAACGCGGTTTCGGAATTGCTGATAACAAACAGAACTTTCATGATCCTTCCTCCGTCGTTGTGCGAACGCCGAGTGCCTTTCGCTCGATGCTCTTCGCGAACTTGGGTGTTTCCTCTTGGTTGTGGGCATGCGACGCCTGCTGTCGCGCGGCGCGCGCTTTCTCAAATGGGATGTTGTGCTCTTGGAAGAACAGAAGAGTCTGGTCAATGGCGCTGGAGTGGATGTGGTTCGTGTACTCGCAGGTCTGATCGTCGATTTTCTTTACGCTGAGCTCCCAAATGACCTGGAGTTTGGTACGACCCACCAGGGAAATTGAATCAGAGATCGATACCAGCCGGCAGAAATGCGGGTCGCGAGTCTCCGCGACGTAGTGCTGCACGACGAATGCGTCGCCGATCATTTCAACATTAATAGACATGGCGCGGCCATCGTCGGCCGTGGTGGCTCCCGCCGCGATATGCGCCTGTGAGCAACGCTGATACTCAGCGTCGGGAAGGTGGAAAAGCCAATCCGCAATATTGACCTTTCCGATCGGCGCGTGAATCGTGGCGGTCACAATCGAAATTGAAAGAGTGCGATCTACTGGCATGATTCCTCTCAGGGTTAAGCCTTCCTTCCCGAGTTTCATTTCTTGTTGATAACGTCGGCGATGCCGTTCGGAAACATCCCGTCGGCAGCAGCGAGAAGATTGAGCGCCTCCCTAAGCAGCACAATCTTTCCGTCAGCCACCGTGCAGTGACCAAAGAACCGCTGATGAACGAGCTTTCCCGAAATTCCGGATTTCTGGTGAATGGTGTATTCCCCATAAGCTTGGTCCGGCGTGTCGATATAGATCTTTACGTCGGTGAATTTGAAGTTCGGGTACATCTTTTCGTGCAGAAAAGTGAGGAACGCCTCGATGTTCTTTGGTCCCTCGTAGCGCGGCTCAACTCCGAGATCCGCAAGATAAGGGAGTTCGAGCGCGCCATTTGTCGCAAACAGCGCGGCGGCTTCCTTGGCGGAGCCATCCATGTAGGCTTGAAGAAGTTCCTTTGCTGACCGCATGATTTATACCCTCCCAGGCGATAGGTTTTTCCAAAATGGGCTTCTGAAAAGAGTTAAAGTTTCGCGTAGCCGCCCTTGATGAAATCGGACGCTAGCCTTCCGTACTCGGCGGCCGCATCTTCCCAAGCAAAATGACCGCAATTCAGAACGTCGAGCTTGCTCTTCGAAAGGCCCTTCCGTAGACCCTGCGCATTGGAAACCGGAACAAACGGATCATTCTGTCCGACGGTGATCTGGCATGGTGTCGTAACTTCGTGAAGCCGTTTCGCAAGACGCGGAAGCGACTGCGGGTAGTCCCGGACAAATGCCATCGCATCGAAAAACCGAGGGCCCGCGTAGGAAGCTAGGTAGTCCTGTAAAACGCATTCGGGCAGTTTGTAGTTCTTCATGTCGCCGATCGCACCACGAACAAATTGCTCTCCCGTCAAATCTTTGAATTGCTCAAGCGAAGGTGCGTTGACGATTTCATCGAGAATGCCGCCGATGTCAGTGTGATCTGTCGCACCGCTTCCGATCACCATGCTCCTGAAAATGCCGGGATGATTTGCGGATGCGAAGAGACATGCCGGCGTTCCCACGTCGGGCGCAATTACATTAGGCTGTTTCAGCCCAAAGGCTTCCAAGATGCGAACCACGAATTCTCCCAAAGCCTCTGGGGCTCTCACATCTGTGCGGCTTTCAGAGAGACCAAACGCGGGAAGGTCGACGGCGATGACCGGTCCCAGCGCAGAAAATATTTCCCAAGTCGGGAGGAAGGCTAGGATACTTCGGGCAGTGGGCTAAGCAGAAGAATCGGAGCGCCGCTTTTTTTGTCGGTGGTCGCGAAGCGAATCCGCAATCCGTCAATGACCTTGAATTGCATCGAACTAAGTCCGGCGTTGCTGTTAACTGCCATGCGAATGTCCCTCCGCCATTGTGAGGACGATTCAAGCTTCAGCTAAAGCTTGGTGAACCAAATGCACGACAATGGAACCCTCGCCAACCGCGGAGGCGACACGCTTCACATTTCCCGATCGCGCGTCGCCCACCACGAAAACTCCAGGAAGGCTCGTCTCGAGCATGTACGGCGGTCGGGATAACGGCCACGGAATGGGCGGCACCTCGGCTTCGAGAGCGTGACCGCTGACGACGAAGCCTTTTCCATCGAGAGACACACAGCCGGATAGCCAGGTCGTCCGCGGTGACGCACCCGCCATCACGAACACATGGCGAATTGGTCTGGTCGAGGTTTCGCCGGAGGTTTTTTCGATCCAAGCGACCCGCTCGAGATGGGTCTCTCCCTCGAGCTTGATAAGTTCGCTCGAGTACTGCACTTGAATGAGAGGATTTTCTTCGATGCGCTGAACCAGATAACGCGACATCGTGTCTGCGAGGCTCTTCGATCGCACGAGCATCTGAACGCCCGCAGAATGTTGCGAAAGAAAAACCGCTGCTTGACCTGCTGAATTCCCACCACCGATCACAATCACTTGTTCACCGGCACATAGCTGGGCCTCCATGAACGTCGCGTTGTAATAAACGCCGCTGCCGGAGAAGGCATCAAGATTGGAGATGGAAGGTTTGTTGTATTGCGCCCCAGTCGCAAGGACAATTGCACGCGCTGGAATTTTCACGCCATTGTCGAGCTCGACCATGTAAGGACGGCGACTGCAGTCGAGGCGCTCGACGGCTCGCGCAACCATGATCTTCGCGCCAAATTTCTCGGCTTGCGCGATAGCGCGGTCCGCCAACTCCTGCCCCGAGAGGCCCGTGGGAAATCCCAAATAATTTTCGATCTTCGAGCTCGAGGCCGCTTGGCCTCCGGGAGCCGCTCTCTCCACGACGATTACGTCCAAACCCTCAGACGCGGCGTAAACTGCCGCCGCCAATCCGGCCGGACCAGCGCCAACAACCACCAGATCGCGAACTTGCGACTCGTCAATGTTGGAATTGAATCCCAGGCATTCTGCGATTTGTTTCGGAGTTGGATTGCGCAAAACCTGAGTGTTGTTGCAGATTACGACAGGAATGTCCTCCGTCGAGACCCCGAACCGGTCGAGCAATTCCTGCGCCGTCTGATCGACATCCAAGTCCAGATACGTAAAGGGGTGCCCGTCACGCGTCAGAAATTCTCGCGCAACAAGAGTATTGGCCGAATAACGAGAGCCCAGCACGACAACATTTCCTTCACCCTTCTCTTTGAGGGAAAGCCTGCGGGCTAAAAATGCTTTCATGAAGATATCGCTGAGCTCCGCGTCTTTTCCGATGAGCGTGCGTAGATCCCTGGCGCTAAGTTCGAGCAATGTCCCACCGTGCGTAGCTTGGCAGCGGTAAATTGATCTTCGGCCGGAAATCATTAGTAACTCGCCGGAGAACTGCCCGACGCCGTAGGTGGTGACCGTTCGTTCTTCTGATCCACCGACTGCGAGAATCTTTATGCCGCCGGAAATCACAACGAAGACCGGAGGCGTCTCATCGCCGGGTTCATAGAGAATTTCACCGGCCGTGACGTCGCGCGGGGTTGCAAAGGCACGAATGCGCTCGATTTGAGGTGCCATTAGAATTGGAGCGTAAGACATCGGTTGATTCTCTCCGGCCATCGCGACAGACTCACTTCGCACCTTCCTGCCTCTCCCGGTTCATCCACTCACGTATGTACTGGGAACAATTCACGATCGTTGCGCCTTGGATTTCACAAGCCCCCAAAAAGCGAACTACGGGCACATCGACCAGCGTTACTTCCTCAAGATCAAGAACAACGATCGAAGGGCGCTCGCGAATCTGCTTTTTCAACTCCGCGATGTGCTCCGATTGAAAGCGGCCGATCAGCCTGATCGTCAATTTCCTGCCATGCAAATCTCTTTCGATCTTCAATGTGCGCTTCGCCGGACTGAAAGGGCAGGCGCTCACTCAGATTGCATTTTGAACGCCAACGTAGTTCATTGAATCAAAGGGGTTTGCGGGACGATAGAATCCCGAAATTTCAGGAATCCCGAACATTCAGGAAATAACTGCGAGAGGAAGCGCGCGATTTTATGCGCGGCAATTAACCGCAGGACACTTCATAGGGGAGAGCGACCTACATCAACGATTTTTTCGCGGAGCGAGCCTTGAACCGGCGCTTGTCGATTCTAAGGCTCGCAATCTTTGAATCCAGAGTCTGCGATGGAATTCCCAGCTTTGCCGCCGCGCCATCGTCGCCAGAAACTTGTCCACCGGACGCCTCCAGCGCAGCTTCGATCATTTTTCTTTCGCGATCGATAAACTCTTTTTCGGTTTGCGCAAGAGCGCCGTGCCGAGGAAGAACGAGTGCCGAACTTTCGCCCGGCTTCGTCCGTAACCAGGCTTCGTCAACAAAGAACGAATCTCCATCTCACAGGATGATGGCCCGTTCAATTACATTCTGGAGCTCGCGGATGTTTCCGGGCCAATCGTACGCTTGAAACAGAGCCAGAGTTTTCCTGGTGATTTGCTTGAACCGCTTTCCGGCCCTCTTGGCATAGCGTTCCACCAGATACTCGACTAAAAGAGGGATGTCGTCTTTCCTTTCGCGAAGTGCGGGCACGCGAAGCGGAAATACGTTTAGCCGATAGAAAAGGTCCTGACGAAAAGTGCCCGCCGCAACGGCCGCCTCCAGGTCGCGGTTTGTGGCGGCGATCACACGTACGTCGACAGTCGTGGGCCGGCTGCTGCCGACGCGTTCAAACTCTCGTTCTTGGAGAACCCGCAGCAAAATCGCCTGAGTGTCGGCCGGTAGGTCGCCGATTTCATCCAGGAAAATCGCCCCCCCATCCGCCGTTTCGAAGCGGCCCAGACGCCGCTGCAGCGCTCCGGTGAAAGCGCCTTTCTCGTGTCCGAAAAGCTCCGACGCAATCAACGAGGGCGCGATCGCGGCGCAGTTTACGCGGATAAAGGCCTTCGCCGATCGATGGGATCTTTTGTGAATCGCGCTGGCAATCAATTCTTTGCCTGTGCCGGTCTCGCCTAAAATCAGAACGGTGGAATCGGTTGGCGCAACTTTGTCGACCTGTTGCAATACTCTTCGGAGCGGCGCCGACGACCCCACAATTTCTTCGTAGAACGATGAACGATCAATCTCCTCACGAAGCGCGAGATTTTCTTCACGCAACTTGTCTTCATCCCGCTTGCGATCTTCAATATCCGTTCCCGCAGAAAACCAGCGAATCAGGCGCCCCTGTTCATCGAAGAGCGGGCTGTAACGGATCAGGAACCACCGGTATTGACCGTCCTTTCGCCGTACTCGCAGCTCGTTCTCCCAAGGCACTCGCCCTGAAAATCCAGTCAGCCGTGTCTCGCGCAGCCGTTCCACATCTTCCGGATGGAAAACCCGCTCGCGAAAATCCACCTCCATTAAATCCTCGGTCGAGAGACCGGTGTAATCGAGTACTGTCCGGTTCACATACACAACACTGCCCCCCGGCCCCAAAACCACGATGGTTTGAGGTATCGCATCAACCATCTGTCGGAGTTGTCCCTCCGACTTCTTGATCTCC
Source organism: Verrucomicrobiota bacterium (assembly GCA_050015635.1). Lineage (GTDB taxonomy): Bacteria > Verrucomicrobiota > Verrucomicrobiia > Limisphaerales > UBA11358 > UBA11358. The sequence continues at coordinate 5,674 of JBEKBA010000252.1, forward strand.
TCGAATGCCACGAGCAGCGCCGCCTGCGAACGCTCGCGCTCGATGGCGATTCCGGCAATCCGGCTTGAGTTTTCGATCAGCTGAATTTCGTTCGTACTTGGCGTGCGCACTTCGCGGAAGTACATGCCAAAAGTTCCCAATACTTTTCCATCATGCGAAATGATCGGGCTCGACCAGCTCGCGGCCAATCCTCCCGACAGCGGCTTGTCCCTAAAATGCGCCCAATCCGGATCGGACTGAAAATCAGCCACGAAAACAGGCTGGCGACGGTAAACGGCCACGCTGCAGGGCCCGCCATGTAGGCCGATCGTCGCTCCATCGGTAGCATTTCGATAAGACTCGGGAAGATTCGGAGCGGCGGCGTACCGCATGTGCAAGCCGTCTTCCTCAACCAGGAAAATCGAGCACAGCATTCCGTCACTGTGGGCTTCGATTAAAGTGGCGATACTGGTAAGAACTTCGGTTAGGGATCTGCCGACCAGAATCATTTTTAACGCATCGAGCACCGCCTCAGCAGATAGCGGCGATGGGATTGCCGACGCTTGATTTGGTAGCGACTTCGAGGATTGGGGCTCGGCCATTGGCCGAGTATCGCATATGTCTTTCGTAAGCGCGCCTCTCGTCGCCCGCAGCGACAGAACTGCGTCAGTTCCCCAATCGGATTGCGGAAAAGAAGGTGTAAGCAGCCTTCATGTGATGGAACCCGATGACCGGCCTTATGGTCCATAGAAATATGTCAGCCCGGAAGGCTTTGGGCGAAAGCACAAGCAGGCTCGTCGCCGAAAGGACACGCGCCCGCGCCGCCCGTCTGACGGCGGGGCTCTTCGGTGCTCTGCGAGGCAAAGTCCTCATGCGACGATGGGCAGCTTGAGGCTACCAGGTTGGAGAAGGTCCATTCCCATCACTAGAAATCTAAGAGTCTGCCCGCTAACTCCGTCGAGAAACTCAACCTCGGTGGGATTCCAGCCGACCTCAGGCTGAGAGCCAATCATGTCCACAAGCAACGTACGCGGTTCTTTGAGGCTCCGTTGAAGCGGCCGATCTGCCCTGATCTGGTCCTCGAAATAGCGTGGCGGAATCGCAATGATGCCTTTACATGCGAGCGTCACCTCGTCGTCCGGCGCGTTCATGTTGCGCGCCCGTAATACGATAGACTTGGCATCCCAACGAGCAAATCCTTCGAGTTCATCCGCGGCCCGGTAACCATCGCCGGTGACTCGGAAGAAGTCGCTGCCATAACTGAGGGGCTCGATGAAGCCGCGATTCCGTAGATTACCGAACGACGCAACCCACTCCGCTCCGGTCCGCGCGTCCGCATTTGCCAAAAATTGTCTTCCGTTGGTACGTAGGCTCTCGCCATCGTAGGTCAGGGTGTGGAGGATCTCGCCCCGGCGGTCCTTCACTGCGTTCCACAGGAGCTCGATTTCTTTTGCACTTAGATCGTCGTTCATCGGTGCAATCACGACGCGTGCGACGTTGTCCTTTGGTGTTTGCGAAGCGCCTGCTGCCGATGCTGCACCCTCCAGCCCTGCGGAGACCTCCGCAACTATTTTCGGAAGGTCTTGCGTCACTAGAAGCCGCAGGTCCCCTGGGGAACGAAAGGTTCGATACAAAGTGTCCTTTTGCCGCTCGCGCTGATAGTCCTCAAGTGCTTTCAGTTGATTAATATCGGCGCCGCGCGGAATGTCGGCCGTGGAGAAATACAGCGCCACGTATTTCCCGGCCTCGCGAAACTCCTCGATTTCCTCGATCGTTCCAGATTGCGCGGTTCCGGTTGGAGTGCCCAACCTGTAGCCAAAGATTCCGATAAGGATGTCCCCCGAATCGACGATTTGTTTGTTGAGGATGGCCTGCGGGCGGTCTCCCGCCGCTGGATACGAATGAGTTTCCCATCGAACTGCATGAAGCATGATGCCGGTGGTCCGATAGTGGGCTGCGTTCCACGCATGGATTACTTCTGTTACGACATCGCGTTCCTGGCCAACGTCGGACGGTGACGCGACAAGAATATTGAGAACGATCGCGGTCCGGGGCATTTTTCGACCGGCTCCTTTCGGCACAGAAACCGCGGCACGCGGGTCGATGAAGTCGTTCAACGCTTCGCGAAGGCGCGTCATGCCGTCTGAGAATAAGGCCTGGGCCTGTTCCGGTGTAACGTTGATCTCTTGCGAGGATTCAGGCTGAATTCCGTAGACGCGATCCTCTTCATGGACAACGTACGAACCGTAGTGACTATATTCGCGGAATCTAAGGCTGGCACTCATTCTG
>JBEKBA010000253.1:0-2754 GCA_050015635.1 Verrucomicrobiota bacterium
CGATCCGGCCCCGATATCGGCAACGTTTTTGCCGGGTCCGATGCCGAGCATATCCATGACGCGGTTGATCTGCAGGCGCTCATCGCGCCCCGGAGTTTCGAAAATGGAAAGATCCCCGGTGTAGGGATTGCTGGTCTTGCGCTGGGCAGACTGCGCTGCGGAATCGGTCTGGGCGGGGACTGGCAACGGCACCCACAGAGCTGCCGACAGCAGTGATATCGGAAGGATCCAACCGAACGTTCTGCCCAAAGATTTCCAGTTCATTGCTTACCGAGCGCTTGAGCCAAGAGTTTGCTATATCGGGATTTTACGCCTCGTTATCGGATCGGGCTGAAGATGCAGACTCCGCGCAGCACCCTCGCTAAAGCGATACCCTGATACGGACCTTGAGTTTTTCAGCGGACTAAAAAGCCGCAATGAAAATGCTATTCATTCGGCACGTCTGAACCCGCGCCTTTCAAAGCAAATGCAAATCAATTTATTACCGCAGGACTGGATGCATCAATGAATCAGGTCCGAACCTTGGGCGGTCCGGACCTGAGTTCCGGGGAGGATGAACATCGTTTAGGACTTCTATTGTTCCGCGACAAGAGCATTGATAAGCCCTTGACCATTGGGGCTGCCCCACCCCGTCACCAAATCGTACCCTTTGACAGCGGAGTAGCTGCCTGATTTGCCGCTGGTGATGTCGTGGAAATCAGTGTCATAGCTGGAACTCACGCCGAAAGCATAAAGATCGGGGTCGATGAAACCTAGAGTCTTATGTCCATTGGCGACGAGTTGCTGATTAACCAGGGCAATGTAGCCGGCCCACATCGGCGTGGCAAAGCTGGTGCCGCCGTAATAGTTGGCGGTGCAGGTGGTCTGGTCGGCACAAACGTAGAAGGTGAAGTTTGCATTGGCGGAAACGTCAGGACCGTTGCGGTACTTGGTTGATCCCTTATTGCTTGAGTTAATCACGCCTGCGAGTTGCTGCCAGGTGGGGATCGTGATTTTATCCGGCGAGATGCCGCCGCCGCTATCCGTCCAGGCCCTCTCAGATGCCCAAGGGCCTGCGGCGCCGGAGGTTTTCAGGTCTGTGCCGCCGACGGAGATGACATTGGCGTCATCCGCAGGCCATGCCCCATTTTTTGGCGACCAAGTCGAATCGTCGCCCGAAGCTGCGAAGAAGTTTTGCCCCTGTGCGGCCATCTTCTCGAAATAAGGGTCAAGCGTACCCGGATCGACTGGCGTCCAGCCCCATGAACAACCGATGGTGGTTGGCAGCGGACTGTGTGTAGTCATCTTGCTGATGATGGCGGTATCCGACGATCCGATATACATCACCAGGCTGGCGAGGCCGGGTGCCATTCCAATGGCCTGGGTCATATCTATAGTTTGCTCGGTATCATCACATCCGGTGCTGGCGGTGCACTTGGTGCTGGTGCCATCGGTCGATAGCAGCTTGATGGGCACGTTGTTGGTTTGCTTTGCATTCTTGAAGTATTTCGTGAGGTCCGCCAAATCGGTGCCGGCGTACTCCAGCAATCCAAGGTTCTGGCCGGCGCCGGTCAAAGCCGTGCCGCCATAATACGCGGCGCGCATGTCGCTGCCGAGGAACGATGCCGAGGGACCGGAACCTGTAGTTGCGTGATTCACTACTTCCTCGGGAGCGATGCCGTGCGCCTTGGCGTAGTCACTCTTGCTAACGTACATCGGGTGCGGAATGGAATAGTTGTCCAGCCCCGAGATGTGCCAGAGAGGAAAAGGCAGATTTGCCATCGGCTCACGGTCTGGCGCAAAGAACGTGCGATTCTCGTCGGGGTGCTGGTAGACCAGCAAGTTCACGTAGAAGGCAGCCTCAATGTCCGCGACCGATCCCTTGACCTGCACTTCCATGCCGTCCCGCGAACCGCCAATAACCGTGAGTTGGTGTTCGCGAAGGTATTGCACCAAGAGATCGTAGTCCTGCTGCGTGGGACCGAACTTTTCCGTGAATTCGGAAGGAGTCAGTGTCTGTCTATAGTCAGGACTGCTGGGATTCCGTTGCTCCGCCAGGAACACGTCCAAGCCGGCCTGGTCACGTAATGGCAGAACGACATCCAACTGCAATGTCTGAGTCGCGGGAAGATGGCCGAGCAGGGCTGCTTGGCCATTGAGTGTGACTTCGCGTACATGTCGAGTCAACACAGTTTGGGCCCGACTTTCCAGGACTCCAACTGAGACCAACGCGGCTATCGACAGCAAGAATAGACAAACTTTTCGACTCACGATTCCTCCCACACGGTTATTTTGGACAGAATCTAACCGCCATGCCGGCGAAGAATCTCCGTCCGTTACAAAGGTCCAGTCAGTATAGGCACGAACACAACGGAGTCAATAACAAACTCGGAGCGTCTGCCCAAGTTATTAGTTTGTGAGTCGTTCTTCTCAGTGTTCAAGAATGAACGTAGGAAGATGGCACAAGCTTATTTGGCAGCAAAGAGATTAAAGAGATCAGGAACGAAGTAAAGAGAATTCAAGGAGAGTAAAGACGAAGGATTTGGAGGCGCGGGTCGGAATCGAACCGAAACTGCCCTTTTAGAATCTGTAACATCCATATTCTTCAATAGGCAAGATGGGCATGAAAGGCACGATGAGCGGGTCGGTAGCACAAATTAGCACAAAATTTGGAGATTCAGAAGGTGCCTGGGCACTCCACGCTGGTGATGACCCGGCGATATGATATGCGAACCTGATGACGGAGGATCTTCAGGCCGTGCATGAGCGCGTTTC
>JBEKBA010000254.1:0-3271 GCA_050015635.1 Verrucomicrobiota bacterium
CTCGTCGATTTCGCTCTTTTCGCCGCGGCCGAGTTCCTTCTGGATGGCCTTGATCTTCTCGTTGAGATAGTACTCTTTTTGGGCCTTCTCCATCTGGCGCTTGACGCGGCCCTGGATGGTGCGGTCCACGTTCAGTTTCTCGATTTCGATATCGAGCATTTCGGCCACCCGGGTCAGCCGATCGACCGGATCGAAGATTTCGAGCAGCTCCTGCTTTTCTTCGATGGTGAGCTGCAGATTGGCGCCTACGGTGTCGGCCAGTTTGCCGGCATCATCCACGCGGATGGCGGCGATCATGGTCTCGTAGTTCAGATTCTGGCTCAGCTTGACGTACTGCTCAAAAAGCGACGTGACGCGGCCGGTGAGGGCGTCCAGTTGGGGGCCGGGTTCGACCTTGAAGTTGAAGGTGCGGACCACCGCGCGGAAGAAGCCTTCATCATCGGTGATCGAGAAAACTTTGGCGCGCTCCACGCCTTCCACCAGCACTTTGATGTTGCCATCCGGCAGTTTCAGGCTTTGAACGATATTCACCACGGTGCCCACGCTGTAGATTTCGTTGGGCTTGGGTTCGTCGATGGACGCATCGTGCTGGGTGGCCAGGAAGATCTTCTTGTCTCCGGCCATGGCCTCTTCGAGCGCCCGTACGCTCGATTCGCGGCCCACCACGAAGGGGGTCATCATGTACGGAAAGATGACGACATCCCGTATGGGCATCATCGGCAAACGTTTTGTGTCCGATTTTTCCTTTGAAGTAAGCATGTTTCTCCGCTAAGGGTTCGGCCGGCGCCCCGTGGCCGGCTGGCAGGCAACAACGCCAAAAAGAGCGCGGGCCGATTAACCGGCCTTTTCTAATATTGTAAGACTGATTTTCTGGGAAAGCACCATCTCTTTGGTGACGAGGAACTCCCGGACCTTTTTGTAGGACGGCAAGTAATACATCAGATCCAGCATCAGGTCCTCCAGGATCATACGCAGGCCGCGCGCACCAACCTTACGTTCCAGAGCCAGATCGGCGATCGCCTCCAAGGCATCGTCGCTGAATTTCAGCCGCACATTTTCGAACTCAAAAAGCTTTTGATACTGCCGGACGATGGCGTTTTTGGGCCGGGTCAGGATCTGGACCAAAGCGTCTTTGTCCAAGTCCTCGAGCACCGCGCTGACCGGCAAGCGTCCGATGAATTCGGGGATGAACCCGAACTTGATCAAATCCTGAGGCTGCGCCTGGCTCAGCAGGCTGATGTCGCGGTGGCTGGAGATGCCGATGGTCTTGTTACTTTTATCTTCGTCCGGCAAAAAGCCCATGGATTTCTTGCCGATCCGCCGCCCGATCACCTTTTCGAGACCGACGAAAGCGCCGCCGCAGATGAACAGAATATTCGTGGTATCGACCGGCGTGAACTCCTGGTGCGGATGCTTGCGGCCACCCTGCGGCGGCACGTTCGCGATGGTTCCTTCCAGGATCTTGAGCAACGCCTGCTGCACGCCTTCACCCGATACGTCGCGGGTAATGGAAGGATTTTCGTCCTTGCGGCAGATCTTGTCGATCTCGTCAATATATATGATACCCTGCTGGCACCTTTGGACGTCTCCATCGGCCGACTGCAGGAGCTTCAGGATGATGTTCTCGACATCCTCGCCGACGTAGCCCGCTTCGGTCAGGGTGGTGGCATCCACGATGGCGAACGGCACGTCCAGGATACGGGCCAAGGTCTGCGCCATCAAGGTCTTGCCGGTTCCCGTGGGACCGATCAGCAGGATGTTCGACTTGGAAAGCTCCACGTCCGAATTCCGCATCCGGTTCATGTGGATGCGTTTGCAGTGGTTATAAACGGCTACCGCCAGCTTCTTCTTGGTGGCTTCCTGGCCGATCACGTACTGATCGAGGTGCTCCTTCACTTCCAAGGGCTTGGGGATCTTGTGAGGCATCCCCGGAGCGGTTTCGACCTTGTCGTCGTCCAGAATCGAGTTACACACCGCGATACATTCATCGCAGATGTACGCCCGAGGGTAATCACTGGGGGATGAGATGAGCTTTCCGACTACGTCTTGGCTTTTGTGGCAGAACGAGCATCGCAGGGCCTCATCGGATCCGGCACGCTTCACGCAGTTGCCTCCTGAATCCACGGACGGTAGGCGTCCGGGGAGTGCGCTTCCCCCCGCAGGCTCCGGGGTTGAAGAACGGGTTCAATACCATTATCACCTGAATTCCACGATTTAGGCAATGTGCTTGGCGGCGGCAAAAAGTACTGGCGGGTTTAGGGGCGCGCTCGGCGGGCCGGGGCGGGGGCCTGGGGCTGGAGGTTGGGGTCTTGCCTCGCCCGTCATAGCCGGACGAACAAAAGGGGCTCGCTGCGCGTGCCGGGGCTGGGGTCTAACCTTCGCTCGGCACGATCTTCGCCAGCTTCAATCCGCCCAGCGGTGCGGTGGAAACGCCGGTCACGCTGACCGGAACCGGACTCATGCAGACCGTTGGCCAATGGTTGTGTTCTCCGAAGGCCTGGAGTCCGCGGATGGCCAGCGCGTGTTGGCTGCGGGCAGAATTGCCACCCCACGACTGAGGATTTGGTTACAGCTACGGATTCTCCATCATCCACGCGTTGAAATCGTAGGTCTGCGCTTGAAACGCCAGGTACTTGCCATCCGGAGACGGAACCGGCCACGCAGGCCATTGGGCGCGATCGTTACGGCTCAGGAGACTTACCTTGCCCGCGGTTGTGACGTGTAATAAGTCGAACGTGGAGGAGGTCACGAAGAAGCCCCCACCATCCGCCGTCCAGGCTATGTAATCGGTGTTCCACTGCTCCGCAACCGGGATTTCATGCCATGTTCCATTCACTAAGGTCATTATCTTATTGCCGGCGCCCACCACCGCCAGGCGCGAACCTTCCGGTGAAACATCCCAGGCCCAGGAATCCATCCGGGGAGCCCAGCGGTCGGTCCTTCCCAGCAGACGCCCTTTCCCCCTCACAGGGTCCAGCGCGTAGAACAGCAACTCGCGCCCTTGCTTCTGGCTCAATACGCAGGATCCGGCTTTTAGGGGACATCGATAGTCGAAGCTCGTCGCGGCCGGGAGTTCGAGCACTTGCTCGGGTGATCCGCCGCCCACTGGCATGCGCATGAGGCGCTGGGGCGCGGAATCCGGCCGGGACGCGGAATTTGATCGGTCCTGGTATAGAATCCAGGATCCATCCGGGGTTGGCAATACATCCCGCGGCTGATCTCCGGGTAGTTGCACTACCGCTTGGGCCTGGCTTTCGTTGGGAACCTGCTT
>JBEKBA010000255.1:0-2555 GCA_050015635.1 Verrucomicrobiota bacterium
CGGCCCGCAAGGGCGACGTTTCCGTGACTGGCCGCGATGGAGAAGTGGAGATAGCCGCCCAACACGGCGACGTTTCTGTGGAGGACATCAACGGAAACGTAAAGCTGAATGTGGCAAAGGGTTCCGCAAAAGTCGAGCAGGTGACCGGAGACGTTCACATCGACGGGCGCTTGGATGAAGTTTCTATCGTCGACCTGAAGGGCTCGGTGCAACTGGATGGCGAGTTTGAAGAGAGCGTGAAACTGGCCCGCATCAGCAAGAACGTGGCCTTCAAGTCTTCCCGCACGGACATGGAGTTCTCCAGCATTGCGGGTGAACTGGATCTCGACTCGGATGATCTGCACGCGGATAAGATTACCGGGCCGGTGCGCCTGACCACGCGCTCCAAGGAAATTCGCCTGGAGGGCGTCTCCGGTGATGTGCGGCTGCAGAATGAAAACGGTGGAATTGAGCTGGCGATGCGTTCACTCGGCAACGTACAGATCGAAAGCCGGAACGGTAGTGTGCAGTTGAGCGTGCCGGAGAAGGCCGGCTTCCGCCTCGATGCGCGCACTCGCGATGGCGAAATCGAGTCCGATTTTCCGGAGTTGAAGGTCGAGAACGGCGATCACGAGGCTACGGCCAGCGGAACGGTCGGAAACGGGGCTTCTCACATCGTGATCAACAACGAGCACGATGGCATCGAGATTCGCAAGGCTTCCGCCATGGCTGCCGAGGCGCCTGTGCCCCCAGCGCCGCCGTCAAAACCTGCCAAGGCTTTGCCCGCGCCGAAAGCCAACGTGGAACCAACGGACAACTGATCAGAAACAAGCGCGGGGCGGATTGAAGTTCGCTTAATCCTCTTTCAATTTGCTGTTGGCCAGCTCTTCCACCTTGGCCAGAACTTCCGCTTCGCTGAGCGACGTCGAATCGATCACCACCGCATCTTCCGCCGCTACCAGCGGGGATGCCGCACGCGTGCGGTCGCGATGATCGCGCTCGCGCAGGTCTGCTGCCACGCTCGCAGCCACTTCTCCTTTAATCCTTTGTTGCTCCATGCGGCGCTGCTCGCGGATCACCGGGTCGGCGTCAAGAAAGATCTTTAAGTCGGCATCGGGAAAAACCTTGGTTCCAATATCGCGGCCTTCCATCACCACGCCGCCGCCCGCGCCCATCTCGCGCTGCTGCGCTACCATCCAGGCCCGTACCCCGGGATGCACCGACACCCGCGACGCCGCTTCGGTCACATCGCGTTCGCGAATCCGCGCCGAAATGTCCCGCCCGTCAAGCAGCGTGCGGTTCCCGTCTCTTGTGGCCTGGAGCTGTATGCGCGAATCCTGCGCCAGACGCAGCAGGGTGGCTTCATCGTCGAAAGATACGTCCTTATCGATAGCTTGCAGCGCCAGCGCCCGGTACATAGCGCCGCTCTCCAGATTTATATACCCCAGTTTGCGCGCCAGCCGGGAGGCGATCGTGCTCTTGCCCGCGCCGGCCGGGCCATCGATGGCAATGATGAGTTTGCGTGGAGAGTGGTCGGGATTCGGGTCGTCGGTCATTTCGCGAGTCGATTGTACACGCGATTGCGAAGAGACGAGCGGCTTACCTGGCAGCACGGTGTGGCCTGGCAAATGCAGGCTTGGCAGCGGCAACCGCAGCTTCCTTCTCCGGCGTTATCTGCAACATCGACTTTCCATTGACGTGAACGAAACTCAGCTCACGAGCCGCCAGCAGAGCGTTCACTGATTCTTTTACTCGCGAGCGGGCAATGAACTTGCCGAAGAAGGATTCCAGCTCGGTTTGCTCAGCCGCTACCACGCAGTCCAGATACTTCGTGAGCAGCGCTGAGAGCGCCTGCTGTACCGACAGGTTGACGCCTTCGCGCACTGCCTCCGGCGACCACCGGTTGAGTTCATCCCAGTAAGAGCCTTCTTTCTCTTTGTAATCGACCCGCGTGATGCGCAGCTTGGCCAGCAATTCACCGAGAGCTTTGTCGAGCGCGGGCAAGGAAACGCTGCCGCCGAGCGCTTCCTGCAAATTCAGTTTTGAGATGGGTCCCTTGCGGCGGATCAGATCGAAGGCATCGCAGGCCAGCGGCGAATACGGAGATCGCGGCCCTTGCTTGGGCGCAAGCTTGGGATTGCGCTCGCCCACCAGGGCGTAAAAAAAAGGAAACGCCGAGGCGGCGACGAGAAAGGGATTGTTCTCCTCAAAAATGTTCGCCTCATACGCGGAGCGCTCGCGCAACAGCCGCACCATGAGTTCCATGGCCTGGGACGCACGGGGGTCGGAATAGGCATGCTGCCAGGTGGGAAGGCGGTTGTCGGAGCCGACGAACGCGCCGATAAATGTTGGCACCGGCATCGAGGGGCGCACGGGATACATCAGGCAAAATCCCACGCCTTCAACGAAGGCGCGCGCCGCTTCGATGGTCCGGATGGGCTTGCCATCCAGCCGCCATTTCTCGTGCCGCAGTTGTTGCAGGTCTTGTTCGGTCATGGGGGTTAGCGATTTTTGATTGATGATTTTTGATTGATGATTGAAAACCCTGGGGCACTAGCTCTTAATCAACAATCATC
>JBEKBA010000256.1:0-3626 GCA_050015635.1 Verrucomicrobiota bacterium
GAACCACCCGCGTCCAGCTTCCAGGGGAGTACTACTTGGGAGGCAAACCCGTGGCGTATTACGCAATCAGCGAGACATACTTCCAGCATCAGGATTGGCTGGGTACAGAGCGCGAGCGCACGACGTTTAGTGGAGGTGTGGAAGGCACATACACGTCTTTACCGTTCGGCGATGACCTCACGACAGCGTCCGGCACTGACGGGGACGCATATCACTACGCTTCCCTCGATCATGATTACGAGACCGATACCGACCACGCCCAGTTCCGGCAGTACTCCAATGTCGAGGGCCGATGGATGGCACCGGACCCGTACAGTGGGAGTTACGATTTTTCAAATCCCCAGAGCTTTAATCGTGATGCGTACGTGCAGGATTCACCGCTTGGCATCATCGATCCGCTTGGACTTACGCCCATGTGCTACCTAACGACTACATACACACTTACGGGTATACTCGAAAACAATCATGGAGGTCAGCCCGTCTATGTATATACCCCAATCTCATATCTCACCTGCTCAGGCGTTGGCAGTGGGGGAGGTGGCAGTGGCGGCCTCGTATACGGAGGTGGCATCGGGGGAGGAGGAGCCCGTAAATCTCCATATACGGTGCCTGGTACACAATGCAGTTCTGGATGCCACAAGGAGCCGTTCCAAACTACGCCGCTCAATCTGAACCCATGTGTTGCGCTGGCGGTGGGGTCAGTGCCACTATCTTTTACTGGGGTACCTGCAATTGCAGCATATCTTGAAATTGGCGCGGGGGCCGCAAATGTATTGGGCTGGACAGGTGTCGCCGGTACCATCGGAGGTGTGGCTTGTATGTAAGGGGTTGGAGGAGGTCTCTGAATGCCCGTTGATAAGCCAAGCAACGAGGGCTATCGTTCGCCGTCTGGGTTGAACGCGGCTGCTGCGAGCCTGCTTTGTGTGATGCTCAGTATCTATCTTGCCTTACGGCATTGGCACACCGTGAACGTTTATGGAGTTTTCGTTATCTTTGTCCCGTTGGGTATCCAAATCATTGGCCAGTTTCAACGAGCCCGGGGAATTCTTAATGCGATGGAATCTGCGCCTATTACATCAAGAAATGCGGTATTCGATATGTTGTTCTGGGCTGCAATCGCCAACCTAATGCTCTTGGTCTTTATTACGGCATTGTTGAGACGCGTTGATGGCTTCTTTTGAGGGTTTGTAGGGTAAATAACGATAAGATGCTCCCGCCAGCACCTTCGTTGGAATCACACACACCTGCTTAAATACATCTCAGATTTCGGATCAGTTTGGGGGTACACGTGACCTGACCCCAAAGTTCGTCCACTTCGGTGTATGAAATCATAACCCACATTTTTCTGCTTTTCTTTCTCAGGTAGAGATCTCTTGGCCGTGGAATGTCATGGCTAATCAATCGACCAAGACGGATTACGGCATCCTTCCACTTAAGGGCGTTGTAGCCAGTCTGCCATTCAGTATCTTGCTGCATTTGTGGGCCGAGAACGGCAGCATATTCCAGCGTTTTGGCACAAGATCATGGAACGCAGAAACTTGCGCAATGCGGCGAACTTCAACGAACTACTAGATGTGATGGCGAAGGTAGCGGTTCCAATCCATGATCACACCGGTTGCGCTAAGAACTGCCAGGCTCAGCCCAAGTACAAACCATGTTACCTTGAACCCAAAACCCCACAGTGTTCCGAAGTGCAGAGGGTGCATGCACCACATGAACCAATCTCCCGCGGAGCGATTCTGGCCATAGTGCCAGATGCTGAGAACCCGCGCGTTGGTGGTGTCAATTGCCACGATGTCGCGATGGGAGAAGTCGGCTGGTGCTCGCAGGTCCATCTGAGCGTAAACCAGCGTTCCCGAGAGCGAGGGGTCGCTGATGCTAAATAATCGGCCCTGAGGGGATGCACGCTGCACGGCCGCTAGGACCTCCGCAAGGCTGGCGCGTTGCGAGCCGGAAGACAGCGGGGCGGGAAGCGGCGGAGGAGCCATCCCCTGCAGGGGCGAAATTGCATTGACAATCGAACCAAACTGTTTGTACCAGCCAAAGTAGACGCCGGAGATGGACCACCAGAGCACAATGGCTAGGGTCCAAAAACCGATGGCATGATGGGCGTCGAAGTTGATGCGGCGCCAGTTGCGGCGCAGATCAACGGTCAGCCCTCGCATCCAGTTTTTAAGGCCCTGCCACCACAGCAGGATGCCGGTGACCGAGAGCAAAAGAAGAATGGCTGCACCGACACCGTTGACCTGTTCGCCGTGGGCGCTGCCGAGGAGCAACAGTACATGCAAGTCGTGCATCCAGTTGACCCATGTTTCGGGCTGTGCCTGCAGGGCCGCGGTAACCGGATCAGCCACCAGGCTGAACTCATGGCCGGTCGCGCTCACCGCGCGCAGGCGATAGGCGGGAATCCTGGGCCATGGAGTGTCAATGTCGCTGACCCGCGCGCCGGGATACGCGCGCTGGAACTGGGCCATTACAGTTGGAATCGATGCCGTTTGCGCGGGATTGTAAAGGGAAAGGCGAGCCGGAAGCGTGGTCGCGGTGAGTTCATCTTCGAAGACGAGAATCGCGCCGGTGAGGGCGATGATTACGACATAGAGAGACAGCAGGATGCCGGCCCAGAGGTGAATCTGGAACAGAGCCCTGCGCAGAAAGAGCTTGCGCGGATGGTGCACCACATCATGGAGCAATGGCACGGGCAACTCGCTTGGGTGGACGAATCCAGACGGATTCAATTCTTGAGAATACTTCAGGCCGAGTCCCCGCGGCCTGTTTAGCTCCCAGTATGAGCGTCGTACCAGGCCAGAATACGGGTGAGGGAATCGATCTGGTGTTCCCGTTCCCGAAAAATGTGAGGCTCACGAGGATAGCGGATCATTTCTGCATCCCTATTGAGAAAATGCAGCGCGTGGTAGAACTCTTCGCCCTGCGAAATGGGGACGCGGGGGTCCGCTTCGCCGTGCAGCACGAGGACCGGCGTGTGGCACTGGGCAACGTAGCGCACCGGCGACTCGCGATCGTAGGCTTCCCGATTAGCCTGAAGTTCGCCCATGTAGCTCTGTTCGAAACGAGGTGAGATGTCGGTGGTGGTGGCCATGCTGAAGAGGTCGGTGACACCGGCTCCGACCATTCCAGCCTTGAAGCGGTCAGTGTGGGTGACGGTCCACGAGGTCATGAAGCCGCCGAAACTCCATCCTCCCACGACGAGTCGGTTGGGGTCGCTGATGCCCTGGGCGATAAGGTAGTCGACTCCGGCCATGATGTCGGCGAAGTCGCCACCGCCCCAATCCTGAAAGTTGGCTTCGGTAAAGCTGACGCCCTGGCCTTCAGAACCGCGCGGGTCAGGCAACAGGACCACGTAGCCGTGCGAGGCGAGCAGGGTCGCGTAGTTGTACCAGTTGCCGTTGAAGCCCACCATCCAGGCCTCTTCCGGACCGCCGTGAATGTGGACGACGGTCTTGTAACGGGTGCCGGCCTGATAGTCCGGCGGCAGCACGGCCACGCCATAGATGGTTCGGTGATCCTTGGGGTTGGTCCATGAAATTTCGCGCTGTGCGCCGATGCTCCAGCCGGCTACCTGGGGATTGGTGACGGCAAGAGCCTCGGCTTGTCCGTTGTGCCAGAAG
>JBEKBA010000257.1:0-4964 GCA_050015635.1 Verrucomicrobiota bacterium
GCGGACTGCAGGATGATCCGGCGGTGAGTGGGGAGGAAGTTCTGGGGGTCGCAGAAGCCAAGGAAGTGCGAGTGGGGCGCGGAATGGTCCGGGCGAAGCTCAAGGGAGTTCGTGGGCGCATGGCGCGATGTGCTGCCAGGGGGCAAAGGGTTTTGAAAAAGTTGCTCGGAGGAGCAAGGGCCGGTGCGCGCGCGCCGATTTCTTTTGGGTTGTTGTTGGTATTGCTGGCGGCGACGGCAGTTCGGGCGCAGGTGGCGGTGGATGCGACGACCTCCGGGTCCGCTGATGCGGCTGGAACGGCAACTGTGGCTGTTACGGTTTCGATCAACCTCACCAACAGTACGGGCACGACGGTGAGCAGTGTGACGTACGGCGGGACCGCTCTTACTCGGCAGGGGTTTCACAACGATGCGGGGCTGACTCGGCGGGTGGAGATGTGGTCCCTGCTGGCGCCGGCCAGCGGAGCCGCTAATGTTGTGGTCAACGTAAACGTCCCGACAAACGCGACGGTGGGTGTCGTGGTGGGCGCGACCACGTTTACGGGAGTGGACCAGACCGTGCCGATGGGGACATTTGTTTCGGCGGACGGCGCGGTGGCGGGGTGCGTGACCAGCGGGAATCCGACGTCGTCTTGCAATTCGCAACTCGATGTGCCGAGCGTGGTCAACGGGATGGTGATGGACACGCTGGCGACCGGCGAGGCTCCGACCGTCACGATGTCGAACCCCCAGGTTCAGCAGTGGAATGTGGTTTCCGGAGGCACGAACAATCGCGATGTGACGGGGACGGGCAGCTCGAGAACGGGAGCGCCGATGGTGCCGGTCTCCGAACTTTTCAGCGCCACTTCCAACTGGTCGCAGGGTGCGATTTCGGTGAATCCCTCGACTGCGGACATCGCAGTCAGCACCACCGTGGGCAGCGCGGTTTTTCTCGGGTCGAACACGGTTTACACCATCACGGTGACGAATAACGGCCCGTCGGCGGCCAACGGAGTCACGCTCACGGATACGCTGGCGGCAGGGCCAACTTTTGTTTCCGCGGTTGCCAGCGGGGGAACCACGTGCACGGGGACGGGGCCGGTGAACTGCACGCTGCCGACGCCGCTGGCCAGCGGAGCGAAGGCGACCATCACGGTGACCGTCACGGCCGGCGCTGCGGGAGCGTATGCCAATACCGCGACCATCACGGACTCGGGGACGCCGCCCGATCCCAACACAGGAAACAATTCCTACACGGCGGTTGCGACGGTGCAGACTGCGGCATGCGCAACGGTTTCGCAAGCTGCGCCCGGAGGCACGCTGACGGGTGTGATCAATACGTACTATCCGGGAACGGCGAGCGTGGCGGCGGGCGCGACGTCCATCCCGATCGGGACCGCGGCGGGCGCGGGAAGTGCAATCGCCGCAGGCAACCTGTTGCTCGTGATCCAGATGCAGGACGCCAGCATTGACGTCGTCAACAGCGTTGCCTATGGCAACGGTGACACCGGGCAGGGATTCACGGCGCTCAACAGCGCGGGAAACTACGAATTTGTCACTGCGACTTCGGCGAGCAGCGGCGGCGGATCGGTATCGGTAGCGGGATCGGGAACGGGCGGCGGCCTGGTGTTTGCCTATGACGCGTCGGCGGCCACGGCTACTGCGGGGCAGAGCACCTATCAGGTGATTGTGGTGCCGCAATATACGAGTGCGACGCTGAGTTCGGGGCTGACGGCCAGCGCCTGGAACGGAAGCACGGGTGGAGTTCTGGCGCTGGATACTTCGGGAACGCTGACGCTGAACAGCGCGACGGTGGCGATGGATGGCCTGGGCTTCCGCGGTGGGGCTGGGATGCAGTTGCAAGGCGGTGTAGGCGGCAACAACACGGACTATATCCACGCGGCTCCAGCGGCGTATACAGGCGCCGTGGAAAATGGCGTGGACGCGGTGAAGGGGGAAGGCATTGCGGGAACGCCGCTGTGGGTTGAAACCGGCGGCACTTACGTGAAAACCACGACGGGCTATCCCAGCGGGACGGCGGGCACCGACGGCAGCAGCGCGCGCGGAGCGCCGGGGAATGGCGGCGGCGGCGGTACGGACTCTGATCAGGGAGGCAACACTGAGAACGCGGGAGGCGGTGGCGGCGGCAATGGCGGAGCGGGAGGATTTGGCGGCGACTCCTGGGACACAAACCTGAGTGTAGGCGGCGAAGGTGGGACGGCGTTTCCGGCGACGATCAACCGGGTGGCGATGGGGGGCGGCGGCGGAGCGGGGACACGCAACAACTCTGACGGCGACAACCAGGCGAGCGGAGGGGCAACGGGCGGCGGAATCATTATTATTCGCGCCAACTTGCTGACCGGCACGGCAACCCTTACCGCCAACGGCGTCGCGGCGTATAACGGAACGGCGAACGATGCGGGTGGCGGCGGCGGAGCGGGCGGCAGCATCGTGGTGCTTTCGGCGACCGGCGGCGAGAGCGGCCTCACGCTCAACGCCAACGGCGGCACCGGCGGAGATGCGTGGGCGAGCGAAGCTTACACGCTGGGCAATCGTCATGGCCCAGGCGGTGGCGGTGGTGGTGGTGCGGTATTTGTTTCGGGGACTCCGGCGAGTCTAAGCGTGGCCGGAGCCGCGAGTGGAACCACGGAAAATCCGGGCGTGAGCTACGGCTCCACAGCGGGAGCGAACGGCTCCAGCGTGACCAATGCGTCGATCTCATCGACTTCGGGAACACTATCGGGCGCGCAATGTACGCCGGACATGACGTTGGGCAAGAGCCATATAGGAAATTTTGTACGCGGCTCGACTGCGAGTTACACGATTCCGGTTTCGAACGTCAGTCCGTACGGCGCGACGAACGCAGCGGTGACCATCAATGACACGTTGCCCACGGGAGTGACGCCGACGAGCGCGACGGGGACGGGATGGGCATGCGCCATTGCGGCGCAGACGGTCAGTTGCATGCGGTCAGATATGCTGGCCGGCGCCAGCAGTTATCCGTCAATCACAGTCAACGCGAATGTGGCGCAGTCTGCACCCGCGACCGTCACCAATACGGCGATGGTGGGGGGTGGGGGAGAGATCAACCTGGTGAATGACAGCGCGACCGACGTAGCCACCGTGGTCTCCAGCGCCGACCTGAGCGTGACGAACGTGGGGACGCCGAATCCGGTGGCGGCAGGGAGCGACGTTACTTACACGCAGGTGGTGACCAACAACGGCCCGAGTGCGGCAGACAACGCCACACTGATCGAGCCGATTCCGGCAAATATGGGGCTGGTGTCGGTTTCGCCTCCGGCAGGATGGTCATGTATTGGTCCGGGAGCGACGGGGAGCCTGGTGTGCACGAACTCGGACATGGCGGGGTCCACATCGGGCACGTTCACGCTGGTGATGCAAGTGGCCAGCGGAACGGCCAATGGGACGGTGATCACGGAAACGGCGTCCGTCAGCTCATCGGCAAGCGATCCGAATACGGCGAATAATACAGCGACCGTCAACACAGTCGTTGGCACGACGGCAAAGGGCGAGCTGACAGTGACGAACGTGGCGTCGCCGAATCCAGTGGCAGCCGGAAGCCCCATCACCTACACGCAGGTAGTGACGAATACGGGAACGGCGGCGGCGACGACCGCGACGTTCAACGAAACCACGCCCACGAATACTACGTTCGTCTCCATCACGCCTCCTGCAGGGTGGAACTGCACGGGCTTTCCTCCACAGTGCACAAATCCGAGCGTAGCGGCAGGCGCCTCGGGGACCTTCGCGGTTGTTTATAAAGTAACTGCGGGCACGGCCAACGGAACGACGATCAGTGATACAGCCACAGTCAATGCGGCGAACCAGGCGTTCCTCGCGAACGCGGCGACAGCGACCGACGTTGTCGGCGCAGCCACGCAGGCCGATCTGGTGCTCACGACCGCGGCAACGCCAGGCACGGTGCTCTCCGGAAATGACATCACCTACACGCAGACCGTAACCAACAATGGCCCGGCCGCAGCGACAACGGCAAGCTTCACAGAAGTGACGCCGACCAATACCACATTCGCATCGGTCTCCGCGCCGGTGGGGTGGACCTGCACAGCTCCGGCGGTGGGCGCGACTGGGACGGTCAACTGCACAGACCCAAGCGTGGCGTCGGGAACTGCGGCAGACATTATTGTGGTTCTGAACGTCGCGCCGACGATCGCGGCGGGAACGATTACCGCAACTTCGTCGGTCACTGCGACGAACGCGGTGAACACCAGCACCACGACCACGGCGACGCTGGTAACCATGGTTTGCGACTTGACCGTCACCAGCAGCGGGACGCCGAATCCGGTAACGCAGGGCAGCACGATCACGTATACGCAGACGGTAACCAATAACGGCCCCAGCAATTGCGTGACGGCAAAATTCAATGAAGCGAATCCCAACAACACAGCGTTCACCTCGGTAGCAGTGGTTACGACCGGCGGCGGCACCTGGACCTGCCCGAACGCCACTCCGGTGGCGTGTACGAACCCGAGCGTCCCACCCGGATCTACAGCAACAATTACCGCTGTGTATAAGGTAAACAATCCCACGGCGGGGGGAACGATTATCGCCGACACGGCGACGGCGAGTTCCACAACAAAGGACAGCAATACCTCGGATAATTCGGTCACGGTGAACATTGCGGTGACGGTTGCCGGGGACGCCGATTTGAGCATGGCGAACTCTGCCAGCCCGAGTCCGGTGACGGCGGGCAGCAACATTACGTACACGCAAACGGTGAAGAACCTGGGACCGGCGGCCGCCGGATCGAACACGGCGAACACGATCATCCTGACTGAGACGCTTCCGACCGGCACGACGGCGGTGTCGCTGACCGGGCCTGCGGGATGGACCTGCAACGTAGGCACGCTGCTCTGCAAAAACAACGCGAACACACCGTTAGCTTCGGGCGCGTCGGCAATCTTCACATTTGTGGTTACAGTAGGCGCGACGGCAACGGGAAGTATC
>JBEKBA010000258.1:0-4433 GCA_050015635.1 Verrucomicrobiota bacterium
TTTCGCCCGCTTTGGCCTGCGCCTTCGCCCGCGCCGGGAGAGATTGGTCGGGCACACCGATCTTTCGCAGCTCTACCACGAAGTTCTCCAGCGACTGGTCGGCGAGCTGATTCAATCCCGTCAATCCTGGAGCGATCTTTCGGAATCCGAGGGGAAACGCCGCCTGGCCCGCCTCACCGAGCAGCTTGGCCGGCAGTTGCGCGATGAGCTCATGCTCTCCACCGCGCGTAACCGCTATCTACTCGCCCACGTCGAGAAAACCCTCGCCCTGGTCGCCGCCGCACAATCCGCGGCCGCGTCCCGCGGAAATTTCCGCCCCGCTCTGGTCAACCTTCGCTATGGTCCGGGCGAAAAGATCGCGGGCGTGACGATCCAAACCCCGGCCGGACATCAGGCCATTCTCACGGGAAAAATCGACCGCGTCGATCTCCTGCCTGACGGCTCCGCCGCGATCATCGACTACCGCCTCAAGCCCCAATCCCTCAATCCAACCGAAGCCTACCACGGTTTGTCACTACAGCTCCTGACCTATTTACTCGTCGTCGAAAAAACCGGCTCGCATCTGCTCAAGACCGGCAAGCTCACCCCCGCCGGCGCGTTCTGCGTTCAACTCCTCCGCAAAATCGAGCGCGACGACCCACTGGATGCGCTCGATCCATCTGACCCGAGGTTTCACCTCCGCCGCAAGCCGCGCGGCTTGTTCAACGGTAGCATCGTCTCCGATCTCGACAGCTCACTGGTCGAAGGCACCTCGGAAGTTATCGAGCATTTCATCAAAAAGGACGGAACTCCCGGTGCGCGATCGGACGCGGCATCCGCCGAGCAGTTCGAGGCGATTCTCCGTCACGTCGAGCGCCGCATCGGCGAACTTGCCGACGAGATCATGGCCGGGCGCATCGACATCCGCCCTTATCGCCTGGGAAAAGATACGCCGTGCTCTCGCTGCGAATTTCGATCGCTCTGCCGCCTCGAACCCTCCCCTGGATGCTACGACGATCTAGAGCCCTTGAACCGCGAACAACTCCTCGACCGGGCCATGCAGGGGAGGGAAAAGTGAATCTCGCGAAGCGAAATAACCCGGAGGCCGCCGCGTGAGTTCTCCTTGCTGGACAGCTTCGCAGCTTCTGGGAATCCGCACGACCGGGCACAGCCTGCTGTTGAGCGCCGCCGCCGGCTCGGGCAAAACCGCCGTCCTCGCTGAGCGATGCGCGCACCTGGTGTGCGACGACCCGGCCCGATGCGACATCGATCGGCTGCTGGTCGTCACCTTCACCGAATCGGCCGCGGCCGAAATGAAAAGCCGCATCCAGGCCGCGCTGCGCCGGCGGCTCGAGGCCGGTTATTCCGATCGCCTCGCCCGACAAGTCGCCCTAGCCGAGCATGCGCACGTAAGCACGGTCCATGGCTTCTGCTTTCGTCTGCTGAGACAGAATTTCACACTCGCGGGCATCGACCCCAAATTCGAAATGCTCGACGCCGAGGAAGCGGCCCTGCTTCGCCGCGAGGTTGCCGCCGATCTCTTTCATCGCCGCTACGAGCTCGACGAGACCGGCCAGTTCCAACACCTGATCGACTCCTACGGCGACGGCAACGACACCGCCCTCATCGAGAAGGTGATATCTACTCACAATCTTCTATGCAGTCTCATCAGCCCCGACGATTGGATCGCATCCTCCATGCGCCAAATGGCGCATGCCGCAGAGCTGCCCCTGGAAGAATCAGACCTCGGTCGGTCGTTTTTCAGCGAAATCCGCGCCGCGCTGGCCGCCCTAGTCCGCAAATGCAACGATGCCCAGCGAACCATTCGCGCTCTCGGGCCCTCCTTCGATCCCTATCTCGGCTATCTGGCTGATCTCGAACCCTATTTCTCCCATTGGACGCAGGTCCTCTCGCAAGATGGGCTGGACATGCTGGTCAGCGAGATTGAAGACTTCCGCCGCGATCGTCCGCGTGTCCCTGCTGTGCGAAAAGCGCCGCAATTTAAGGAACTGGCCAAGTCGATCGTCGATTCGATCAAGGGCGCGGTCGATGAATATCCGCTAAAAGATTTGCTGTCGGCCCGAGCCGAGCACTGGCAGGCCGGGATGCGCCGTATGGCTCCGTTCGCTGACGTTTTTCTCGGCCTCGTCCGCGATTTTGGCGCCGAATATTCCGCCGCCAAGGCTTCCCAGCGCGCTCTCGATTTTGCCGACCTCGAGCGTCTCACGCTCAACATTCTCAGCGAAGGCCCCGGTCCGGAACTCCATCCCTCCCCTCTCGCCCGTTCGCTCCACGACCAATTCCGCCACGTCCTCGTCGACGAATACCAGGATATCAACCCCATCCAGAACGAAATCCTCCGGCTCGTCAGCCGGGAATGCCGCGGCCCCCAGGATGGCAATCTCTTCTGTGTCGGCGACGTCAAGCAGAGCATTTTCCGTTTCCGCCTGGCCGAGCCAAAGCTCTTCATCGCCCGAAACAAGCAATTCGCGACCGCGGGCGACCCAAGCCGAGGCCAGGTGATAGCCCTCCGCGAGAATTTTCGCAGCCGCGCACCACTGCTCACCGCGATTAATGGTGTTTTCGAGCGCCTCATGACCGCCGACGCCGCGGAGATCGACTACGATCAGTCGCACCGCCTCGCCTCCGGCCGCGAATTTCCCCCATCGTCCGGCCAGCCAAGTTTTGCTGGCGCGCCCATCGAGCTTCATCTACTCCCCGACGAGCCTGGCGAAGCCGAAGGCCTGCCTCCGCTGCCCGATTCCGACAAGCTCGAACGCGTCGATTACGAGGCCATCCTCCTCGCCCGCCGGATCAAACAGTTGATGGGCCATGACGGCGCTCCCCGGATGAACGTCGCCTCCACCGACGCCAGTGGCAATCCGGTGCTCGCCCCCATTCAATTGAGCGACATCGTGATCCTCCTCCGCGCCATGCAGGGCAAGGCCGATCGCTTTGCCGATGTCCTTCGTGCCCACGACGTTCCCGTTCACAACGAAGCCGGCGGCGGCCTGTTCGATGCGACCGAAATCCGCGATGTGCTGGCCGTCCTCCAAATTCTCGACAACCAGCAGCAGGACATCCCGCTGGCCACGGTCCTGCGCAGCCCGCTGGCGGCGCTTCCCGAGGCAGACGACTCATTGGCGAGGATCCGCCTCGCGTTTCCCGAAGTTCCCTTCCACCGTGCCACCGCGCGGTATGCCGCCGAGCGGGAGGATGAGCTGGCTGCTTTCCTCCGCGATTTCCTCGCCCGCCTCGCCGACTGGCGCGATCAGGCCAACAAGCGCCCGGTCGCCGAACTGCTCTGGCACCTTTACGACCAGGCCGGCTACCTCGCCTTCGTCGGCGGCCTCGAAGACGGCGCCCAGCGAACCGCCAATCTCATTCGTCTTCACGAACGCGCCAACCAGTTCGGCAAATTCCAACGCCAGGGTCTCTACCGTTTCCTCCGATTTCTCGAAAGCCTTCGCGAAGAAACCGACCTCGCCCGCCCCTCACCCATCGGGCAGGCGGACCAGGTCGTCCGCATCATGAGCATCCACCGCTCCAAGGGACTGGAGTTTCCCGTCGTCTTCCTCCCCGACCTCGGGAAGGCCATCAACGTCAGCGATTCATATGGCTCCATCCTCGTCGACCGCCACGCAGGATTGGGCATGTCCGTCGTCGAGGAGGACCGGCTGATCAGCTACCCATCGCTCGCGTCGATGCTGGTTTCACAGAACCTCTTCAAGCAAACCAAGGCCGAGGAACTGCGGCTTCTTTACGTCGCCATGACCCGTGCCAAAGAGCACCTCATCATGATCGCCACCTGCGGCCCCGACGAACCCGAGCGTTGGTCGGCCCAATATTCGGGCCACGTCGGTCCGCTGCCGCCGGAGAATATCGTTTCTGCAACTCGCGCGATCGACTGGCTCGGCCCGGTGGCGGCGATGACCGCCAAGTCCGATTCGCCCATATTCGCCCTGCAGGCACATAAGGCTCAGGATGTCCGCACCTGGCAACATCCGCGTCACCATCGCGAGGCCTTCACCGACCGCCAGAATCGCCTGGCACGCTTCGAACCGCTGCCCGATGATCCGCCCCCAACACCCGAGGCGCGCGAGCTCATCCAGCGATTCGAATCCGCTTATCCATTCCAAGCTTTCACCAACGCCCCCGCAACCGCCAGCGTGACTTCGCTGGCCAAGGGCGATGCGCCGACCAGCGAACCAACGGGTAGCACACTCCTGCGCAAACTCGATCTTCCCCGCTTCTTCCAGCCTGCCGCTCCAAAGGCCACCGATATTGGCACCGCCACCCACACCCTGTTGCAATATCTCGATTTCGCCGACGATCCGGCCCAGATCGAATTTCAGATTACCCGGCTAGTCTCGCGGAATTTTCTCTCGGAAGAGCAGGCTGCTCTGGTCGATCGCCCGGCGGTCGCGTGGTTCCTGCAAAGCGATCTGGCCCGG
>JBEKBA010000259.1:0-3686 GCA_050015635.1 Verrucomicrobiota bacterium
ATGACATCAAAATTCTATCGCTCGATGATGAAGGGGGTCAACCTGCAGAATTCGCTCGCCACACCCATGACAAGGAAATGGAACCTCCGAGTCAAGCTCTTCCTGGACCGTTCCACAACTGCGATAAGTGGAACCGAGTTAGCAGAAATGGGCGACAAACCTACCCAAACATTGACTTTCTTGCGAGAACAGCCTTCTCTAAAGTGATACGGGAGAGCCACGCAATCAAGACGCTGAGCCCGATACCCAGGATCATCATGGCTTGCTTTGCGTGGTCCAGGCTGAGCAACCAGTCGAGCTTTGCCGCCAGCCTTTCACTACCCGCAAACCTGAAAATCACGTAGTGATAAAGGTAGAGTCCATAGCTGATGAAACCGAAGAAGGCCAGCGTGCGATTCATGAAGAAGGTACGGCGGAGAACCAACCCCAGGTTCTCTGAAACCAGCGCCACGAGAAGCAAGCCTGTTGAAGCCACCGCCGCCCCGGTGAATACGAGCGCAGGCGCATATTGGTTTGAGGCGTCGATCGAAAAGGCGGGCGCGAACAAACAAGTGCCCGCAATCATCAGAGCCGCGCCAGAGAATAGCAACGAGCTTCGCTTGGGTTTTGCGCAGCGCAACCAGACTGCAACAACTGCACCGCACAGGAGGCCGTCACCGTGGGTCAGAGGGTTCTCATAAATCGCAGCCTGAGTCAGGCCGTTGTGCACGGCCCATACACGAATCAGCGGCTCCGAAACAACGCCTGTCAGAAGGCAAGGCAGTATCGCTCGCCGGGATAAGATCCGGATCAATGCAGGCCACACCAGATAAAACTGCTCTTCAATCGCCAGCGACCATGTGACCCTCAAAAAATTCGAACCGCTCAAGGAACTCGCAAAGAGATTCTGGATCATGAGCAGGTAAACCCACGGACCAAGTGGGTCCCTTGGAATCTCCATTAAGCTTCCGCCCACAACCTTCTTGAGGAGCGGAATGACCAGAAAGACAAAGGAAAGCATGATTAGATAAACAGGCCAGATACGAAGAACACGATGGCCGTAAAAGCGCGAAAAATACTTCTCTTGATCGCGACCATCCCACAGGATGCCTGTAATCAAGAATCCCGACAGAACAAAGAATATGTCGACGCCTACCCATCCCTGCACCGCAAATCGCTGAGCAAAGGCAGGCATCGCGCTCATGCTATGGCGGAGGAGCACGAGGATAATTGCCAAACCACGGAGCCGGTCAAGCTCCGGAATATGTCTGGGCAAAACAAACTTCGTGTTCCAGTTTGGGATCCTGGCTGATCCGGCTACGGAGCTTTGCAATGTATCTCACTTCGTGACAATTAACTTGCATGAGGCTCTGCTTATTCTGGTGCGCTACCAGGGAACGACTTTGCAAGATACCACGCATAGGCTTGTTTCAGGCCGTCTTCGAATCCTGTCTTCGCTGACCAACCAAGCGCGCGCATTCGGCTCACGTCCATCACTTTGCGCGGTGTGCCGTCTGGCTTTGAGGTATTGAAGGTGAACGTCCCCTGCCATCCAATGACCCTCGCAATGCTCTGAGCCAATTCGAGAATTGTCATATCTTCGCCAGTGCCGACATTCAAAAACAGTTCGTCCGAATAATTCTTCATCGCAAAGACACATGCATCGGCCAAGTCTTCGGTGAAGAGGAATTCACGCCTCGGGCGACCACTGCCCCACAATTCGACTGTCGCGCCATTCGCGCCCTTGGCGGCATGAATCTTAATGATCAGAGCTGCGACAACATGGCCACTCTCCGCATCGTAGCGGTCCCCGGGACCATAGAGATTCGTGGGCATCAGTGAAATGAAGTCGCACCCATATTGGCGACGATAGGCCTGGCAGAGTTTGATCCCTGCAATCTTGGCAATTGCATACCACTCGTTGGTCGGCTCCAGCGGGCCCGTCAGGAGCGCCTCTTCGCGCATGGGCTGCTCTGCCATACGCGGGTAGATGCAGGACGAGCCAAGGAAAAGCAGCTTTTTCACCTTCGTCTGCCACGCTGCATGAATCACGTTGGTTTCAATCACCAGGTTCTGATAGAGAAAGTCGACTGGCCGCGTGGAGTTCGCAAGAATCCCGCCAACCGTCGCAGCGGCAAGAAACACTGCATCGATCTTTTTGTCTCCCATCCATGCGAGCACCTGTGCCTGGGATAACAGATCGAGTTCGCCGCGCGTCGCAGTGATCACCTCGCACTGCTCGCTGGCCAATCTTCTTACGATTGCCGACCCTGCCATGCCGCGATGACCTGCTACCCAGATCCGTTTGTTCGCCAATGAGAACTCAGTCATACCCGGCACCCTGCTTTCGAGATTCCCTGGCGATCGCATCCAAATCGGATTTCACCATTTCTGCGACCAACTCCGGGAACTTCACCGTGTGCTTCCAGCCAAGGACGCGCTGCGCCTTGGAAGGATCTCCAAGAAGCAGATCCACTTCAGTGGGCCGGAAGTAGACGCTGTCGATTCTCACCAGGACGGCGCCGGTGCTGGCGTCCCTGCCAACTTCATCGACTCCCTTTCCTTCCCACGCGATTGAACGGCCAGTGTGCAAGAATGCCAGCTCGACGAATTCGCGCACGCTATGCTTCTCACCAGTCGCAAGCACATAATCGTCGGGTATATCCTGCTGCAGGATGCGCCACATTCCCTCAACATAATCTCGCGCGTGCCCCCAGTCGCGCTGCGAATCGAGATTGCCGATATACAACGTCTTCTGCACGCCGAGATGAATACTGGCTACAGCTCGCGTGATCTTTCTCGTCACAAAGGTCTCGCCTCGAATAGGACTTTCGTGATTGAAGAGAATTCCGTTGGAGGCGTGCATGCCGTACGCTTCCCGGTAATTCACCGTAATCCAGTAGGCATAGAGCTTGGCGACGCCGTATGGGCTGCGCGGATAAAACGGAGTGGTTTCCCTCTGGGGCGTCTCTTGCACCTTCCCGTATAACTCGGAAGTCGAAGCTTTGTACGTGACTCTGCGCGGCGAGGTTATAGATCTCATCCGGTTGCACTTCCTGGATGACGCGGATCAGGTTCGTGGAATCTGTCATGTCTCCATAGTGAATGCGGAACCGGTTGCTCTCTTCGTGCGGGTCCTGGTAGATATGGTCAATCCGCGCAGTATTGAACGACGAAGAACGCCGCTTCACGCCGTGAACAATATACCCCTTGGCCAGCAAGAGATCGGCAAGATATGCACCGTCCTGCCCGGTTATGCCAGTAATCAATGCCGTTCTTGCCATGAATACCGCCTCCTTAAAAATGCCCTGCGTAAATGGTCTCAAAGAGTGTGTCTAAAGTCTTATTCAATTAAGAAATTGTAAACGGTTGCGCCACTGAACCTAGGTGATCTTCATGTGTCTGCGATAACTCAAACCGTAACAGCCAGTAAGCAACTTCCAGACGATCCGAATGGAGTAGGCGGTGGCGCGCCTGAGCTGGTAGGTGGCCGGCATGGCCTTGTTTTTCCAGTAACAAGATCGAACCATCATATCTTCGCGAATCGTGATCTCTCGCAGACGGTGGCTCTTTTGTTCCGGATAGAAACGCATCCTCGACCACTGCCGTGCGACATGTCGGATGGTGCCATGATCGCTGATGCGCATCCACAGATCTGCATCAAAGGCCATCTGGAATGCCGGGTTCAAGCCGCCCGCCCGATCATA
>JBEKBA010000260.1:0-3397 GCA_050015635.1 Verrucomicrobiota bacterium
ATGGTGGAACACGGTACTTGGTACGTACCCACCATCATCGCCGGGGACTTCGTCGCGCGGCAGGCCAAGGTGCCCGGCTACTACCCGGCGCAAATCGCGGCGAAGGCCGAAGCGATCGGTCCTCTGATCCAAGCGACCGCGGGGCGTGCCTACAAGGCGCACGTCAAAATCGCCTTCGGCACCGATGCCGCCGTGTATCCGCACGGCCAGAACGCGCATGAGTTCGAATTGATGGTAGGGGCGGGCATGCCGCCGATGTTCACCATCCAGGCGGCGACGATCAGTGCGGCGCAGCTCCTGCGGCATGACAAGGATCTCGGCACAGTGGCCGCGGGCAAGATCGCCGACGTGGTGGCGGTGCCCGGCAATCCCATCGACGACATCAGCTTGATGAAGCGCGTCAGCTTCGTAATGAAGGATGGAGTGGTTTACAAGCTGAACTCGGTACCGGTGGAAACAGGTCCTTAGCGCAGCGGCGCCGCCGCAGGAAGGTATCCCCATGGATTTGCAGCTCACCAAGAAAATAGCGCTGGTGACCGGCTCGACCGCCGGCATCGGTCATGCCATCGCGGTGGCGCTCGCGCGCGAGGGCGCCACGGTGATCGTCAACGGGCGAACCTCCGCCGCCGTGGACGAGGCGGTGGCGGCGATGAAGGCGGCGTTTCCCTGCGACGTGCTCGGGTTTGCGGGCGATCTTTCCCTTGCCTCGACCGCCCAGGAACTGGTGCAGCGGCATCCGACCGTCGATATTCTGGTGAACAATCTCGGCATCTTCGAGGTCAAGCCGTTCGAGGAGATATCGGATGCGGACTGGCGCAGGTTCTTCGATGTGAACGTGCTGAGCGGCGCCCGTCTCGCGCGGCTGTACCTGCCGGCGATGCGGCGGCGCAACTGGGGCCGCATCATTTTTATCTCCAGCGAGAGCGGCTACCACATTCCCGCGGAAATGATTCACTACGGTATGACCAAGGCGGCGCAGATCGCCGTGGGCCGCGGCTTGGCCGAAACCACTGCCGGCACCGCGATCACCGTGAACAGTGTGCTGCCGGGGCCGACGCGTTCCCGCGGGGTGGGCACCTTCGTCGCCGAGATGGCGGCCCAGTCGGGGCGCAGCGTGCAGTCGGTGGAAGATGAATTCTTCAAGACGGCGCGTCCCACCTCGTTGCTGCAGCGGTTTGCCACGCCCGAGGAAGTTGCGACTATGGTGGCCTACGTGGCGAGCCCGCTCGCCTCCGCGACCAACGGCGCCGCCTTGCGCGTCGATGGCGGCACGATCAAGACCGCTTTCTAGCAAGAGGTTCTATGCGGCGCTCACCGGGCGCGCCGTCCGCAGGTCGTCCGGGCGATGCCGATTGATTGCCGTCTTGAGATCGGCCGCTGCCGCCCGGATTGCGCCGGATGCGCCGCCGCCCGCGTAGATGATGTTGCGCGAGGAGTTGATCAGGAGCCCGGCCCCGCGCGCGTCCAGGCCCGCGGCCAGGGTGGCCTCGAGGTCGCCGCCCTGGGCGCCGATGCCCGGTACCAAGAACGGTAAGTCGGGATGCGCGAGGCGCAGCTCCGCCATTTCGCGCGGATAGGTCGCGCCCACTACCAGCATGAGATTGCGATGTTCATTCCAATGTCCCGCCGCGCGTTCCGCCACCCGCCGGTACAGCGGCAGACCGTCGATGAGCAGATCCTGGAAATCCTTGGCGCCGGGATTGGAGGTGCGGCAGAGCAGGACGGCACCTCGATCGGGCCGCGCGAGAAACGGGCGCACCGAGTCTTCGCCCATGTAGGGACTGACGGTCACCGCATCCGCGTCGTACCGATCGAAGGCCTCGCGCGCATAGGCCTCCGCGGTATTGCCGATGTCATTGCGTTTGGCATCGAGAATGACCAGCGCGGCCGGCGCTCGCTCACGGATGTAGCGGATGCTCGCGAGGAGCTCATCCTCGGCCCCCAGCGCACTGTAGAAGGCGATCTGCGGCTTGTAGGCGGCGGCGAGATCGGCCGTGGCATCGACGATGCGCCGGTTGAAGGCGAGCAGTGGCGGCCCGCCGCCGGCTTCTCCCAAGTCCCTGGGCAGCTTCGCGGGATCCGGATCGAGGCCGACGCACAGGAGGCCGCCGCTCGCGAGTTGCGCCCGGGCGAGCCGTTCTGGGAAGGTCAAGGTCATGGCGGCGCATGATAACGCAGGCCCGGATGGCGAGCGGCTCGCCTTCAGGGAGTATGCTTGGGGGCTAACGTGAGATCAGCCTTGCCCAGCAAACCTCGTACGGGACCTCGATTGGTGCTGCAGCCGGCGACCCGCCGCGCGGCCCGGCACACCAGCACGAACGCCCTGAAGCGATTCTTCGCCATCGCCGATGCTTGGGAGCTGTCGCCCTTGCAGCAATGCCGGCTGCTCAAGATACCCTCGCCGCAGGTGCTCGCGCGCTACCGCCTAGGGCAGGCACCGCGTCTTTCCGCAACGCAGCAGGAGCGGGCGGCCCTGATCGCCAACATTCAATACTCTTTGACCACGGACGCAGGCTCGGCCGATCGTGCCTGGGCGTGGGTGCATGCGCCGCGTGAGACGGCGCCGTTCGAGGGCGACAGTCCGCTCTACTTCATGCTCGAAAACGGCCTACCGGCGCTGCGGGAGGTGGCCCGGCTCCTGGTGCGCGAAAGCGAGCCCCGTTAGGTCCCCGAGCGCTAACCGCGGGGGTGGGAGTTGGCTATACTAGAGAGCTACCCGATGCGAATGTGGCGGAATTGGTAGACGCGCCAGACTTAGGATCTGGTGGGGAAACCCGTGCGAGTTCGAGTCTCGCCTTTCGCACCACCGCGCCGGCCGCCGCACAGACAAGAGCAACACCTACGAGGATTGACATGCAGGTTTCCGTCGAGAGTATCAGCAAATTGGAGCGGCGCATGCAAGTGCAGGTGCCCGCCGAGCGCGTCAGCCAGGAAATCGCGGCGCGCTTGAAGAACTTGAGCCGCACCGCTCGCTTGAAGGGCTTTCGCCCGGGCAAGGCGCCCATCAAGGTGATACGCCAGCAATTCGGCGTGCAGGTGCACCGCGAAGTGATCGGCGAATTGCTGCAATCGAGCTGTGCCGAGGCGGTGAACGCGAAACAGCTCTCGCCCGCGGGCAACCCGCGCATCGAGCCGCAGAGCATCGACGAGGGCCAGGACCTGCGCTACGTCGCGACCTTTGAGGTTTTCCCTGAAGTCGCACTCAAGCCCATGGACTCGCTGGAACTCGAGCGCGTGAGCGCCGAGGTCACCGAGAGCGACATCGATGCGATGATCGAGCGCCTGCGCAAGCAGCAGATGAAGTATTCGGCCGCGACCCGTGCGGCGGCGAGCGGCGACAAGGTCACCATCGATTTCCTGGGCAGAATCGACGGCGTCGAGTTTGCCGGTGGCAAGG
>JBEKBA010000261.1:0-3121 GCA_050015635.1 Verrucomicrobiota bacterium
AAGCCGCAGAACTTCCTTGTATTCGCCGACTGCATCATCAAGCCGGCCCTGTTGCTGTGCCTGCTGCGCAGCAAGAAAGTGTTCCTGAATTTGATCCTGCACTTGTGATCGGACAGCCTGTGCGGCGCCGCCTGACGAGAGCAGACATGCAGCCGAAATGACTGAAGCGAAAACCAGAAGCCGCCCGCTGCCATTGCAAAACATGTATTGATGGTAGTGCGTTTTCTCGCTGCTCAATGCCATTACGCAATCCTGTATGGTGTTTTTCCATTCGACGGAGCGTCGTGCTATCTCGATTGTGCAAAGGCAAACTCTCCCGGACCTCGATCGAGAGGCCCGGGAGAGCATGGTTGCTTTAAGACTTCAGACGTAACGGGGCGCGTTTCGCCCGGCGCCGTTAGAAGGTAACTCGCAGCGAGCCTTGGATGTTTCTCGGGCCATAGGCAAGGCCCGTGCCCTCCCCTTCGCCTGAGGTGTCGCAGTTTTGAGTCGCCGGGGCACAAGCGATTGACGTGTCAAAGCCGGTGAACCTGTGCCGGTTGAACACGTCGAAGAACTCCACACGGAAGTCGGTGTGGACTCGTTCGGTGAACATCGGGATGGCCTTGGTGACGTTGAAGTCCTCGCTCGTGTTGAAGAGTTCGCGGACGTTGCCGAGGGCGCGGGGCGCGTTGCCAAACGTGAAGTTAGGCGCGGGTGTAAACGCTGCCGGGTTGAACCGGAGGCTTTTCCCATAGACAAAGTTTTTGCTGACACCATTCGGATTCACCCCCGGAACGATGTTGGGACGGCTGGATGAACCGGTTGCGCCCTCGCCGCCGGCGAAGATGCCCGAAGTCCAGCCAGGCGAGCTTACGCTGAGTGGAGTGCCGCTCTGGTACTTCTGGACAGCGGCGATCTTCCATCCACCGACCAGCACGTTCACGGGGCCGCCCTGATTTGCAAACTGCCTGCCCTTGCCGAAGGGAAGATCGTAAGTCCAGGCCAGGACCACGCGCTGCGGGATGTCAAACTGGCTGAGCGCCTTCTCAGGCTTCAGATTGTACGTGTTCAGCGCGCCGGCAGCATCGTTACCTTCCCAGCCTGCCTCGCTCGGATACTCCGAGTCGGCATTGGTGATGTTCTTCGACCAACTGTAGCTGGCCAATACGGTCAGCCCCGCGCTGGTCCGCTTCGTTACCTGGGCCTGAAGCGCATCGTAAGTGTAGTCGCCGAATGGATCGTCCATGGTGGCTGAATCCACCGTGACGGTTCCATACTGCGGGAACGGCCTCAGCGCCTGAGAAACTGAGCCGGTGAATCCAGCATACGGAGCCGCAACCACGCTCTGGCCAGTACATGCTGCGTTGCCTGCCTGGTTCGAGACTTGTACCTGCAAACATGCGCCTCGCGACATGTTGGCAGGATTTCCCTGGTTGGGGTCATGCATGAATGCCTGCAGGTGGTCGCCGTGAGCTCCCACGTACGACACGTCCACAATGGTCTGGAAGGGCAGTTGGCGCTGCACGTCAAGAGTCCAGTTCTGGATGGTGCCGGGGCGGTCGACCTTCGACTCAAGGAACAGAGCGTTGCTCTGCCCATTCATGACCGTTGGATCGATAAAGGGAGGCAGATTTCCGGGATAGGCCGTGATCTGCGAGAGCACAACCACCGGCGCCTGGGGGCTGGCTGAGTTGGGGTACGTGTAGCTGGAGAAGAAGCCCTGGCTGTCGTTCTCTGCGAAACCGCCGACGCGCTGCGTGGAGAAGTAAATGCCGTAGCCGGCGCGGATCACCGTGTTGGGATCGACCGCATAGGCGAGGCCGACGCGAGGACCAAATGCCTTCTTGAAGATCGACTGCGGAGAGTCGCCTCCGAGCCGTCCCGTACCGCTGCCTTCGAAGACGTACGCGCCGGGAAGGCCGCCCGCACCTGGGTTCGCCAGGGTTGGATCCACGTAGGACATGCGGTTCTGCGCCTCGGTCACCGGGATTGGCATGTCGTAGCGCAGGCCCAGGTTGAGGGTCAGCTTGTTATTGACCTTCCAGTCGTCGGCGCCAAAGAAGGCAAGATACTTCGCGCGCCATCCATTGATCTGGGGAATGTCAATATACGCGCTGGAGGCTGCGCCGCGATAGAAGCTGGCGAAGCCGAAGCCGGAGTTGCCATCCGTCGGAGTGCTGGTCGGGCCGGTGCCGAAGCCGAACTGGCCGGCGCTGCCGGTCAGAATGCCCAGGTTGAATTGCGCGGCGCGGAATTCTCCGCCGAACCGGATGTTGTGACGGCCCTTCTGCCACGAGACCGCGTCGTCATATTGAAATACGTTGTCGTTGAAGACGCTGTCGCCATCGCTGGGGCTGTTGATGCCGTTGCCGGGGTAGTTGTAGGTCAATTTAGGAAAGACCGAGTCGCCCACGCCCTTGAGCCCGAACTTGGTTGCCCAGTCACCCCCAAATCCGCCCTCGCCCGAGGTTTCGAGCCGATGGCGCCGAGTGAAGCCGGCGTTGAAGTGGTTGAGCATGGTGGGCGAGATGATGAAGTCATAGCCCACGCGCACATACTTGTTGCCCTGGATGTTGCCGCCAGTGTAAAGCGGCCCCAGGCTTTGCGTGCTGATGTAAGGCATGTTGCCGGTGAAGTAACTGGCTGAGATCTTGTTGCGCGCGTTGATGTTTTCGTCCCCGCGTATCGACCACTGGTCGGCCTGCTCGTGGTTGGAACTGACGTCATTGATGTTGAAGTAAGGGGTGGTCGCGGTGGACGGAGCAGAGGGCATCACCTTCGATGCGGCTGCAAACACCGAGTCCGCGGCCTCCGTGATCTTGTTGTTCGCATAAGCCTGGCACGTCTGTCCCTGGTTGGCGCCAGTGCAGGTCGAGTAGTCGTAAAGGATGTGGGCCGGGAAGGTCTGGCCGTTGACGACTATGGGGTTTAGCAGTGCCGAGAAGTCGCCGCCGAGCATGGCCTGGGTGGGCGCCGACAGAAGCGACGTGCCTCCGTTCTCTTGCCGGAAGCCCTCGTAGTTGAAGAAGAAGAACGTCTTGTCCCTGCCGTTGTAAAGCCAGGGAATTCGAACCGGCCCTCCCACGCTTGCGCCGAAGTCGTTCTGCGTGTCGGTGGGCGTTTTATAGATGTCTTTTCC
>JBEKBA010000262.1:0-5985 GCA_050015635.1 Verrucomicrobiota bacterium
CGGACATGTCCTGCCCGCGGGAACCTACTGGTTCACGCTACCTGAAGACGCGAATGAGCATTACCAAGTGCGTATCTTTAATGCAGACCGAACAATGCTAATCGCGACTGTCTTCACGAATGACGCTCAGCGCGTGCAGGCAACCGGGCGCAGTGCCTTCACCTTCGCGGAGCGTGGGTCCTCGCAGGCCCAAGCGATCGTGACTTGGTTTTATCCAGGGAGCACCAGGGGCCATGAGTTCCTCTACCCAAAACAAGTGCAGCAGGAACTCGCAAAAGACAAACACGACACCGTCGTAGCAGGGGACTAGTCTCGACGGCGGACGCTATCGCCCGTATCAGTATCAACCGGTCGGCGGTTACCGATAGTTGCCGTCGACCGAGTTGAGGCGGATGGCCTCGCCCATCGATTCGGTCAGGTTGAACTAGCCAAAAAAACATCAGGAAGAGATTTGAGGGATACCTTGAAAGTACGGACACAGGGCGAATCAACACAATTGGCTGGAGCGGACGTGGTGAAACGGGCCCAGCAGGGCGATGCGGCCGCGTTTGAACATATCTACCGGTTACACAGCCGCAGGGTCTATTCACTGTGCCTGCGTATGGCGGGAAACCCGACCGACGCGGAAGATCTGACTCAGGATGTCTTTCTTCAGTTGTTCCGGAAGATCGGCACATTTCGCGGTGAGTCGGCCTTCTCCACGTGGCTGCACCGAATGTCAGTCAATATCGTGCTGATGCGTTTTCGCAAGAAGCCGAAAGGCGAAACGTCTCTGGAGACTGTCACCAATCAAGATGAGGATTCCAGCGGACCCGCCAAGGAGTTTGGGGGAGCGGACCTGCGACTCGACGGAGTGATTGACCGCGTCGCACTACAAGCGGCCATCAGCGAGTTGGCACCTGGATTTCGCGCGATGTTTATCCTGCACTACGTCCAAGGATACAAGCACAACGAAATCGCCCGGATACTCGGATGCACAACAGGGAATTCAAAATCGCAAACGCACAAAGCCCGAATTCGATTGCGCGAGCTCCTGCGCAAAACACTTTTAGGCAGCGAGCATGAGCGCGGGGAAGCGAGCAGCGACTCGCTGGAGTTGAAACACCCGGAACTTGGCTTTAATTGTGCCGACGCCTGAGTTCGTCCTTGGCTATCAAACGCAGGAATTCGCGCAGTTCGGGAATTTTTAGGGCAGCGCGGCGGCCTAGACATTGGCGGCCATGCGTTCAAACTTATTTTGTTAAGGAAAACGAGACGTGAAAGAAAAATAAAAAGTTTCAAAAATATTTGAATTTATTTTTTGGGCGTGCCTCAAAATTGGGCAACTAACACGGAAGGCCTCGCGTCAGAGTCACCTGAACGGCTCGGAGTTTTCCAGGAACGCGGCGCTGTCCGAGGTTCGTAAGCGCCGTCGGGTGTGGAGACAAAAACGATAAATCAGCAATAGGTACGGGTGTGTCCGTGTGCGGTGTCGGTCGGCTTAGAACGGGTGTGGTGCCGCACGGAGTATTTCGAAGAAGCTCAATTCATGGGGGGTTGAAAGCAATGGATCTCAAGAAACGGGTCTTAATGAACTTGGCACTCTTGCTCGCGGTTGCGGTTTCGGCGCTACAACTTTCCGCGCAGACGCAAACTACCGGTGAAATTACAGGTGTAGTGACCGATCAATCAGGCGGAGCAGTGCCTAACGCAAAGGTCACTCTCAAGGACGATGCAAAAGGAACTACAACAACCACGGAGACGAACAAGGACGGCATTTACCACTTCCAACTCCTGATCCCAAGTAATTATACGGTCTCGGTCACCTCCTCCGGTTTTCAAGAAGTCAAAAGAACAGTGAATGTCGCGCTCGGAGTGGTCACCAGCGCGGATATTCAGCTAACGATTGGATCGGCATCGGTCACCGTAACCGTGGAAGCTCAAAATGAGCCATTGCTTCAAACAGAAAATGGAAACGTAGCGACCACCTTCAACCAGCAGCAGTTGAGCGAAACGCCAAACCCCGGCAACGATCTTACTGCGATCGTTCAGACCGCTCCCGGCGTGGTGATGAACACCGCCGGTGGACTAGGTAACTTCTCGGACCACGGAGTCGGCGCTGCATCCAACCTGTTTACGCTGAATGGAATGGACGACAACGATCCCTTCCTCAATTTAAATAGCTCCGGGGCCACGAACCTGCTGCTGGGTTCGAACGAGATCCAAGAAAGCACTATAGTCAGCACCGGATACTCGGCAGAATTCGGCAGCCTGGCCGGGGCCAACGTCAGCTATGTCACCAAGTCCGGTAGCAACAGTTTTCACGGCAATGCGGTCTACTACTGGAACGGCAGCGCCCTGAACGCAAACGATTGGTTTCTGAATCATGCAGGCGATCCGAAGAACTTCAGCAATGCCAACCAGTGGGCTGCTTCCATTGGGGGACCCATTAAAAAGGACAAGCTGTTCTTCTTTTTCAACACCGAAGGTCTGCGAGTAATCATTCCGGTAAGTACCGCGGTGGCGTTTCCCAGCCAGGCGTTTCAGACCGCAACCATCGCCAATTTGGAAAACAAAGACGGTTTTCCCGCCAATTCGGCAACCGTCAATTTCTATCAGAACATTTTCAATCTGTACAACAACGCCAAAGGCGCAGCCAAAGCCGTGCCGGGTGCCGGATTCTTGTCTCCTGACCCGCTCGGATGCAATGGCTTCACTGGCCTGGGACCAGGAGTCGCTTGCTCGTCATTCTTTCAGGCGGCGGATAACAATCTGACGACCGAAGCGCAGTATGCCGGCCGGATCGATTACAACCTGACGGACAACGATCGACTGTTCCTGCGCGTTCTATACGACAAAGGCAATCAAGCTTCCGATACGGACCCAATCAGTCCTCTCTTCAACATCACCAGCACCCAGCCGCAATGGCAGGGCCAGCTGAATGAGACACACACATTCGGCTCGACGATGGTGAACCAGTTCATACTGTCCGGGCAGTGGTACAGCGCAGTCTTCGACAACGCGAACCGCACGGAAACTCTTGCGGCGTTTCCAACCACCATAAACTTCGCAGGTGCCAACATCCCGTGGTTCAACATTGGCGGAGCCGCGGCCGGCGGCGCTGGGAACGCATTCTTCCCGCAAGGACGTAACGTCACGCAGTATCAGATTGGCGATGACGTTTCGAAAACGTTAGGCAATCAGACGCTCAAGTTCGGTACGAAGTTCCTGCGCTATGACGTGAGCGATAAAGACTTTGGCGTATTCACGAGCGGCTTGGTCACACCCAACTCGGTTGCGGCCTTTTTCAACGGCGGCGTGGACCCGGCACCCGGAGGGGCGAGTTCAGTTCTGCAGCAAAGTTTTCCGACTGCTTTGTCGCAGCCAATCGCCCTCTATACACTTGCGTTCTATGGAGAAGACGACTGGAAAGTGAAATCGAACCTGACCCTCACCTTCGCGCTTCGAGTTGAGCACGAATCTAATCCGGTCTGCCAGACCGACTGCTTTAACCGCCTGAACGCTCCGTTTCTGTTGGCCGACAACAACGTCAACACGCCGTACAGCACCGATGTGTTGCAGGGATTGCACCAGGAGCTGCAGGGCTTGAGCGCGATTCTGTGGCAGCCTCGGTTCGGTTTCGCGTGGTCGCCCTTCGGCTCGCACCGCACAGTGGTCCGCGGAGGAGTGGGACTTTTCAACGATGCGTTTCCGGCGGTGTTCACGGACAACTTTGCTTCCAACGCGCCCGGAGTCAACACGTTTGTCGTCGCCGGGAGCAACATTGCGCCCGGTGAAACTCTTAACGGCGGCAACTTGTTTGCCCAGGCAGCCGCTAGCAACGTGGGACTGATCAACGGGTTCAAGAACAACCAGACGTTGGCTCAAATCCAGGCGAATGTTCCAAACTTTGCGCCGCCAAGTCTGTTTAGCGCCAACGCGACGACGAAGATCGCTCAGTTTCAGAAATGGAGCTTGGAAGTGCAGCAAGCCCTGAGCCAGAACACCACATTTGATGTGGCCTATAACGGAAACCACAGCATTCACGACTTGGTGGATCGCAACGGGGTAAACGGATTTTGCACTCCGCTCGCTCCCAACACGGCTTGCGCCGCTGTTCCTTCGTTCGTCGGTCTTCCGGCTCAACCGTTCGATCCCCGGTTCGGCACCGTAAGCCTGCTCGACACGAGTGGCATATCGAACTACGAGGGCGTGACCTTCTCCTTCAAACACAACATCAGCAGCGGCTGGGGCAAAGGCGTACTGCAAGCCAACTACACTTATAGCCATGCCTTTGACGATGTGTCCAATGGCGGAAACCCTAACGTCTTCTTCTCGGGGACTTCGGTTACTTCCGCTATAAACCCGTTCAACATCCAACAGAACTACGGACCCTCGGACTACGACGTCCGCCATTACTTCAACGCGAGTTACGTATGGGAATTGCCCATTCGCCGCGCTTTGCTGGGCCGCGGTTGGGCGCCAATGGTCGATGGCTGGCAGGTTTCCGGCACGATTTTCGTGCGCAGCGGCCTTCCTTACTCGGTGGTGGATGGCGGTCTGGACGGACTTCTGTCCGCGCAAGGTTTTGGTGGTGTTGTTCTGCCGCAGTTTCTCGGCGGGCCCACGTCGCGCTGCGGAGAGGGTGCCGCGACAGGCGTGACTCCTTGCCTAACCACCGCTCAATTCGTTCCGTCGACGTCGGAAACGAACTTTATCGGCGGTTTGCGAAACATCTTCCGGGGGCCGGGTTATTGGAACACGGACTTCACGGTCCAGAAGAAGACGAAAATTCCCCACTGGGAACAAGGTGAATTTGGATTAGCGTTCCAGTTTTTCAACTTGTTCAACCACCCGAATTTCAATCTGCCGAACAACGATCTCACCGGAGCGCTCGGATCAATCTCGTCCACCGTGAGTGAGCCAACCAGCATCCTTGGCTCGGGCCTCGGAGGAGACGCTTCGGTCCGAATCATTCAGGTGAAAGCATCGGTGACGTTTTAGTTTCCCTGCGGAGCCGCGGCCCGGGCAGCCACGGGCCACGGCCTCCGTTGATCAAAAAAGCGCCGGCCACGAAGTCGCGGGGCACGATGTGGTTTCTGCCTCGCATTGCATTGTTGTGTTTACACAATC
This sequence comes from Verrucomicrobiota bacterium, assembly GCA_050015635.1. Classification (GTDB taxonomy): domain Bacteria; phylum Verrucomicrobiota; class Verrucomicrobiia; order Limisphaerales; family UBA11358; genus UBA11358. Next base: position 5,113 of record JBEKBA010000262.1, read on the forward strand.
AGAAAGAGAGGCAGTTGTGGCACTACGACTATTTGAAATTCACGAACAAAGATGGTTCCCACAATTTCTTCGGGATCAATTTGTCGACGGTCTCCAGATGATCCTGGAGGTGATGAGCACCTATGCTCCAATCGCGCAGTTACTGTGGCAGCGTCTCGAGGATTCCCGTACGGAGCGGGTGGTGGATTTGTGTTCGGGCGCGGGAGGACCTTGGCCTTCCCTGGTACGCGATTTCGAAATGCAGGGGGCGACGCCGCCCGAAGTGTTTTTAACCGACAAGTACCCAAGCACGGGAGAGCTCGACGAGCTGGAGTCTCTGAAAGTGAGACGCATTCATTACGTCAAGCAATCGGTGGACGCTACGCAAATCCCCAAAAACCTGAAGGGATTCAGAACCCTATTTTCATCCTTCCATCATTTCGACCGCGACCAGGCATGCCGTCTCCTGCAAGATAGTGTCGATCGAAAGCAGTGCATCGGCATCTTTGAGGCGCCCGGGCGTCACGTGTTAACTCTTCTCTCGCTATTTTTCATTCCCATCGCAGTATGGCTATTCATTCCCTTCCGACGTCCCTTCCGTTGGTCGCGGCTCGTGTGGACCTACTTGATTCCGGTGACTCCGTTCGTTCTCTTCTTCGATGGCTTCGTTTCTTGCATGCGCGCGTACTCGCTTCAGGAACTCGAAGAGATGATCAGCGGATTGCGGGGCAGCGGATACCAATGGGAGATCGGGGAAGAGACTGGAGAATTGTTACCCCTTCGGATTACATACTTGATTGGTGTTCCGCTGAGTGCAACCGTCGAATCAGCGGGATGAGGCCCGCCATGCCAACCAGCCTGCCAAAAAAGCGTGCGGAAATCGAGACACCGGTC
>JBEKBA010000263.1:0-2828 GCA_050015635.1 Verrucomicrobiota bacterium
CATTACTCCCGATGGCGGTACGCAGATTGCACCCGCGCTCAGCGAAGCCTACCACCGTATCCTGCCCTCCAAAGCGATCTACAAGCACATCGTCTTGCTCACGGACGGTATCTCCGAGGAAGGTGACAGCATGTCGCTCTCCAAGGAGGCGCTGGCCAATCACGTGACCATCTCTACGGTGGGCCTCGGGCAGGATGTCAACCGCGCGTTCCTGGAAAAGGTGGCTCAACTCGCGCAGGGCAAGGCTTATTTTCTAAACGACCCATCCGGCCTGGAGCAGATCGTCCTGCGTGATGTACAGGAACACACGGGATCGACCGCGGTAGAAAAAGACGTCCACGCCGAAATAGCCAACCACGCCGAGATTCTGGATGGCGTGAACATTGAGACCGCCCCACCCTTGCGGGGCTACGTGCGTTTTCAGGCCCGGCCCACGGCCGATCTGATTCTTCGCGCCAGCCCCGAAGATCCCTTGCTGGTGCGGTGGCAGTACGGCTTGGGCCGCGCGGCCGTGTTCACCTCCGACGCCAAGAATCGTTGGGCCGCGGCCTGGGTGGAATGGCCCGGATTCGATAAGCTGTGGGCCAATGTTTTTCACGACTTGCTACCGCACGCCACCGCCAGCGAAGCCTCCGCGGAGTTCGACCGCTCCACCGGCGAACTCGTTGCGGATTACCGCCTGGCCCACAACGTACCCGAGCCCGCTGCCATTCCGGATATCTACGTGTTCGGGCCGAACGGATACCGATCGCCGCTGAAGGTGACAAAGATGGCTGCGGGGCATTACCGGGCGCGCGTCGCTATCGGCGAACGGCAAGGGTTGTTCCGGGTGCGCCCGCTGGCCGAATCGCGCGCTTTTCCGGAAGTGGGCCTCTATCGCCAGGAAGACGAGATGACCGAATATGGAGCCAATGATCAGTTATTGCATCAGGTGGCGGCTTCCACTGGCGGCCGGTACAATCCGCCGCTAGAGACGGTTTTTGATTCATACGGCCGCACGATACCATCCGCCCTCGAACTGTGGCCTTACCTTTTGGCTCTGGCAATATTGCTGAACCTGGCGGAGCTGGTCCTGCGCAAGTGGCGCGGATTGTGGGAAGGCTTGCGGATGGGAGGCAGGGCCGAGGGGCCCGTGTAAGTGGGAGTTCACCGTTCGACTACAATTGGCGACGAAGTTCCACCAGGAATTCAACTGGATCCAACACTCGCAAGCGCGGACTATGGCGCCTGAGACGTTCGCCATCAACGTCCGAATCTCTGCCGAGGTCCAGGAGGTCGGCATCCCGGCTGACGAGGTAATCCGCGGCCGTAATAATCGCGAGATTGATGTAGGGCTCATCCTTGTGGATCCCGGTCATAAACAAAGATGCGCGGAACTTGCGGAACGAAAACGCTTTTTCTCTGAAGCGCGGCCAGAAACCAGTTAACGTGATCGTCCGTCAACGCAGGAAACTTGTGCCGCACCCGCGGACGAGTCATTACGTCTCGGAGCTCAGCTACAATTTGCGGAGACACATACAACTCGACTCCATCCAACTCCAACAGGCGCAAACAAGCGCCAGCAGCACTTTCTCGTCGCGCCGCGCCCTGAAGGAATACCATGCAGTCGAATACTGCGCGGAACTTCGCCACGGTCAGCGCTCATCATCCGTCCGCGGGAACCTGTCCTTGTGATACTCGTCACGAGCGTCGCCAAAACAGGTGATCAAGATCTTCCTCGCTGATTCCGCTACCCTCAACCTGGTCGCGGAACGGCGCGAGAATCTCGCTAATGGAGGGTTCGGCCGTGACTTCCTTCGAAAGGACAGCACGAATGTAGGCGTCCCGCATGAGCCCAGTCCTCCGGGCTTTCTCGTCCACAAGCCTCAGCAGATCCTCTGGAATCGGAATCTCGATCGTTCGGGTCATGGGTGTTCCTCGGTGCGGCCTCCATCCTTATTTTGACATGGAGGCGCGACCGCTGGGCGTAAACGATTGTCCGGGTAGCGGTGTCCTAACGAGGAGATAGCAAATTGCAATACTTTACATCATATAAAGCACCGGGAAAAGCCGCCTGGCTCCGTTTCGATACCCAGCAGGATGCTCTTGATAATGCGTTCCATGTGATGCAGGACTATCGGGGCTGGGAGGCAATCCACAAAAGGGATTCCGTAAAAAGATACACAGACGGCGATCCGGAAACTGTAGTAAAAGCTCGCATCAGTCCCTTGCGGTCAGGAATACGATCTCATTCTTTTCGCCGTCCCATGTCGATTCAGGAAGGAACTCGAAGCCGCACCCCTACAGGTTTGCTTTGACAACTGCGCTAAGGTTCATCAAACGCTTCGCGTCAGTCCGGCGACGGAAGCGGGCATCGCAAGCCGTGTTTGGGACATCCGCGATCTGATGACCGCTTGATCGTGATACAACCGGGGACAGCGCGTGGCGCTGACTCCCATCAGCCACGCAGAGCGGTTTGAGCGACACTCAAATCATATGACGGGAGTGTGCCTACTTCGAGCGGCGGAGATTCATGCCAGACGAACCCATAGAGCATCCCAAGGACTCGTTCCTAAACACTCTCTTGAAGTGGGCGGAAGTTACAAGTGTTTTGTTAGTCGCTGCATTGATTTGGCTTACGGTCGTGTTATTGATCGCATGGATAGTATTCGGGGCTGGTGGGTATCAAAACCAAAGAATGACGACGGTCTTGACGGGACTGAACGTCAACTGGAAATTAGGCTTCCTGTTGCTCATCCCGCTGTTCTATCGGACGATCGGAGAAGTTCTGGAGAGAATCGAGGAAGGGCCAGGAGGGACGAAGTTCCCCAAGGCAAAAAAGCCAAAGT
>JBEKBA010000264.1:0-2513 GCA_050015635.1 Verrucomicrobiota bacterium
TGGCCGCCGCAGCCTTCGGGCGAGCAACGCCGTAGCTGCTGCAGCGCTGGAGGAATCAGGTGGAGGCATTCCGTGTTGTGTTGAGTAGTTCGGCCGCCCTATTGCTGGCGGCGAATCTCGCCGGACAGGGCGCAAAGTCAGCATGGATCATCGGTCTGCTACCGTCAGAGGCAAAGGTAATCGAAATAGCGGACCTGAAGGTTGGCGGGAGAAACTCAAGGGGATTGGTCTTATGGATGCTCCACGCGACCAAGGTGGTTCGCCAGGAGAGTGGGGGTCTTGGTTGCGCCGACTGGGTCTATGGGGATCATTGGTATGGGCCCGCTCGACTTTCGCTGTTCGACGCGACGAATAAGAAACTTATCAACACCATCGAGATCCAAGGGATGTATGAGGGTACCGAAGAAAAGGACCATGGCTTCCCAATACCATTCCAGGTCCAAAATGGCTCCTACTATGTTCCTCGGGTCGGCTCAGATAAGGAAGGCGCACCGATTATCCTGAACCTTCGGGATCTTACCGGAGAGGGAGTTGCGGGACAGTTCGTGCTGTTTGAGTATGAAGCTTGCGCAATTTCGCTGACAACCGTACTCGGATACAGCCCGAAATCAGATCGCGCTGTTCAGTATGGAGTTGAAAGGCTCACTGAGAGTGGAAAACCGGAAGTGGTTTCGTGGGTTGAGCAGGTCTTCGGAGCAAAGCCCATTCGTCCCGGCCACTGGGACTTCACCTGGGAACCTGGGCACGGAGCCGAAGGCTCTATCCACGAACGGGTTGCTTTCGACCAGAGAAAGCAGGTTTTTGTAAAACAGTGAGGCGTGGCCGCGCTCCGAGGCGTCTTGAGCTTTTCGCATCCCCGATGCCGCTAACGTCCTCAAGCCGAACTCGCGGAGGATCTCCTGGTGCGGGATGCCTTCGCCGCGAGCGAGCGAAGCACGGGCGCGGTCCAGTGCTTCAGCGGTTTCGGAGGTGAGCTCCTCTTCTTCTAGCGGAGCCAGGGCCAGCAAGCTGGACAGCGGCTCTACCATTACTTCGAGCAGACTCAGGACCGCATTCAGCTTTTCGGCGGGCAAGAGATCGAGCAGTGCGTGGGCCTGCTGGCGTTCCCGATCAAGACTCGGTTCCATACTTTCCACAAAGTCAGCTAGCGCGTATCCGAAATATCATTATAGCCGCTCGAATGCGACCACCCGCGCATGCAGCATGCAGGATTGGCCTCAGGGCCTCGGACACTCGCCTCTTTTCACGTTTTCAGGCCGAAACCGAGGCTTTCTTGGGTACCCTTGCATGCAAGAGCTAATTGGTATAAGATTCATACGGGTAACGCGTGCGAATCATCCGGAAGAACATTGCTTTTGCTATAGCTTGCGTCGGCGTGACTGGGTTCCAGCTTTCCTTTGGACAGACCGCGGCGCCCGAGCGTGCGCTACTCGACAAATACTGCGTCACCTGTCATAGCGATCGCGCCAAGACCGGCGGTCTGACCCTCCAAAACATCGACGTTACGAATGTTCCGGCGAATGCCGAGACCTGGGAAAAGGTGATTCGCAAGCTGAGCGTGGGCGCGATGCCGCCCTCCGGCATGCCGAAACCGAACGCGTCCGAAACTGGCGCTCTGGTGTCCTATTTAGAGGCTTCGCTCGACAAATCGTTCGCCACCAGTCCCAATCCTGGCCACGCTACGCTGCATCGCTTGAATCGCACCGAGTACGCCAACTCGGTTCGCGATCTGCTTGGGTTAGAGGTCGACGCTTCGACGCTGCTGCCGCCCGACGACGAAAGCTACGGTTTTGACAACAATGCCGATGTGCTCGGCGTTTCGCCCGTGCTGCTGGAGCGCTATGTGTCGGCATCGCGCAAGGTGAGCCGCCTGGCGGTTGGCGATCCCACCCAGGATGCAGTGGCGCAAACATTTCGCACGCGGCCCGATCTTTCACAGGCCAACCGCGTGGAGGGTATGCCGCTCGGCACCCGCGGCGGTCTGCTCATGCATTACAATTTCCCGCTGGATGGCAAGTACGCCATCAAAGTAGTTCTCGCGCGTAACACCGTGGATGTGATCCGGGGCCTGGAAGAAGCGCATCAGTTGGAAATTCTCGTGGACGGCGCGCGCGTCTTTCTGGCTTCGGTGGGCGGAACATCCGATACCGAAGCGCTGGTCAAGAATCCAGCCGAAGCGCGCATGATGATTGAATCGCGGCTGCAGGCGCATGTTCCGGTAAGGGCCGGTCCGCGCACCGTGGCTGTCACCTTCCTCCAAAAGAACGCGGCCGAAGACGATTACATCCTGGAACCTTTTTTGCGAACTACGCTGGACCCTGTAAATGAGGCCGGGCTCCCGCACATCGATCAAGTAGTGATCGCGGGGCCGTACAATGCAACCGGCCCGGGAGACACGCCTAGCCGCCGCAAGATTTTCGTCTGCAAGCCCGCTAATGCCAGCGAGGAGGTCGGTTGCGCCAAAAAGATTCTTTCCACGCTGGCTCGCGGCGCTTATCGCAGGCCCATCACGC
>JBEKBA010000265.1:0-3245 GCA_050015635.1 Verrucomicrobiota bacterium
CACCGCCGTACAATTCGATCATAAAGATCGCGATGCGACTCGAAGGAGGCCAGTCACATGTCTACTGGAGCCAATTTCACAAGCGTTCATCTTACCGCGCATATTCGACGACTTTCTGCCGAAGGTTCGGTTTTATACGTTCGCATCGGTAGTTCGGACATCGCCCGTTTGGGACTGCAGCACGGACAAGCTATCGAAATCGACTTAGGGCGAGATCGAGTTAGCGGCATTATAAAGACTTCAGGAGGATCGCCATGGCTCGCTCCAAGGTCGGGATCCTCAAACGCCTCGATAACTGCGATCTTGCGGCGGAACGGTTTTGAGCAGGGAATGGATGTTCCAGCCGGCGTTCGAAAGCTCACCGCCGATGGTGAACCCTTAAGCGCAGTGAGCTTAATTCATTCACAGACGCTGCCTTGTTCGATCGAGAGGCTTACTCTCGCTTTGCCGAGGGCCTCTCATCGAATAAAGAAGCACTGACAAATCAAATCACATTTGTCGGAAAGGAGTACGGAGGAGCGCAAGAAAGATTTGGGGATATAAGGTAAGTGTCAGGGCAAACACATGATTGACGACCGACAGCGGTTTTTCGCGTGGTATTGGTGTTTTGTTTTCTCGGGCTCGACTCATCGACTCGGCGTGTAACGGGCGACGCGAAAACTGTGAATTGCTCAGAATACAAGCTTGAGGGCGAGTTGGATCGAACGCGGACCGCCGATTTGATATAGCGGATTGAGGCCCCCGTTACCACCACTAGAACCAAGGCTACTCGGGAGTGTCGCTATCGAATGGCCGAAGAGTGGGTCCGTTATGTTGTCATCGGGAGGGCCGAAGTTTGGGTGGTTGAAGTTGTTGAAGAATTCGCCCCGGAAGCGAGCTGCATCGTCTCCGTGAAACGGAATTCACGTTGGAACGCGATATCCGCTTGTGAGGCTCCAAAGGGGATGCGGCCTCCCGCCGTTCGTTGCCCTCGTTTCTGCGAAAGCGACGAAGCTGCGGGTTCAGCGACCGCAGCGAGGGGTGATGCGATAAGATGTGGGGCACGGGGCGCGCTCCGAAAGGGGTGACGAGTGGGGCATCAGGCGGGTCTCGCTACGCTGTTTTCTGTTGTACTGGCTTGGTGCGCCTGCGCATTCGCGCTCGATCCGGGTCGCGACATCCATCAGCTTGCGCACCGGGCGTGGGGCGAAAAGGACGGATATCCCGGCAACGCGCTGGCTCTGGCACAAACCACAGATGGATTTTTGTGGATAGGCTCTGATACCGGGCTCTTTCGATTCGATGGCGTTCACTTTGAACGGTATCAGCCGAGTTCCGGAGACCAGCTTCCCGGAATCGCGGTACAAAGCTTGCTGGCGCTGCCCGATGGCAGCTTGTGGATCGCCTATGGGACTTACGGGTATGAGAACGAAATCTGTCTCCTGCGGAACGGCGATGTCAAATGCTATCGCAGAACTGACGGTGTAGTATCGATACCCACCGCCATCGTCCGGGACCATGAAGGCACCATTTGGGCAAATACCGAGACGGGACTCATACGCTTCAACGGTACTCGGTGGGAACACATTGGCAGAGATTGGAACTTCCCCGAAGATGTGCCAACCAAGACTTCAACAGTATTGTTTGTGGATAGCCACGGGACTCTCTGGGCCGGCGTCAACAGAACGGCCCTTTATCTCAAGCAGGGATCAAGGCGATTTGAACCGACGGGCGCATTCGCCGGCTACTCGACATCGGTCGCTGAAGCGCCGGACGGCACGATATGGCTGGCGGACAGTGACAGTTATATACGCGCCATCAACAAGTCCGTTAGCGTAAAATCCGCCGCTGTGGCCCGGTGCGAGGCACTTACCACCCCGGCAGAAACCGCTGCAAAATGTCCTAATAACGATCCGCTGGTGGTCAGGATTTTTGCCGCGAACGACCTTTTCTTCGACCGCAACGGAAGTCTTTGGATAACGACGGATAGCTACGGAATTGTCCGGGTTCCGCATCCTGAGCGGCTAAGAAAAGGGCCGCTCTCGAAGACCAGTGACGCCCTGCAGATTTTCAGCTCGAAAGACGGCTTGAGTGCCGATCACTGCATTCCCGCACTCGAAGACCGAGAGGGAAATATCTGGGTGGCAACGAGGGATGGACTGGACCAGTTCCGCGACACCGCACTGGTTCCGGTTGCCCTGCCGGGATGGGTCATTCAAAGCGTAATTGCGCCGGCTGACGGCGGAGGTATCTGGGTTGTCGGCAGCTACAGTTATGTTGGGCGAATCCGTGGCGACTCCAGCCATATATCATTTACCCCCTTTGAAGCATTCAAACCTTATCGAGATCCTGCTGGCCTGACCTGGATAATGAGTAATTCGCTTGGAGAATGGAAGGACGGCAGATTCCAAAAACTGGCACAGTCTCCAAGCAGTGTCGCCGGGAGCTTCGGCTACTGGCAAGTCGCTGGTGACAGAACTGGAACGCTGTGGGCCTTTGCAGATGATTATGGTTTTTTCTCTTGGGACAATCATCGCTGGAAATCTTGGGCGACTCCGGCGGAAGTGGCTAAACAGCACGTCGCAGACATGTTTTCCGACAGCACGGGGCTCATCTGGGTATCAACTTATGAGGGCCACGTCATCACGATGGATCAGGGAAAGATCGTCAACTATTCCCTCAAGCCGGACCGCCCTCTACGCTATGTCGCGGCCTTCGCCGAGCATGCTCCGCATGAGATATGGGCAGGCGGAGCAGGCGGGCTCGTTCTCATCGACAAGGGCCAATTTCGTGTCATCCGACCGGCGGCTTTGGATTCCTTGGAAGATGTAACCGGAATTGTCGATGCGGGGAGCGGTGGGCTTTGGCTGGCTGCGACCGGCGGCGTCATACACGTTTCAAGAGACGAGGCAGAACGAGCTTTGCGGGATCCCTCCTATCGCTTTCAGGGGGAGCGATTTGATTCCTTCGATGGTCTTCCGGGACAGATTCAGGCTGAAGCTCCATTTCCGAAGGCCGTCGAGGGCACGGACGGGCGGATATGGTTCACGGCGACAAGAGGCCTGGCGTGGGTTGACCCAAAAGAAACTCCGAGAAGAAATATCGTTCCGCCGCCCGTACACATTGAGCGGATCGTTGCCGACGGCAAGGCGTACGAAGCTTCGAAGGAACTGCGGTTAGCGCCGCACGTACGCGATCTCTCCATTGATTACACGGCGCTTAGTTTTGTCGCACCGGAAAAGATTCACTTCCGCTACAAGCTGGAA
>JBEKBA010000266.1:0-4102 GCA_050015635.1 Verrucomicrobiota bacterium
CCCCGGTCAATGGTATTGCCGTACTCGCCATTGCCCGACCCACGACATTGAGTACCATCGGCCGCTGGCCCGACTGCATCACGTACCCGGGCAATTGTCGCTCGCGGTTCGGCCTCACGAAACGCTATTCGTCTCAGGAACTCGGCGACTTGCGCTTAATCGTCCGATTTTTCGGTTGATCCACCATTCGGCTTCCGTAAGTTTGGATACCTGCGTGCTACCTCATCAATAGCGATACAATTAAGTGGGGTGGCAGGGGACGGGATTGGCCACGTAAGTCCCATAGAATGAGATCGTTGTGGTTTCATGCGGGGACACTACGTCTGCGCATATTCCAAATTACGTATAGCCGTTACGAAACTGTGTAGGGGAACCACCTTTCTGTACAGTTCTGTACAGTCCCTTAAGCAGCTTCGTAACCAGGCGTTGGGGGGAGTGATGAAATTCATGAATGCGCAGGTCCGGATTCTAGGTGCGCTAACAATTCTGTTAGGGCTGCTGTCGATGCCCGCATTACTTCACGCCCAGACCGCCTCGATTAACGGCACGGTTACCGATCCTTCCGGGGCCGTGGTTCCCGGCGCTACAATTACCGCACTGAACCACGCCACTAATGCTACTCGCGAGACTGAGTCAACAGAAACCGGGACCTATAGCTTCGCGAGTCTCACGCCAGGCATATACGACGTCTCGGTTTCGAAGGCCGGGCTCCGAACTCTCAAATTTGAGTCCGTGACGCTTACGGTGGATCAAGCGCTCACTTTAGACGCCAAGCTAGAGATCAGCACAGCTGCGCAAGTCGTGACTGTCGAGGGTACCAACGTTGTGCCTATCGACACCACCGACTCCCAAATAAGCAACGTCGTCGACGAAAAGCAAATTGCAGCGCTGCCCTTGATTCTGCGAGATCCCTACCAACTCGTCCTGCTCACGCCGGGAACCACCTACACCAACACCGGGAGTGGTGGTTTTTCCATAAACGGCGGGAGGGACCGGAATAATAACTTCCAATTGGATGGAACGAATAACAACGACCCAGGCGTTCCGGGATCCGGGTTAGCGACTTTGAACCCCGACGCGACTCAAGAATTTCGAGTTATAACCAATAGCTATCTTCCGGAATTTGGTCGCAATTCGAGCTCCGTAATCGATATCATCACGCGAAGTGGAACGAACGATTTCCACGGCGACGTATATTACTTCGGTCGTTGGAATGCGCTCGGTGCTCGCGACTTCTTCAATACTCCCGATACCGGACGGCAGAGCCCCTATGTGCGCAATACGTTTGGAGCTTCCATTGGCGGCCCGGTGATCAAGAATAAATTGTTCTATTTCTTTAACTATGAGGGCAATCGATTTGCAACCGCTACCACCACCGTAGCGAATGTCCCGGACGCGGCTTTCAAAACGGGCAACTTTGTCTATACCGACCCGACCGCGGGCCCAGTGAATATCAACGTAAGTACGCCCGGTGCGGCAAATAACGCCTTCGGGCTTGCTTTGGATCCTCAAACCCAGAAAATTCTGAATTTCTACCCTGCAGCGAACGGTCCGGCCGTCATTCAAGGGGTATCATCGCAATTTTTCTTCGGTGATACTGACCTCGTCAACGCAAATAATTACCTCGCAAAGGTCGATTACGTGTTGACTCCGAGGAATACAATCAGCATCCGGTACCTCGCAAATAAGGCCTCCGACAATGGGGGAAGTACCAATGTGCTTCCCGGAATCGGAGGAGACGGCTTCACCGGACTCACCCAGAGCTTGAATGGACATCTCGCCAGCGTTATATCACCGACCTTGCAAAACGATTTCTATGCGGGCGGAAACCGGTCGTTCCAGAGCTTTACGTGCAACGGAATAAGCACAATCGACGGACTGAGCTTGGCTGGTGTCGATGCGTTTGGTCGAGGACGCGATTGGGATCTTCCGGCCTTTACTCAAGTGGGCTGCGTTACCCTGGGCGACAGCAACGGCCAGGATCGACCCTTCGGGACGTACAATATCGGCGACAACGTTACCTGGGTAAAAGGTCGTCACACCATCAAGTTCGGCTACGAATTCGGGGATAATTACTCGAACGATTTTGACAACTTTAGTACCCGCTCCACTCCCAATTTCGCGATTGCCACCAATACCGGCACGTCTGCTCTGCAGAATACGACGGCCTTCAACAATCCTGCGGTCGAGGATGCGGTCTGGGGACTTCTGGGCGGCGTGTTTCAAGAGTCCCAAACGCAGCTCTTCGATACCAGCGGCACACGAATATCCAGCGATGAGCGCGGTTTCCGGGAGCGGGACATGGCCGGATTCATTCAGGATCAATACAAGGTGAGGCCGAACCTGACGCTAAGCTTTGGGATGCGCTACGAATGGGATGGAGTTCCCTGGGTGATCAGGGACCAGCTAACGAGCGCGACGCCAGAAGAGCTCGCCGGGCCCAGTCCAATTGTGTTTTCTACCGTGACCCGTGGCGGATCGAATCCTCTGTACGTCAACGACGTCAAGGGTTTTGAACCCCGTATCGGATTCGCCTGGGATCCATTCAAGGACGGAAAAACCTCGATTCGCGGCGGTTTTGGCTATTTTCGAGATCGTCAGTTTTTTAATTTGACCGGAGACACGCGCTCGAATCCACCATTTTCGCTGCCTTTCGTGAATAGCGCCTTTGACACTTTTGGGCCAAGCCCGGCGGATCAGATCTCGAACATACCGATCCCTGCCACACAGCCAGCTCCGACTCCGACGCTTGTCGACTTCGAGTTGCCAGTGCCCGCGGTAAATTCGGCGGGTTTCCCGGCAACGATTAATCCGAACTTTCACGTTCCGTACGTGCAACAACGCAACCTTGGGATACAACGAGAACTCGGGGGCCACTTCGTTCTCGAAGTCAACTATGTCGGGAACAAAGCGAACCGTTTGCTTCGGGTCGTTGACGGAAACGCCCCGAATCCGGCCCTTGTTGCGCAATTAAGGGCGTTTTGCAGTGTTCCTAACGCGTTTAACTGCGTCGATTCCCCGACTGCGGACCCTTCAGTAGAAAGCGTTCAAGGAAACAATCTCTACATCGGGCAACAGCTTGGAACACTTCCGTTCAACGCTGTCAATAACAGCGCCGCTTTTCACTCAAACGAAGTCTCCAGCATAGCCCAGTCCAATTACAATTCTCTGCAGACTACCCTTACCAAGCAGTTCTCACATGGAATGTCTTTCCAAGTGAATTACACGTATGCGCACGCGATTGACGACGCCAGCGATGCTTTCCTGCCACAGCAGGACCAGACGGTTTTCCCGCCGAATTCCAACGAACTTAAGCGAGAAAAGGGCAGCTCGTCGTTCGATGTCCGGCACCGCGCAGTAATCAACTACATCGCGGAGCTGCCTTTCGGTCGCGGCAAGGCCCGTCTCAACAGCGGAATTCTCGGTATAGTCCTCGAAGGGTGGTCTTGGTCGGGGATTGCCACGCTGCAAAGCGGATTCCCGTTCGAAGTCTTCGCGGCAGGCATCGACAGCGATGGCACGGGCGCGACCCAGCGAGCTTCCTTCAGTACGAGTCCGTCGATCGTCCCAGTCACCATGCCCATAACTCAAACTGGACCGAACGTGGGCCTTTTTATGTTTCCACTATTCGGCGGTCCAGGGAACGTAGGCCGCAACTCCTTCTACGGCCCGTCGTACAAGAACTTTGACATGGTTATCGCAAAGAACACCAAAATCACTGAGCGTTTCACGGTCGAGTTCCGTTCCGAGTACTACAATCTTTTCAATCACCCGAACTTCCAACAACCCGATAATTTCATCAATGACGGATCGTTCTTCGGGCAATCGTCAGCGGAGGTTGGGCGCAACGATGGCACGACGGGTGCCAGACAATTGCAGTTTGGAATGAAGCTTCACTTCTAGAAAGACAGGCGCGCGAAAAGTTGGGTACTCCCAAGTCCTTTCCGGCGATTCGCCGGAAGGGACTTTTTGTTTGCGCCGCAATTGTGCTGAGGGACTAAATCAACGCCTGGCGCAGGTCTTCGATCAGATCTTCGGGGTCTTCCAGGCCGATCGAGGCGCGGACGGTGCCGGGTGCGAGCCCGGCTGCGAGCAGCTCTTT
>JBEKBA010000267.1:0-4017 GCA_050015635.1 Verrucomicrobiota bacterium
AGTGCCAGCACCTCTTCCCAGTGGGAGCCTCGGCAAGCAATTCGAGAGAGTCCGCGGAAAACACTTGGAGTTTGCCTGCCTGCGCGGCAGAAACAAAAATGCGCTTGCCCGCCCGGTCGAACGCGACTCCGTAGGGCTTCGCTGCGGTTGGCACAGACTTGATTACCTTAAAGCTGAGATCCATCGTCAGTAACGTCCCGGAGTTTTCCATCGTCACCGCGTACTTGTCACCCTGCGGAGAAACTTTCACATCGCGCGGCCGGATCCCGTAGGTTTTCAGATCGATGTCCCGTATATGCCTTCCAGTGGGTTCGTCAAATACTCCGATGGTTTCCTGCGATTCATTGGCTACCAACATCAACTTTCCATCGCGCGAGAATTCGATGCCTTCGGTTTCATGGCCCGCGGTGGAAACCGGACCCGGCACCCAATCTCCAACATGGAAGGAGGCAATCTGAGCTGGCGGCCCGTTATCGCTGTCGTCCGCTACGGCTTTCGTAGTCGCTGGTGGCCCACCCTGTGAGCTAGGTTCAAAAGTTGCAAAAAGCTGGTCACCGGCGGGATTGATCTTAATGAATTCGGGCCCCTCTCCGATAGGAACTCGCTTCCTCAGGCGCAGATCCCGCGTACTGAAGACCGCGACATCGCTTGTGTTCTTGTTCGAAGTGAGGACATATTGCCCGTCAAAAGTCACCGCGATTCCTCGGGGAGCGAGATCACTCGATCCGGCGCGGCCAATCACTTTCAGCGTCGCCAAATCAATCACGCTGATTCCGCCATCCTCTTCACTTACGTAGGCCACGTTGTTCGGAACTTTCGGGGGATCTGTCCCGAGGAGTCTTCCCGGAGCCATTAAAATAACCGTCAACAAACAAAAGCAAATGATCCTTGATGGCATCACGCATTCTTGTCTACGCATAATCATGAATTATGACGCATTTCCCAGTATGCCGGGGATCGGTTTTCAACGTAGAAAGATGGGTGACGGCGATGAAATTCTCCGATCGTGGAATGCCGGTCCTAGAAAGTATTTACCAGGCGAAAGGTGTATTGGCGTGCCGGTCCGATTGCGTTGCCGGAGAACAGCCCTCCGAAATCGATTAGTTCAAGCGTGTTGCCTAGGTTCGCGACGTCGCCCTGAAAGCGTACCGAATATTTTTCCCGCCGGTAGAGATCGACGCCTACCGAAGCATTCTGGGTGAAGTACGGACTGATGCGGTCGCGATTAAAATTGAGGTGATTCACCACCACTTGACCGTATTCCGTGGCATATTGCTGCGGAGTCAGATCGGGTTGAAATGGCAGTCCGGTGTTGTAATCGGCTCCCAGGGCAACCCACAAGCGCCCGGCAACCTGATAGCGGACGCGAGCGCGCACGGTATTCCGCTGGTCCTGCGAGTCGGGAAAATGCCCAGTGGTCGGGTTGATCGCATCATCTCCTAGGAACAATCCACCCGTTACCGGGAACCAAGCATTCCCTACGATATAGGAATAGCTGGCGAAGCCGGAAAATCGTCCCCATTGCTGAACTTCAAGCTTGGCCTCCGCCCCGTAGAGGATGGCGTGGTCAAATGCGATGGGAAAACTGATCCCCGTACTTAGAATTTGGGAGTCATCGGCATAGTTGCTCACTTGACGACGGAACACATTCCCATCAAACCGCAGTTTTCCGAGGAATGCCTGCGGCGCTCCCACGTCATAATAGTTGCCGTGAGAAGGCTGCACCGGCAGTTGCACTGCGGGAATGCTGGTATCGATCGCCTCGGCAGCCGGCGAACTGGCTAAGAGTATGTTTTCGAAGGATGGCGTCTGGAAGATACGATCATAGGAGAAGTGAACATTTATGCCGGCGGAGGCGAAGTAGCGCGAAACCGCGAGACGCGGACTCACAGCATTCTGATTCAACAGCAATTGGTAGTGGTCCCACCGCAGCCCTGCATCAATCGACCAGTTGCCGAGCCGGATGGCATCCTCGATATAGGCCGATTGTTCGAGATCCGGACGATGAGCCTGGAAGGCAAAGCTTATCGCGCCGGAATCCAGGATTCCTAGATCAATGGGACATTGAGGATCGTTAGGACTTGCGCAGTCGGGTATTACATAACTGGTGTTTTCGTGCAGGAATATGTTGTCGGTTTCGATACCCGCTTTAAATTCCTGCCGGCCACGATGAACCGAGACACTGCTGTTGAAATAGATTTCCTTGAAGTCGTTGTGATTGGTGGCATTGAGGGGCCAGGAGTTCTGGTTGGAATAAAAGTCGGTGGAGTTATCGCGGGACATTCCATGGACCACGCCGATCGCGTCGGAAGAAAAAATGTGCTGGAAGGAAATGCTCCCCATGGTTTCAAAGTTATCGCCCGTCTGTAGCTGCCCGCCAGGAATATAAACGCAATCGCTGGGTTCATCTCCCGGGGGAACGGGTGGGCAGCCGACGGTGTTGTTGGCGTTCGGCAGATATGCCCCGTTCTGCTGCACCAGTTCGTTGGGGATTTGATAGCGCGCGAGCTCATGGCGGACGATCATGGTGAGGCGGTCCTTCGGCGTGAGTTCGCGCTCGTAGCTCGCCGAAAAATCAGCGACCGTGCCGTTGTTGGTGTAATTCTCAGGGACTACCGGGTTGAGATAATGGCCGGTCATGTTGCCAGAGGCGCTCAGGCCAAACGTGTTCTTGCCCCACGTGTATTGATCCTGAGTATTGATTCCGCCCGTGTCGTAAGTGCCGCCGAACATGGTGAGCTGGCCATGAAATCCCGGGTCCTGGTTTTTGAGAGTATTGACCTCGACCACGCCGCCCATCTTTCTGCCAAATTCCGCGGGCATGCCTGCCGTATAAATTTTGATGGATTCGATGTCATCGGCTTCGGCAGGCTCTGGGCCAAAGCTGGCAGAACGGTTGTCGGTAAGAGGTATGCCGTCCACGACAAATTGCGTCTGATATTCCGATCCGCGAGGATGGAGGACCGCATTGCCTTCGTAGAGCCAACCCGGTTCGGAGTTCACAAGATCCTGCATGGAACGGCCGGGCAGCGCGGTCAGCCGGTTCTGAATCGCCTGTACACCGATTTCATTGACCGAACCTACGCGATAGGGATCAACCAACGTGGCGGATGCGGTGACATTCGCCGTTTCGGAAACGGAAGCGACTTTCAGCCGAATCGTACGGTCCAAGGGGAGAGCGGAACGTATGTCCACCGGCTCGGAAACCTTAGCAAAGGCTGGCGCCTCAACCTTCAACTCATAAATGCCGTAAGGCAGTCGCTTGACATCGAGATTGCCCTGATCGTCGGTGGTCAAGGTAGCGCGATACTGGTTGGCCTGGCTGATGAGTTCAACTGTGCTTTTCACGCCTGCTCCAGTGGGATCGGAGACGGTTAAACGCAATTCCCCGGTGAAGCTTTGCGCCAGCATGGGAAGAGCCCACAGAAGTATGGCCATTATCAGCAACTTTTTCATGTTTAATTGTTGCCCAGTTGGAATAGCTACTTTCGGATGGAGCAAGGTCAGTTTTTCCGTCCCTTAATTATAAAATTCCATTTCTGGTCGTTTTGTTCAGTGTTTTTTTTCAAGGCAATGAAGCGAGTTCTCAAAAAAGAGGTATTTGAAAACACTTGAACAAAAGAGGGGAAAATAGAATATACATGCTAGGGATCCGAGCTATGTCTCCCACCGATGCGATCAACGGGCTGTCTTTCCCAACCATCGCCGACACGGCGCATTCGGCGAAGCCCTCGGAGATTGAGCGCGAGGTTATAGAACTCTTTGAGCAGTTTCGCGACCCGCTTCTTCGCTATACGCTCTCGTTTGGCATTTCGGTGCATGATGCTGAAGAAGTTGTCCAGGAAGTGTTCCTGTCCCTCTTTCGACATCTGCAATTACGTAGATCTCGGAAAAACCTTCGCGGCTGGATCTTTCGCGTTGCTCATAATCTCGCACTGAAACAGCTTTACACGAACCAGAGATTGCACGCCAAGACAATCTACGACTGGACCATTGCGACAGAGCAACTTGATCCAG
>JBEKBA010000268.1:0-2793 GCA_050015635.1 Verrucomicrobiota bacterium
GCATTCGTCGCAGTCCAGAAGCACTAAAGAAGATCGCCAACGGCGTCGTCGAGTTTGTGAAGTCAGCCGGCAAGGCGGGCGTTGTCCCAACCGAAATCAAAAAGCGATTTGGCCAGCTCGTCCCCACTCCGGCACAGTTTGTGAAAAAGCATGCTGGTGTCGAACTGACCCGAAAGGGGCCGTCAAAACGACCGACGTATTTCCATCCGTAGACGGCGCCAGCGACGGAGCTGGCTGCCAAAGGTTCTCACGTGCCGCAGATTGATGATGGACACACCGCGATGAATGGCCCACCGCGAAAATCAATCATCACGGCGCGTCTTCACGAAGACGAAATGCGCGCACTGGAGGTGCTTTGCATACAACGGGGCATGACGCAAGTATCGCTGTTGTCCCGGTTGGTGGCGTGGCTGGCTCACCAAGATAGCGAGGTTCAGACCGCGATCCTCAGTTCAGGGGATGACGATTGTTCAAAGCAACTCACGTTGAAGTTGCTTGAGCAAATGGCTTCCGCCAAATAACATACCTGGCCCGCGCTAGCGGGGCACCATTCGGTATTTCGGACCTCAGCGATCCGGGCGTCCTTGCCTTTGCCGCTGCCAGCGGGTTGCTGGCCGTTGCCCCCAAACCGGCAACCGGCGTCACTGGGAGCCCAGCCGGCTCTTCCTGACTGCCTCCATCGTCATGCTGCACGCGTTAATGATTCTTAGCCCAACTGAATCCGAGTCGGAGTCCACCCAACCTCTGGAGTGCAGCAGTGATGCGAGCTGTTCCCTCTCGTATTGGTTGACTTTGCAGCCGAAGGTTTGGATGGAAAAGGCACGCATATAAGTCGTTCGAAAGTATAGCGTTCGCCAATCAGGCTTTCACTTTCGCTATTTTTGCGACCTTTAGGGCGGTTAGGTATGATGGTTTTTTGGGGCGATACGACGCTGGGTCAGTTCTTTCGCCGTCGCGGCGATTTCAGGGCACAACTCAGGCGGGAGATTTCCATGCATAAGGTAGCGCCCGTCATATTTAGCTCGACATTTCTTCTCACAATTTTGGCCGGTTTCTCGGGCGGGCTTGCGTATGCGCAGGAACCTGCGACGCGACCGGACGCGAGTCCGTTGACGGCTTCGGAAAAGCAGTCGCTGAACGACCAAGCCAATCAACTCAACGCGCAAGGGATGAGTTATTCCCGCTCCGGTGATTTTTCCGGCGCACTGGGGTTGTTTCAAAGCGAACTCAGTCTGCGGACGAGGGCCTCGGAGGGACGTGACACCGTGCTCTTGGCTCAATGCTTGAACAACGTCGCCGCTTGCCTCGATTTACTGGGGCGTAGTGCCGAGGCTTTGCCGATGTATCAGGCCTCGTTGGAGATGTACAAGCGGGTTTACGGGGACCCGGACAATCCGGATGTGGCGAGGAGCCTGAACAACGTCGCGTATTGCCTTTATTCGCTGGGCCGCAGCGGCGAGGCTTTGCCGATCTATCAGTCGTCGTTGGAGATGTACCAGCGGATTTACAAGAACCAGGACAATCCGGATGTGGCCAGAAGCCTTAACAATATCGCCCTTTGCCTTAATTCATTGGGGCGCAGCGCCGCAGCTTTGCCGGTTTGCCAGGCCGCGATGGAAATGTACGAACGGATCTATAAGGATCAGGACCACCCCTATGTGGCGCTGAGCCAAAACAATGTCGCCTTTTGCCTTCAATCGCTTGGCCGCAGCGACGAGGCTTTGCCGATGTTCCAGGCGGTGATGGAGATGTACAAGCGCATCTACAAGGGTCGGGACCACCCGTACGCGGCGCTGAGCGTAAACAATGTAGGGTATTGCCTTCAATCATTGGGCCGCGGCGCCGAAGCTTTGACCATGTTCCAGGCGGCATTGGAAATGAACAAGCGGATCTACGGGGAACAGGACCACCCGGATGTGGCGACGGACCTGAATAATGTTGGCGTTTGCCTCCAATCGTTGGGCCGAAGCGCCGAGGCTTTGCCCGCATATCAGGCGGCGCTCACGATGCGAAAGAGGATTTACAAGGATCACGACCACCCGAACGTGGCGACAAGCCTGGACAGTGTCGCCGAATGCCTCGATTCACTCGGCCGCAGCGCCGAGGCTTTGCCGATGGACCAGGCGGCGGTATCCATGGCCGAACGACTGAGCGATCCAAACCTCTATCGCTGGAGCGGCACCCTGGCTCATCTATACATGGAGACCAAGGATTTTTCGGCGGCGGCGCGCGATTTTCAAACCTCAATCGACGCGCTGGAAAAGGCCCGTGAATCCTTGGGAGGAGACGATACGGACCGGCTTAGTTTCATGACCACGGCCCAGGCGTGGGACCCCTATGGGGGCATGGTCCGGGCGCAGCTTTGGCTTAATCAGCCCGAAAGGGCCGCGGAATATCTGGATCAGAGCAAGGGGCGCATCATGCTCGACATCCTCGAGCGCGCCGAGCGTCAGAGCGGTGGTGATATTCTCAAGCCGGCCGAAGATGCGGCGATCCAGAGCCGGGATGAAGCGGCCTTGGACCGGATCCGAATCACCCGCCAGGCGCTGGCCGCCGCGGATAATGAGGTTGAGGAATTGACCGCGGCCATCGGCCAGGCTCGTTCGATGAATAACGCAGAGGGCCGCTCGCGGATAAATCTATTGAAACCAAAGCTTATCGATGCTCGGCGGCGTTCTGGTGATGCCCACCGCGAAGCCTCCAACATCGCTGGAGCCCTGTTTGCCAAGCCGATCGGCATCCGCCAAATGCAATCCCTGCTCCACGGCGAGGAGCATCTGCTCCTGTACTCAA
>JBEKBA010000269.1:0-3579 GCA_050015635.1 Verrucomicrobiota bacterium
TATATTGCCGCATTAAATTTGCTGCCGGCCTATCCGCTGGATGGCGGTCGCGTGCTCCGTGCATATTTCGCGCGCACCAGCGATACGGGAACGGCGACGCGGCGCGCGGTTTCGATCAGCCATGCCATGGCGATGATCCTGATGGTTGCCGGATTGTTCAGCAACACCTGGCTGACCATGGTTGGAATTATTATTTTCTCCGCCGCGCAGTTGGAAGAACGCGCCGTCGTGTTTCAATCCGTGCTGGACAACGTGCGCCTGGAAGAGGTGATGCTGACTGATTTCGCGACTCTTTCCCCGGCCGATACGCTGGAAGACGCGCTCGATAAGGCCGTGCATTCCTTGCAGGATGATTTTCCCGTAGTGCGCGGAAGCGACATGGTGGGAGTCATCTCGCGTCAACGCATTCTCGATGCGCTGCGCGCCGAAGGCAACGGGTATGTGCAATCGGTGATGAACAAGCTATTCGAAGTTTCGATTAGACAGGAATCTCTGGCCTCGGCATTTCGCAAGTTGACGGCGCGGAACCTCAGCATCATCCCCGTCGTCGAAGATCAGCGACTGGTTGGCATCATCACCTTGCAGAATTTAATGCACTCTATGGCGCTCCTGGCCGAGAGCCGCAAGCTGCGGCGGGATAATTCGCAATCGTAGTTCGAAGCGCCATTCTTCCAGATCAACACTCTCAAAACAGTTCCACTGCTTTCGCCTGGAGCACCGCCGGAATTTTCTCCAGTTTGCGCAAAACCTCGTCCGGCACACGGCTATCGACGTGAACGACGGCGATTGCCTCACGCGGCTCTGAAGAAGTTTCGCCGTTGCGCCGCCCCAGAGAGAAGTTCGCGATATTGATCTGGTGCTCCCCTAGAATCGTCCCTACCTTGCCGATGACGCCCGGAACGTCATTGTTGCGCAGGAAGATCAGATTGCGCTCGAGCGGCGCTTCCACGTCGATGTCATCAATGTGAACCAGACGCGGCGCGGTCCCATGCAGCACAGCGCCCTTGACCATGTGCTCTTCGGTCGAGCTCTTTAAAAATAATGAGAGAACGCTGCCTGCGCCTCCGGCGGATGCCTTGGCTTTGTGCGCTTCATGAACGCGGAGCCCGCGAAGATCGGCAAGGGACGCTGCATTCACCAGGTTGGCTTTCTCTTCCAAGGTCTGGTTCAGAATCCCTTTGATGGCCGCATTGCGAATCAGTTCCGTCTTCCACTCGGAGATGTGTCCGCTGTAGCGGAGCGAAATTTCTTCGATGGAGCCGGCGGAAATCTGCGCAAGAAATGCGCCCATGCGTTCCGCGAGGACGATGTAAGGTTGCATCTCGGCATATTCTTCCGCCGAAACCGAGGGCACGTTGACCGCATTCTGAATCACGCCATTCTTCAAATATTCGCGAACCTGCCTCGCGATCTGCACACCGACTGCCTCCTGCGCCTCATGCGTGGAACCGCCGATGTGTGGCGTGAGGATGACATTGTCGAGCGATTGAAGCGGAGAGTTCTTCAAGGGCTCCTCGTTAAACACATCGAGCGCGGCAGCGGCTAGCTGGCCAGTCTTCATAGCATTGGCCAGATCGGCTTCGTTCACCAGTTCGCCACGCGCACAGTTCACCAGGCGCACGCCCTTTTTCATTTTCTTGAAGGCCGCTTCATTGATCATCCCCGTGGTCTGCGGCGTAAGACCAACATGCAACGTAATGTAATCCGCTGCAGCGTAAAGTTCGTCCATGCTGACGAGCCGGATCCCTTGCTCTTTGGCTACCGCCACGGAGACGAACGGATCGTGCCCGACGACTTCCATGCCAAAGGCCCGAGCGCGGCGTGCAACTTCCATGCCGATGCGCCCCAACCCGGCGATGCCTAGGGTCTTGCTGCGCAACTCAGAACCCTGCAACGATTTCTTTTCCCATTTACCCGCATGCATCAGAGCATCGGCACGGCAAAGATGACGCGCCATGGCCAGCATCATGCCCAAGGTCTGTTCGGCGACAGCCACGGCATTTGCCCCGGGCGTATTCATGACCGCAATGCCCTGGCGTGTGGCGGCGTCGAGATCGATATTGTCCACGCCTACACCGGCCCGGCCAACCACACGCAGTTTTTTCGCATGCGAAAGCAGCGCCGCATCCGCCTGCACTGCCGAACGCACGATCAGTGCGTCGGCGGTTTCCAATTCCGACGCAAGTTTGCCGTCAAGCTGTTCGGCGGTAAGCACAGTCCAGCCAGGCTCTTTCAATTGCTCCACAGCCGAAGCCGAGATTTTTTCGGCAATAAGAATTTTCACGATGGAATAGTCCTTTCTTCAAACTCGATCAAAATGAATAATGAGAAAGCGACAAACTCTTGACACACATTTGACGCACGGCTGACAACCGACGTTCAACGTCTTCTTACACTTCCTTCATGGGCAACTGCCCCAGAGGGAAGATCATGAAAACGCTATCGACAATATTGCTGACCGCGCTAATCGCATTGACAATCGCCTGCGGCTACAGCAAGAAAGCCACCACCCCGGCAGTAGCCGGAACCATGCCTACCATCGCAGAGCTTGCCCCGGCCACCACAAACTCAGGCGAACCTGCATTCCTTTTAACCGTGAACGGCACCAACTTCTCAGCCAAGGCGACCATTAACTGGAACGGAATCGCTCAGGCCACAACTTACGTGAGCGCCAGCCAACTCACCGCGATTATCCCGGCCTCGTCGATTTCGACCGCCGCAACCGTCACGGTTACGGTCACCAATCCCGGAACGGCCGGAACGGGCGCTTATGGCAGCGGCGGCACCTTGGCCGAGACCTCAAACGCCATGTCCTTTACGATCAATTGACCCTTACGGTCAACTAAGATGAGGAGCAGCTTGCGGACGCACTCAAGCTCCAACCAGTTGGGCAGCCTTGTCGAGGCCGCGCGCATAAATCTCCTGGGCGGCTCGCAACGCGGTGCCGTACTCGATATCTTTTCCCGTCACGCGGGCGAGGACGTGTTCGAGCGCGCCCAGGATGCCGATCGTGTCGAGATAATCGTAGTAACCGATGTGCGCGATGCGGAAGAGTTGCCCCTTCATTTCGCCCTGGCCGTTGGCCACGACGGCATCGAAGGATTCGCGGAACTCTTTTACGATTTTTCCGGAATCGATTCCATCCGGCGAACAGATCGCCGTGAGCGCTGCAGCCGGGGCTGATGCATAGAGTTTCAAGCCCAGTGCTTGTGCTCCCGCGCGCGTCATCTCCGCGCAGAGTTCGGCGTTGTCAATGAGTGCTTCGCGCCCCTTGGCCAAGTCGCCATTGCCCATTTCACGAATAAACTGCAAAGCCGCTCCCAGCGCGGCAAACAGCGAAGTCGCAGGAGTGTAGGCTGACTCGCCCTTCGCAGCCGACTTGCGTTCTTTGCGCAGGTCAAAGTAGTATCGCGGGGAGGTCGTCGAGTCCATCCGCCTCCACGCACGTTCACTCACGGCGCAATAGGCTAATCCAGGAGGCATCATCAGCGCCTTCTGCGAACCGCCGATAATCACATCCACACCCCAGCCATCGACATCAAGATGAGTCGTGCCCAGCCCGGTGATCGCATCCACGAC
>JBEKBA010000270.1:0-2969 GCA_050015635.1 Verrucomicrobiota bacterium
TGAAGGTCATTCGGAAACGATGCATTGAGCTGTTGAGCCTTTTTCGCGACTCAACTAAAAAATGTTCAGTCGAAGGCTCGTATCGAAGCTACCTGACATAAATTCCCTAGGGAGGCGGCAATGGACAAAGTTCGACGCTACCGCGCCATGGGTTCTTTGTGCCGTCAAAGCGCGGCATTGAACCCGCTAAATAGTTGGAAGCTTCTCGCGGATGCTGAACGGTGGGAACATCTTGCCGAACAGGAGTTGGCTTCTCACTTCACAGAATGCAACGCCGCTGGCTTTCGAGCAGCTCCGGACGCGAATGATAGGCGATGGGACACGATTTCCGTCGCTTGATTGTTCTAGATTCTACTAAGCCAAGCTGCCAAAATCCTTCGCCATGGGCCTCGCTAGTTGTCCTTTCTTTGCGAGAAACGCCGAAACCGACCGTTGAAGTCGGAGATGCCGTCGACGCCGATCGATCAGAAAGCGCAACCGGAACTGACCGCGCACGCAAGGCGGAGAAGGCGCGGGTTCACGATGCGGTCTTGATCCGTAGGGCTGCTGTCCCAAAGAAAAAGCCGCCGCTGCTGTTCGGTCAGCGGCGGCTTCGCATTTGTGAGTTTGGCAGGTGTGATGCATCGGGGGATGCAGCTTCCGTAAGTTGGATCACTATGGTTAATGAACGGTTAACCGTGCGTGAGCGGGCGCCATATTAACCGCCGGGACGCAAAATGCTCGTCCGGTGGCGAAAGTGCGCTAAGTTGAAGGCTAAATGATTTTAAGCACGCATGCAGTGGTCGGTGGGGCTCTCGCCAGTCTGTTGCCATCTCATCCGGTGGCGGCATTCGCGGTGGGCTTTGCCAGCCATTTTGTAATCGACGCAATCCCACACTGGGATTATCCGCTCAGATCAATATCGCTTGGGCCTGGCGCGCGCAATCAAGTCAGATTTACACCCGCGTTGGCCCGAGATGTTGCCATGACTGCGTTTGACGCCGTTGTTGGATTGGTTATCGCAATTGTCTTTTTCGGGACGCCTTCGATGATCGTCGCAGTTTTAGCCGGAGCAGTTGGAGCGATGCTGCCCGACCCCTTGCAGTTCGTGCACACGCTTTACCCTCATGAGCCTCTGGCTTCGCTCCAGCGCTTACATCGATGGTTCCATACAAAGCATCAACTGCGCTGGCCAATCGGCGTTAGTTCACAAATGGTCTTCGTTGCATCTGTGTTCGGAACGACTTTTTCGATCTAAGACCGACACGCGGCGGATGAGAGGGTAACGGGTTTTCAACGGGTTCGCGATATCGATTGAGGCATCGCGGATCGGGTACCTCCTACCGCGAGAGCTCTGAGTAAAGGCCCGCCGACTCAACCCGGCGGGTTTTTTCTTTCGCCCGCGGATGGTCAGCGCTGCACCGCAACTAAGGTGGTCTAAGGTCGAAAGAAATGCATGACGTCGGGCGGTTCTACGCCGTTGGTCCAGACCCTTACTGCCAGATTGGATAGAGGCCCGAACTCAAACAATCCCTTGCCACAGACGGCCTCGGCGGCGCCCTTATGTGTTGTGGCGTGCACGTCCTGCGGGTCCATCAGCGATGGTTTCCCCTCTTCATTTTGGCAATAGATTTGAACGCGGAAGATCACGACCGGTAATCTGGGGTAGAAAATCTATCTTCGCAACCGCCTGTGGACCGCTCCGGGCAAAGAGTTCAGAGCAGCGAAAACCCTTTCTAGCACCTTAAGGTGAATAATCCAAAACGCTGGTCTCCGGGTGGGGACCGTGCTGCGCCTTGGGGGCCTTAGGTGGTGAGCGCGTAATCCTGGAGAGCCGTCGCCGATGTCTCAACCCGGCGACGGCTTTTTCGTTAGCGGGTGCGATAAGCTTCGAACGCGTGTGCCAGGAAAACGCTGGCGCTCAGAACGCCAAAAAATGTCATTACGGTCTCAATCATCGGAATCACCTTGCTGAATATTCCCAGATGAGGCGTCAGGCTTAGCCGCACAGTCAAAGAAAAATGCTACGCGCGGAATCGTATTCCCAGAGGGTGATGCTTTTTGGTCACGTTGAACGCGCTAGTTGGCTAGCGGGCAGGTTTACCGGGACGTGCGGCGAGGTGCTGACCACCCGCGGAGAGCCGTCGGGAAAGCCGCAGCTGTTGGACTTCAAAATCGCTTCCAGAACCAGGTGCCGGTGTCCCGCAGCGGACGAACTGGCGGCCCCGCGGCAATATATCACCAAGCTTCCGAAGGCCGAGCAAGCCGCGATGGAATGCCTGATCCTGGTGGCTGCGAAGAATGGCCGACCATGACGGCGCGCATCGGGGTCATGCGGGAGATGAATCGTCTTGTCGTGCGGTTCCGCTGGATACGAATTATTCGGTGTCGAGAGGGTCTATAGAGAGCAGGAATTCGCGCTGCATGCGTTCCACGACCGTCGCCAGAGCTTCGTTGGTCTTGGCCCGATCGGTTTTGCCAAACTTGACGCCCTTGATCTCCCAATTCGCTTCGTGCCGCGACTTCGGCCTTAACGGCTCAACAAAGACGCCGCCAAATGCCTCGCAGCTTGGATCGGTCGACCTAACCGCATTCGCGATTGCATCCTGCAGAGAGGCAAGCGACATCTCTCCTCTATGTGTGGTTTGTTGCTGCTCGACAGATCGTTCTAGCGTCATGATAGACATTATTCATCCTTGTTTTCATCAAAGACTATTGCCGATCTCGCAAAGGATGGCGAGTTGGGTCGCAAGTTAACCTTGACGATAGAGCCGACGCCGGATTTCCCGGCACTGCCTTCGGCGCACTCACGCGGCGGTGCCGTCCGTCAGCGTTAAAACGGTACCGAACGTCGGGACGCCGACCAATCCAGAATACGCGCGGCTTCCGGTAAATATCTTTACTCCGTGTGCCTGCCACGAAACGCGCCGCCGGGTTAGTGCTCGCTTCGCGCGACAGCGTCACTTGCCTCATTCCCGGTTTTGGAGGCG
>JBEKBA010000271.1:0-2743 GCA_050015635.1 Verrucomicrobiota bacterium
CGCCGCTCCGGATACCCTGGACTTCGACAGCGGCGTCCTGTCCATCGCCGCCGCCGGCTCGCTCGGCAGCTCCTCGAACGTGCTTGTTCTTGGCGATAACGATTTTGCCAATCTTTTCGAAGGCACTGGTTCCAGCACCATCAACATCGCAAACCCCACCACCATCAATGGCGGTCTGGGTTTTGCCTCGGTCATTGGCGGGTCCACCCCGTTGAATTTCACCGGCACTGTCAGCGGCGATGGCAGCAAAGACGTTGTGGACATAAACAATACGGCGCTTACCACTTTCAGCGGCAACTTCTATCTCGGCGGCTCCGGCAGCCGAACGGTGTATGTCGCTGGAACTGGCAACCTCCTTGTCAGCGCTCCCATTGGAGATACCCCGACAGGTCCCGGTCCCTGCTCCCTCGATTATGAGGGCACCGGCACTATGACACTCACCAACACCAACAGTTTCACTGGAAACCTGGGTGTTCAAAGCGGCACGGTTGTCATCAACAGCGATTCGGCATTGGGTTCCGCCGGCAGCACCTTGTGGCTCGGCCCGGTTAACGGTGGTACGCCAACCGCAACGAGCACTCTGCAAGATACTGGCACTTCCACGTTGACGATCGCCCACTTTGTCGAGGTAGATACCCAGGTCAATGGCACAGTGGATTTTCCCACCACGCTCGCCGGCACAGCTCCGCTGGTGTTTAGCAATACCGTCCAAATCGACACCTCCAGTGCAACCGGTAACGTCATCAACGTCAATAACACGGGCGGTGTCGTGTTGAATGGACCGCTGGAGCTGACAACCGGAGGTACTGCTCGCTCGCTCACCTTCGGCGGAACAAGCAATATCACTATCAACGGAGTCGTCGCGACCGGTGGTGCGGGCACAACTAATGCCAGCGTGATCTACAGTGGAACCGGGACGATGGCGCTCTCCAACGCCAACACCTACAGCGGTTCGACCACCGTTGACAGCGGCGAACTCGACGTCACCAACACTTCCGGCTCCGCGACCTCAACCGCCAACTTGACCATGAACGGCGGTACCCTGGCCAGCGGAAGCGTCGGTTCGGTTGCCGGCAACGTCCTCACTGGAGGGAGTGCCAGCGCATACACTGTCGCCCCCGGCGGCGTCGGGAACGTCGGCACCCTCACCATCGGTGGATTGACCAGCAGCACGCTCACCACGCTGAGCTTCAAATTAGGCGCCGGCTCGGGAACGGTCACCAACGGCAGCCAGCTCATTCTGGGCTCGGGAACAGTCAGCGTCGCCAGCGGCACAAACCTCGCGTTCACGGGCACGCCCGTCGCCAACGATGATTACGCGATCATCGGCGATACCAGCGGCACCGGCGCGGTCGTCAGTCAAATCTCATTGACGGACTTTACCTTGCCAAGCGCTCCGGCCGGGCTGTCCTATAGCCTCGGGTATAGTTCCGACTTCATCGATCTCGATGTCACCAGCAGCGGACCGGCTAGCGTGACCTGGAACGATGCCAGCGCGAACAACACCTGGGACAAGACCAGCATCAACTGGAACAACGGCAGCGGCAACACCACCTACGCCGACGGCGATGCCGTCACCTTCAACGACAACAACGGCAGCAACTACGGCGTCACCCTCAACACCACCGTCGCGCCATCCTCAATCACCGTCAACAATGGCTCGGGCAACTACGTCATCAGCGGCACCGGCAACATCACCGGCACCACCTCCATCACCAAGAGCGGCAGCGACAAACTCACTCTCAGCACCTCCAACTCCTACACCGGCGGCACCAAAGTCACCGCCGGCACGTTGGTCGTCGGCGCCAACGGCGCTCTCGGGAACGGCGCGGTCACCGTCACCGGCGGCCTCCTCCAACTCGGCGCCAGCACCGGCCTGGCCAACATGACGAGCCTCTCCGTCTCCGGCACCGGCCTGTTCGACGTCAACAACAACCACGTCATCATCAGCTACGGCTCGCCTGCCAACGATCCGATCTCCTCGATCGCCGCGTTGCTGAAGGCAGGCTACAACGGCGGGCTCTGGAACGGCGCCGGTGCGGCCAACGGCGCGATCATCTCGACCGCGGCGGCCGCCACCTCCTCAAGCTACGGCCTCGGCTATGCCGACTCCGCCGATCCGGGCAACCCCGCGAGCCTTTCCTCCAACACCATTGAAATCAAATACACCCTCCTCGGCGACGCCACTCTCGCCGGCACCGTCGATGTCCAGGACTTCGGCATCCTCGCCGCCAACTTCAACAAGGGTGTCACCGGCTGGGACAAGGGCGACTTCTTCTATCAGAACACGGTGGACGTCGCGGACTTCCAGGCCCTGGCCGCCAACTTCAACAAAGGCGCCAACGGCGCGGACCTCGGTTCGCCCGCCATCGATAATCCCGCGATCGTCGCCTTCGCCCAGGCGAATGGCCTGATGGCGGACCTGACCAGCGTTCCCGAACCCGCGTCGGTCGGCCTCCTGGCCGTCGGTGCCATCGGCCTTTTGGCCCGGCGACGGCGGCAGAGCTAAATCACATCGACTCAGCAATATCTGAATAATTCCTTGAGAGCCCGCGATCGCCGTGGGCTTCTTTTACATCAGGGGCGGATTTCGCCGCCGGGCCCGCGATTTCATCGCCACTTCCCCCGTTTTGAAGCTGTTTCAAAACCTCCCGCGCGGCGGTGCGCCGCGGATGAAGGCTGCGGGCAAGAAGCGACGACGAGCAGTATTGTAAGGAAATACGGCGAGGAGGAGCGACGCCGC
>JBEKBA010000272.1:0-3050 GCA_050015635.1 Verrucomicrobiota bacterium
TCGGGAAGGTCGATTCCGTGTGCATCCGCGTAGGTGCGGCACTCGATCTGCTGGTTCAGGAATCGCTCCTTGGCATGGCCGCCGATTTTTTGCAGACGCGGCACACGGTCGATCACATCCATCGCCAGGCTGAAGCGGTCAATGTTATTTTCGATGGCCAGTTCCAGCGGAGTGTTGATGT
The DNA here is from genome assembly GCA_050015635.1 of Verrucomicrobiota bacterium. Classification (GTDB taxonomy): domain Bacteria; phylum Verrucomicrobiota; class Verrucomicrobiia; order Limisphaerales; family UBA11358; genus UBA11358. The sequence continues at coordinate 182 of JBEKBA010000272.1, forward strand.
TGCCCTTTTCCTTGTAGCCGCGCACGTGGAAATTGCTGTGGTTGGTGCGGCGATAGGCCAGGCGATGGATCAAATAGGGATACCCGTGAAAATTGAAGATGACCGGCTTGTCGACGGTGAACAACGAGTCGAACTCCCGATCGGGGAGTCCGTGCGGGTGCTCGGTGCTGGGTTGGAGCTTGAAGAGATCGACCACATTAATGAACCTGATCTTGATGTCAGGAAATTCCTTCCGCAAAAGCGCGGTAGCCGCCAGGGCCTCCTGAGTGGGAACGTCGCCCGCCGAGGCCATGACTACGTCGGGTTCGCCGGATTCGTCGGAGCTGGCCCAATCCCAGATGCCGATGCCCTTTGTGCAATGCGTGATGGCGGACTCCATGTCCATGTACTGCAAGTGCAATTGCTTGTCGCAGACGATCACGTTTACGTAGTTCTGGCTGCGCAAGCAATGATCGGCAACCGACAGCAAGCAGTTCACATCAGGCGGCAGATAAATGCGAGTGATGTTCGCGCTTTTGTTGACGACCACATCGATGAAGCCCGGATCCTGATGCGTGAAGCCGTTATGATCCTGCCGCCACACCGTAGAGGTGATCAGGAGATTCAAGGAAGCAATGGCCTCGCGCCAGGACAGGTGACGGCAAATTTCAAGCCACTTGGCGTGCTGGTTGAACATGGAGTCAATGACGTGCACGAACGCTTCATAGGATGACAAGAAACCGTGTCGTCCGGTGAGCAGGTAACCCTCCAGCATTCCCTCCATGGTGTGCTCGCTGAGCATCTCCATGACGCGGCCGTCAGTGGCGAGCTCGCCGCCGTCTTTGTCCTCGGGAAAGTACTGTTCAATCCAGAATTTCTTGCTGGCCGCGTAAATCGCCTCGAGTTTGTTCGACGTGGTTTCGTCCGGACCGAAGACCCGAAAGTTGTTCATGTTCAGCTTCATCACGTCTCGCAGGAAGGCGCCCAGCGGAGGCGTGTTCTCGACCTCGATTGTCGCGGGCTTCTCGACTTTGCATCGGTACTCGCGAAAATCCGGCAAGCGCAAGGCTTTCTTGAGGCGTCCGCCATTCGCATGAGGATTCGCGCTCATGCGCCGAGTTCCCTGAGGGGGCAAGTCTCTGAGTTGGGCTACCAACTTGCCGCTGCCGTCGAAAAACTCCGCGGGCTTCAGCGACCGCATCCAGGCCTCGAGAATTCGAAGTTGCTCGGGATCTTTCTTGACGTTGGGCAGCGGCACCTGGTGAGCGCGCCAGAAGCCCTCCAGCCAGTGACCTTCGACTTGGCGCGGCGCAGTCCAACCCTTCGGTGAGCGCAACACGATCATAGGCCAGCGCGGCCGGACCTCCGCACCCTGCGTGCGCGCCGCGGCCTGATGCTCGCGAATCTCCAGAACGCAATGCTCTACCGTCGCCGCCATCGCCTGATGCATGCTCTCGGGGTCGCAGCCTTCCACAAAATAGGGCGTCCAGCCGCAACCGCGAAGCAGGCTCTCCAGTTCCTCGTGCGTGATTCGCGCCGGCAACGTTGGGTTATTAATCTTGTAGCCGTTGAGATGCAGGATGGGAAGCACGGCTCCATCCCGCGCAGGATTGAGAAACTTGTTAACGTGCCACGAAGTCGCGAGCGGGCCAGTCTCGGATTCTCCATCGCCCACGACCGCGGCCACGATCAGTTCCGGATTGTCGAACGCCGCGCCACAGGCATGAGACAGCACGTAGCCGAGTTCTCCGCCTTCATGGATCGACCCCGGCGTTTCGGGAGTGCAATGGCTCCCGATGCCGCCGGGAAATGAAAACTGCCGGAAGAATTCCCGCAGCCCCTCCGGATCCTGGCTCTTTTCCGGATACACCTCAGAGTAGGTTCCTTCGAGGTACGCGGGCCCGAGAACGCCCGGAGCGCCGTGTCCCGGGCCAGCTAGAAAGATCATGTCCAGGTCGTATTTCTTGATGAGCCGGTTCAGGTGAACGTAGATGAACGACAATCCGGGGCTCGATCCCCAATGTCCCAGCTGCCGATTCTTGATGTGTTCCGGCCGCAGCGGCTCCGCCAGCAGAGCATTGTCGAACAGATAAATCATGCCGAGGCTGAGGTAATTGCAGGCCCGCCAGTAGACGTTCGTATCGCGCAACTCATCCGTGCCGAGCGGCTTTCCGGTGATGGTGGATCGCGTTTCGCCGTACGGAGTCAGAGGAGAAATTTCAGGAGAGATATTCGAAGTGAGAGTGCTCATTAGGACGACTCCTGGGAGTTGGCTGATGCCTTAAGGCGGCTGAATGGCGGACGGGCCTGATGCTGCTCGCTAACGGTCAACAGAAGGATAGTCGACTGAATTGCGAGTCGCTACCGAATCTGAGGAACCTCTAAGAATTCTACTCTTATGGGATGAACGTCTGGTTACAACGATTCTCGTCCGATGCGCAACCGGCAATCAGCCGGCCGCCGTTTCCGCAAACACGTATCCGACCAGGGCGGCGCAGGCTTCCACAAAGTTCTGCTCTGGCTTAGTAAATGTGCCGGTAAAGTAGCTCTCGATATCGAGCTCACCGATGAGCTTGTTCTTGACGAGGATGGGGACAACGATCTCACACTTCACCAGGGGCGATCCGGCAAGATAACGTGGATCTTTTGCAACATCATGCACTACAACGGTCTGGCGGCTTGTGGCTGCGGCCCCGCAGAGTCCGGTATTGAGGGGAATACGGGCGTTGGGCGTGAAGCTGCCTGCGAAAGGCCCGACCAGCAGGACACCGGAGTCCGCCGGATCGACGAGATAAAATCCCACCCAGTTATAACGAGTCATCTTTTCGTGCAGACGCTGCGCGATACGCGCCATCACGGCCTGGGCCGTAGGAGCGGTTTTGACAAAACC
>JBEKBA010000273.1:0-3028 GCA_050015635.1 Verrucomicrobiota bacterium
CCATTATTACGGCATGCCGCGTGCGTTTGCGGCCGATCCTTATGACATCGCTCGCCACGATCATTGGGATGATTCCGATGGCCCTGAAGTTAGGGGAGGGGGCCGAACAATACACACCCATGGCGCGCGCCATTATCGGCGGCTTGACTTCTTCCGTACTCTTGACTGTGTTCATTGTTCCTGCCGCGTACGTGCTTGTCTACCGGAATAAACGGCGCGGCCCGGAGGTACGAAAGGCATCATGAACAAAACATTTCACGCATTGGGGACGTTGGTTCTGGCGGCGTTGTGTTTCGGGCAGACCCCTAGCGTCCCGCCATCGTTGACTCTGCAGGATGCCGAGGCGCTGGCCATCAAGAATCATCCTCAAGTGCAGGCCGCGCAACTGAACTACCAGGCGTCCCAACAGGCGGTGACGGAAGCGCGCGCGGCATACTATCCAACGCTGGAGGGCGATGTCACCGGCTCACAGGCCAACCCGCAAGCCCGTATCGGCGCCGGATATCTGACGATGGCGCGTCTATGGGACCGCTTTGGCCAGGGAGTCACGCTCAGCCAACTCATCACGGATTCGGGGCGCACGCGCAACCTGGTGGCAAGCTCGCGGCTGCAAGCGCAGGCCAGTTCCCAGACGTATCAAGCCACTCGCTTCGATGTCCTGCTGCGCGTGAATCAAGCGTATTTCCAAGCGCTACAGACCGAGGCGCTGGTCAAGGTGGCCAACGAGACCGTGGCTGCACGCCAGTTACTGGTGGACCAGGTGACCTCGCTGGCGCAGAATAAGCTACGGTCGCAACTGGATGTAGCCTTCGCTTCGGTCGACCTGGCGCAGGCGAAGCTCATGTTGATTCGCGCGCAGGACGGCGTCCAACAGGCATTTGCTGAATTGACCCGCGCGCTGGGACTCGACCAGCAACAGACCTACAAGTTAAGTGACGAACCGCTGCCGCCCAGTCCGCCCGCGGATTCCGCCGATATGGTGGCGCAAGCTTTCAAGCAGCGGCCCGAGCTGGCGGGTTTGCGGCTGGAAAGAGAATCGGCTTACCGGTTCGAGCGCGCGGAGCGCGACCTGTCGCTTCCCACGGTGACTCTGGTCGGCGTGGGCGGATTCATCCCGTACGTCCACCAATTGAACACAGTACCCACTCCCGCCGAGTATGAAAGCGCGGCGGTGAACGTGGAGATCCCCATATTCAACGGCGGCTTGTTTACCGCACGCCGGGAGGCCGCGCGGTTGAAGGCGCAAGCGGCGGATCAACGAGTGCGGGACCTGGAAGAGAGCGTCGCGCGCGACGTGCGCGTGGCGTGGAGCGATTCGCTGACGGCATACCATCAACTGGATGTAACCGCGGAGTTGCTGCGGGAAGCTACGATGGCGCTCGATCTGGCGCAAGGCCGCTATAACCTGGGACTCAGTACGATCGTGGAACTCACGCAGGCGCAGTTGAACCTGACTCAGGCGGAAGTGGAGAATCTCGGGGCGAAGTACGATTACCAGAAATCGTATGCCGCGTTGCAGTACGCCACCGGAATGCTGCGCTAAGTAGGACAGGCCTCCGGGCCTGTCTGTGCCTCGGTATGGTGCGCCTTAGTCAGTGCGCTTCCACGTACCACGGTACGTTGACCACCAGAATGCGCCCGTGCCCCTTGAAATACAGCATCGACTTCAAAAGCGTCCCGCGCTGGTTGTGCAGCATATGGTAGTACCAGCGCCGTTCCACGATCTCTGGAATGACGACCGCGATCTGGCGGTCGGGATTCTTTTCCGCCAGGTCCAGAACATAATCCACAATCGGAGTGATCACGAACCGGTAGGGCGACGGGAGGGTCACCAGCTTGGGTACTGCCATACCAAGCTGCTGCACGGGCCGCTCCACGAAGGCGCACCACTCGTTTTGCAGATAGATGGTGCGCTCGCCGGAATCGATATGCAGTACCGTAATATCGGGCGAGATGGTCAAGGCGAAAGTCAACGCCCGCTTGGCAATATTGCTCCAACGGTCCAGCGGCAACACCACCAGCGGCGGCTGGAAGGCATGCAGCTCAAGCGGAGACTGGCTCAGTACCGACATGCCCACCGCATGATACTGGCGGCGCACGGCGACCATCACGGCCAACAGGCTGGGGATTAACAAGAGTGTGATCCAGGCGCCCTCCATGAACTTAGCCACTAACACCACTACGACGGTGATCGCCGTTGCCGTGGCGCCTAATCCATTCACCAGCATGCTATGGCGCGCGCCCGGTCCGCCGATTCGCCTCCAGTGAAAAACCATGCCAGCCTGCGAGAGAGTGAAGGCTAGAAAAGCGCCCACCGCGAACAGCGGAATCAGTCGATCCGTCACGCCGCCGAACACGACCAGCAGCACGGCTGCGAGCGCCGCCAGCACATACAGTCCTTGGGAGTAAACCAGACGCCGCCCGCGCATGCCGAACGACCGCGGCAGGAATCCATCGTGCGCAATGATCTTGCACAAGCGCGGGAAATCGGCGAACGCAGTGTTGGCGGACAACGCCAGCACCAGCAGGATGGAGCCGATGGTCGCGTAGTAGAAGAGTCCCTTGCCGGTTACCGCCGCCACTAACATGGAAAGCACGCTTTGATATCCAGGCGCACCGGGATCCGTCGCGGCGATTCCGTAAACTTGCACCAGATAGGCGATGCCCGCCAGCATCAGGATGAGCAACCCGATGATCACCGCCAGCGTGCGGCGCGCATTTTCGGCGGTTGGCTCGCGGAACGCCTTCACTCCGTTGCTGACTGCCTCCACGCCGGTCATAGCGGTGCAGCCGCTGGCGAACGCCTTCAGCAGCAGCCAGACACTCACGGCCGCTATGGCACGGGGAGCGGGCGGCAACCTTACGACAGGAATCGGATGACCGCCGCTCACCACTGTCTTGGCCAACCCAGTGGCGATTGCAATCAGCAAAGTTCCGACAAACAAGTAAGTTGGGACTAAGAACACCACACCCGTTTCGCGCACGCCCCGTAAGTTGACCACTGTAACCACCGCGAGTATGCCCAGGC
>JBEKBA010000274.1:0-3365 GCA_050015635.1 Verrucomicrobiota bacterium
GACATCAATCTGACCCTCCTCAAGAGCTTTAGGGTCAAGGAGAGGCTGAAATTCTCGGTCGGCGCCAGCGCCTACAATCTCTTCAATCATCCAAACTTCTGGACTCCCAACGCCAACATCGCCAACCCCACCGGGTTTGGAAGCCTTACGTCCACGGCCATTGCGCCCACTTCCGCCTATGGCTCTTTCCAGGGTTCGGCCGTCTCCGGCCGTGTTCTGGTTGTCACCGGCCGGTTCAACTTCTAATCCGGGTTCCGATCGAACGGGCGCTGGGATCTCAACAATCCTAGCGCCCTTTTCTTTTTTTCTACGGCCCTCACAAAATACTCACACAATTCCTGCGGAACAGAAATGCTCCTACAACGTATGAAGACATGAAGTTACTAAGTTTACGTTGAGGAGTTACAACAATGATTAAGAATATTCTATTGGGATTTGCGACTATTGCCCTGGCTGTAGCGAGCGCTGCGTCAACCTACAATATTACGTTCTACCAACCCGTCATGCTGAATGGAACGGAGCTGAAAGCGGGAGACTACACGCTCGAACTGAAAGACAATAGCGCGGTGATCAAGCAGGGCGATTCCGTCACCGAGGCGCCGGTCACTATTCGGACTGCGGGCAAGAGCTACGATCGCAACATTGTGCGTCTGGAGCACAGACGCGTGGAAGAGATCGGCATCGCGGGCACCAACACGCGCATACTTTTCGATAAGACACCGAACGCAACCACGAAAGCCTCGAACGCCGCGATCAAATCCAACTCTACCAACTGAGCTTAAGAGAATCCTGCTGGCTCTACTGCATATCGGGCGGCCGAGAACGAGCGTTCCCCCTCTTCTCACCGCCCGTTTCCTTTTGAATCCAGTTAGCCACATTAGAATAAGAACAACATAACCTAGACCGTGCATGCGGCATCGTAAGCAGTTAACTCAATTAGAATAAAATCAACTAAGCCACTGCGCTGTAATAAGTTACAAGGCTACCACCCTATGGATAGCCAGATCGGTTTTAGTGATTTTGTTCCAAATTCAATAGTGTAACGTGACAACGTCGTTGTAAAGTTGTTCAAATCTCAACAGGCAAGTAAATGGCAGATCCCGTGCAATGTTCGCCGCCGATGTTCTCTACTCTGAGGAGCTCACCGATGCTGCGAAAAACATTACGGCCGCTGTTTGGCCTTTGGCTGCTTACCGCATTGACCGTTCAGTCGCACGCTCAATCCATTACTTCCGGCGATGTTACGGGAACCGTGACCGATCCAACCAACGCCGCGATCCCCGGCGCCGCCGTAACGCTGACCAACGTTAGCACTAACGGTACACAGAGGACGACCACCGGCGGGGCAGGAGATTATCGTTTTGCGTTCATTAGCCCAGGCACCTACAAGGTGGATGTAAGTGCAGGCGGCTTTCAAACCCAAGAACACCCGGGAGTGCTTGTCGTGGCCGGACAGCCCACCACCGTCAACATTCAACTGAGCGTGGCCGGCGCCGCGCAGACCATAGACGTGGTTGAGGCTGCATCCGCGCTTCAAACCGAGAACGCCGACGTCGCTACCAATTTCAATACTCAAATGATCGAGAACCTGCCCAACCCCGGCGGAGATCTTACCTATTACGCGCAGACGTACGGAAATTTCTCTTCCAGCGGCATGCCGGGTATTTCCAACCTGTTCACCATCGACGGCATGAATTTCAACGATCCGTTCTTGAGCCTCAACAATAGCGGCGCTTCCAACCTCATGCTGGGCTCCAACGATGTCTCGGAGGCCAGTGTGATCAGCAATGCGTACTCGGGACAATATGGTCAATACGCGGGAGCGCAGGTGACCTACATCACCAAGTCGGGCACCAACCAGTTTCACGGCGATGCCGTCTACAACTGGAACGGCCGCGCCATGAACAGCAACCAGTATTTCCTCAATCAATCGGGTCAGCCGACGCCCTTCAACAATTTCAACCAGTGGGCGACGGGCTTTAACGGCCCGATCATCAAGAACCGTACCTTCTTCGACGTCGATTATGAAGGTGTTCGCAGCCTGCAGCCCGCAAGCGCTGTGCTGAATCTCATCCCCAGCCCGCAATTCCAAACGGCCACGCTCCAAAACCTGACGGCCAACGGCAACGCGGATGAGATTCCGTTCTATCAACAGGTCTTCAAGATTTACAACAGCGCTTCGGGAGCGACGCCGGTGTCAGGCGGCGGGTGCGGAAGCTTTTCGTCTCCCTTGCTGGGAAGCGCTCCCTGCGAGTATCAATTCAGAACCGCGCCTACCAGTCTGCTGAGGGAGTACCAATGGGCAGCTCGTGTCGATCATATTTTCAGCGATAAGGACCGGGGCTACGTCCGAGTCTTCCGCGACAACGGATTCCAACCCACCTACACCAGCGCGTTCGGTCCCACCTTTAATGTGTCGAGCACACAGCCGCAAATGGCCGGCCAGGTCTCCGAGACTCACACCTTCGGGCCGAACGCAGTGAATCAGTTGAGCGGCTCGGTATTATTCTACTCAGCTCTCTTTACCCCGTCTGATCCCAGCGGCGCTTTGGCAGCTCTGCCCACGTACCTCAATTTCACCGACGGTGAGTACGGGGGTGTGGGCGCCTGGGCAGAGAGCAATAATCCGACGGCTGTATTCCCGAATGGCCGGCGCGTGTTTCAATATCAGCTCCTGGACGATTTCTCGATAATCAAGGGCAAACATACGTTCCGCCTCGGCTTTAGTTGGCTGCACCAGACCGTCAGTGATTTTGACTTCTCCTCCCTCGCCGGTCTCTTGCATGGAACGGTGAATACGAATATAACCGACTTCTTTAATGGAGGCGGGTCGAGTTCCTACCTGATTCAGGGCTTTCCTTCTTCCCCGGAAGCCGGTATTCGCTTCAATACCCGCGCCGGGTATGTCGCCGACGATTGGAAAGCCACCGACCGGCTGACCATTTCCTTGAATCTCCGCTTCGAGAACTACGCCAATCCGACTTGCGACCAGAATTGCTTCACGCGCCTGGCGACGGAGCCCACCTCGCTCCAGGACCCCGGCGCCGTAAACGTGCCTTACAACCAGTTGATCCTTTCCGGCCAGCACACCGCTTACGCGAACACCAAAACCATCGTCACTGAGCCCCGCATTGGAATCGCCTGGAGACCGTTCAAGAGCGACAAGACCGTTATTCGCACCGGAGCAGGAATCTTTGCCGATAACCTGCCGGGTGGTTTGGCTGAATTCGCAGCCTTCAATCCCCCGCAAACTTTGACCGCCATCGTTGGAGCGCCCGTCTTAGCTCCTGGGGTTCCCAACAGTCCGTTCACCGCAGCCTCGAATGAAAATCAGGCCTTGCTCGCAGGTTTTAAATCCGGCGGAA
>JBEKBA010000275.1:0-2988 GCA_050015635.1 Verrucomicrobiota bacterium
CAAAAATATATGATAATCGCGCAGCTGAAGCGAAAAGGAGTCATCCACTCCGCCACCGCACGCTGGACCGTATTCGCCCACCCCACCAGTGACCCACCCAGCAGAACGTAGAGCAGTCCGCCTAGAAACGATCCTGATCCATTCGTAAATACATCTTCCCAGCCCGAATCGCGCTCGGGAATATAGAGCTGCGTGAACTCAATCGCGTACGAAAAAAGCGCTCCCGCCGCCAGCGTTGCTAGCAAAACGAATCGTATCGATTTTCCCCGCTCCCGGAGCTTCTCGCCCAGCCCAAATCCAAAAGGGACGAACAGCAGAACATTCAGCAGGGCGTCGACCAACCCGCTCTTCTCGCTCTTACCCAATAAAAATGGCGACGCGCCGTTGGCCAGCGGGTGAATATTCAAGCGGAAAGGATACATCGTCAAAAACAGAATGCCGGCGATGGCCAGGATCAAGATTCGATTCGACCAACCGGAATCAGGAGGATTTGGCGAATACTGATTTGATGGATTCCCCATCAGGCAGGCGCTTCACAACTCCGAATCGTGCGCCGAAAGCTTAGCATAGTAGGTACTGTTCGCTTCGCTGTCCCAGTCCAGTTGCGCCGCGCAGCGGGTCCAGTAGCCCGGTTCAGCCCGCTGATTTCACGCATTTTCCTAAGAAATTTCATCAAAACGAAAGCTTTCGCCTGTCCATTTTCCTCGGGCACCTGTCCGCTGGGCCTCCTGAACAGGCGAAAGCGGTTACACCTTATCGCTGCCTCTGGCCAGTAGTTGCGCTCAGTTTCGCTTTCTACACTGAACGTGACATGAGAACCCACGCCAACCACCAGTTCAAGTCCGGTTCAAAGTTCGCTCAAATCCAAGCGGCCCAACACCCGGCGTGGTCTCAGCCGGCCCTGCTGCTCACGACCATCGCCATGGTTCTCGCGATGGTGGGCCTGTCGAGTTGTGCCGGATACACCAGCGCCGCCAAGACCGGAACCGGTTCGCCGCTCTCCGGGATTCTTTCCGCGAGCGCCACGACCCTCGGCTTCGGCGATGTCGCCGTGGCCAATACTTCCACGCAGACTTTGACCGTAACGAATACCGGCACCGCCCCTGTCACCATCGCCCAGGCATCCATCTCCGGCGCAGCCTTCACCGTGGTTGGCGGAATGCCTTCCGGCACCATCGCCGTCGGGCAGAGCATCAACGCCCAGGTTCAATTTGCCCCGACTGCCGCCGGAGCGACCAGCGGCAAGATCACCATCGTCAGCGACGCAACCGATTCGCCCTTGGACATTTCGCTCACCGGTACCGGAGCCCAGGCCGGCCTCTCCGTTTCTCCCGCGACCTGGAACTTCAGCAATACCGCCGTCGGCCAAACCACTTCCGAGAATGTAAGGCTAACCAACACCGGCACGTCGAGCGTCGTCATCAATCTAGCCACCGTTAGTGGCAACGCCTTTGGAATGTCCGGACTCTCGCTGCCGAAAACTTTGCCAGCCGGTCAGTCCATGACTTTCTCCGCGCAGTTTGCGCCCACCGCCGCCGGTGCAGCGCAGGGCAGCATCAGCTTCACTGACAATGCGCCCAATTCGCCGCAGACCTTGACTCTTTCCGGCACGGGTGTTGCCGGCGGTGCCACCCTCGGCGCGAACCCTGCCAGCGTAGATTTCGGCAACGTGAACGTCGGATCCACTGGCTCGTCATCGGTCACGCTGACCAACTCCGGTTCGGCAACCATCACTATTTCGCAGATCAATATTTCTGGTGCGGGCGTCAGCATCAGCGGTCTCAGCACTCCTTCCATCCTCACCGCCGGCCAAAGCACCACGTTCACCGCCAGGTACTCGCCCTCCTCCGCCGCAGCCCTCAACGGCAGCATCTCGCTCGTCAGCAATGCGTCGAATTCACCGTTGACCATCGCGCTCAGCGGCGCGGGTGTCGCATCGCAGCCGCAACTCACCGTGACTCCTTCTAACATTAGTTTCGGAAATGCCGCGGTCGGCAGCAGCTCATCGCAAACGATTTCGCTCACCAATCCGGGGAACGCGTCTGTAACCATCACCCAACTAAACGCCACCGGCTCGGGATTCGGCGTCAGCGGCGCCACTCTCCCGTTGACCATCAACGCCGGCAGCAGTTCCTCGGTCAGCGCCACGTTTGCGCCGACCTCCGCCGGAGCCAAAACCGGCGCCATTTCGATTGTCAGCAACGCGTCAGGTTCTCCCGCAACAGTTTCGCTGTCCGGCACCGGCGTGCAGGGGCAACTCACCGCCAACCCATCTCTTTTGACCTTTGGTTCGGTGGCCACCGGCAGCAGCGGATCTCAAACCGTCACCTTAACCAACGGTGGCTCCGCCAGCGTGACGATTTCTCAGGCCACCGCCTCCGGCCCCGGCTTCAGCATCAGCGGACTCACCACTCCGGTCACGCTGGCCTCCGGCCAAGCCACCTCGTTCTCCGCGCAATTCGCCCCGACCAGCGGCGGCAACGCGAACGGCACCATTACCATCGTCAGTAACGCTCCCAGTTCGCCGACCACCATTTCCATGACCGGCACCGGCGCGCAGCCCCAAATGTCAGCCACTCCGTCCAGCGCCGCCTTCGGCAACGTTTCCACCGGTACCAATAATTCCCAGACGATCACCCTATCGAATGGCGGCTCAGCGAGTTTGACCATCTCTTCCGTCAGCGTGACCGGCACCGGATTTAGCATCTCCGGGATCACTGCGCCACTGACCATCCTCGCCGGCAAGAACGCCACCTTCAACGCGATCTTTGCGCCGACCGCAAGCGGCGCAGTTACCGGCTCAATCTCGCTCATCAGCAACGCGCCGAGTTCGCCGCTCGCTATCTCGCTCAGCGGCACCGGCATTGCTGCCACCAAGGTGCTGAGTCTGAGCACTTCGAGCCTGAGCTTCGGCAACGTTAACGATGGCAGCAGCAATTCGCTCAGCGTAGCCCTCACCAACAACGGAAACGCCAACGTCACCATCTC
>JBEKBA010000276.1:0-3380 GCA_050015635.1 Verrucomicrobiota bacterium
CTCGACCTCAGCCCCCAGGATGTAATGCTGCGAGGCGCAGACGCGGCCCACTGCAGCGAGTACCTCAACACGCACTTGTTCGTACTGCCGCTGCAGATCTAGCATGGGCACGGAGTCGAGCGGCGTAGCGGTCGGCAAATTCGCCGGTCCCGGCGCAGGCTTGGACGCTTCAGACTTCGGGGAAGATGTGGTCACGGAAAGGGAGATTGTAACAGGGGGTGTCCAGCAGTTCTATGAAGAGCTCCGGGCAGGCTCGTGGGTGGACATACCAATTTTCATATCTATCTCCGTAAAGCCATGTACGAGTCATAACGCTGACACACACAGCAGTGTCTATGTGATTGCTAAATAAATATGTTAGGCGACATGATCAGTTTGGATCGAGAGGTGCTTATCTGCTTGTGAATCGGTGTCTTTCCCGGGGAATCCCCTGCCCTCAAGAATGGAGAATGGCTATGCTGCAAAGGCTTTGCTGGATTTTCGTGGTCATGAGCGTGATTCTAATATTGGTGTGCGCCGCCGGGGCACAGACCGCGACGATCAACGGAACCGTTACCGACCCGTCAGGGGCGTTGGTGCAGCATGCGATTGTGACCGCGACGAACACCGCGACCAACATCGATCACACAGCAGACACTGGAACGTCGGGGGTTTACAGCATCGCTCAGCTTCCTCCCGGGCCCTACGACGTAACAATCGAGAAAACCGGGTTCCGCCCGGTAAGGTACGCCTTCTTGACGCTGACGGTGGATCAGGCCCTGACGCTCGATGCCAAGCTGGAGGTCGGCGGGTCCTCGACGAGCGTGACCGTCGAAGGTACGAATGTCGCGCCCATCGACACCACAGATGCTCAGGTGAGCAGCGTGATTGACGAAAAGCAGATGGAGGCCCTGCCCTTAATTCTTCGGGATCCCTATCAGTTGATTCTTCTGTCGCCTGGAACTACGCAAACCAACTCATCACTCGGTGGCTTTTCCATCAATGGAGGCCGGGAACGAAACAATAACTTTGAATTGGACGGGACGAATAACAACGACCCCGGTGTTCCGGGAAGCGGATTGGTGACTTTGAACCCCGACGCCACCGAGGAATTCCGGGTGATCTCGAATAATTACGATGCTGAATTCGGCCGCGACTCCAGCGCCGTGATTGACATCGTCACGCGCAGTGGGACGAACCATATCCATGGCGACGTGTATTACTTTGGCCGCTGGAACGCGCTCGGGGCCCGGGATTTCTTTAACCCGGCTAGCACCGGCAAGCAGAGCCCGTATGTTCGCAATACGTTCGGAGTCGCACTGGGAGGACCGGTAATCAAGAACAAGCTTTTCTACTTCTTCAATTACGAAGGCAATCGTTTCGCAACCGCCACGACGTCGGACGCAACGGTCCCGGACCCGGCTTTCAAGACGGGTGATTTTACCTACACGGATCCTACGGCAGGACCGGTAAGCATCGACGTGAGCACGCCCACTTCCGCCAACAACGCCTATGGGCTGGCGCTGGATCCTCAAACGCAGAAGATCCTTAATTTTTATCCTGCGCCGAACGGCCCGCCGGTGATTCAGGGCGTCGCGGACCAGTATCTTTTTGGGGACACCGATCTTAACAGTACAAACAACTACACCATAAAGGTTGATTACACGGTCACTCCGAAAAACAGCTTGAGTTTGCGTTACACCGCGAATCAGGGCAAAGACAATGGCGGAGGCACGAATCTTCTTCCTGGGATTGGAGGCTACAGCTATACGTGGCTTACCCAGAGCATGAATGGCCACCTTATTACCACAATCACTCCAACCCTGCAGAGCGACTTGCGCGGCAGCGCGAACCGGTCTTTCCAAAACTACACGTGCAACGGTTACAGCACGATTGACGGCTTGAGCCTCGCGGGTGTGGATCAGTACGGACGCGGGCGTGATTGGGACCTTCCAGCCTTTACCCAGGTAGCTTGCGAACCCTTGGGGGACAGTGACGGGCAAGATCGTCCCTTCGGAACTTACAATATTGGCGACAATATCACTTGGATCAAAGGCCGCCATACCTTCAAATTCGGCTATGAATTCGGCGACAACTATTCGAACGATTACGACAACTTCAGTACCCGGTCCACTCCCAACTTCCAGATTTACGAAAATACCGGCACATCCCCGCTTTCGTCGACCACGACTCCATTTGACAACGGCGTCGTTCAGGACGCGGTTTGGGGTCTATTGGGAGGAGTCTACAGTGAATCTCAAACGCAGCTGTTTACCTTCAGCGGAGTTCGTGCTCCCAGCGACGAACGCGGGTTCCGCGAACGAGATAGTTATGGCTTCTTCCAAGACCAGTTCAAGGTGAGGTCAAACATTACCGTCAGTTATGGACTTCGCTACGAATGGAACGGAACCCCGTGGGTGGTGAACGACCAGCTTACCAGCGCAACGCCGGCGGCGCTCTCCGGTCCTCCTCCGATTCAGTTCGTGCAGGTGACCCGAGGAGGAGCGAATCCACTGTACGCCAATGATTTGAAAGGATTCGAACCGCGGTTCGGCCTGGCATGGGACCCGTTTAAGGATGGAAAGACGTCAGTTCGTCTCGGGTTTGGCGTGTCTCGCGACCGGCAGTTCTTTAATCTTAGCGGCGACACCCGGGCGAATCCGCCATTTTCGCTGCCTTATGTAAACAACGCGTTCTTTGATCTCGGCCCCGGCATGTCCGACCAGATTTCAAATATACCTCTCCCGGCAACGCAACCGGCTCCCCCATCCAACCTGCCGCAGTTCTCCTTCGCGTTTCCGGCAACGATTAACCCTAACTTCCACGTTCCTTACGTGTACCAGTGGAACATAGGCATCCAGCGACAACTGGGGGGCCATTTCACTCTCGAAGTCAACTATGTGGGTAACTCAGCCCACCGTTTGCTCCGGGTAGTCGATGGGAATGCTCCAAATCCGGCGAGCGTAGCGGTGCTGAGGGCGTATTGTGCGGACCCGACCTATAATCCTGCGAACCCGGCTCCCAACCCGGCGAATCCGTACGGTTGCATCGATAATCCTATCGCGAGTCCGAGCTGGGAGACCGTTCAAGGTGCAAACCTGTATTACGGAGCGGATCTCTTGGCCTTTGGCTACCCGGCAAACGCGCTCCCGTTCGACGCCGTTCAAAACAACGCTGCGTATCACTCCAATGAAGTCTCCAGCGTTGCCAGTTCAAACAGCAATGCCCTGCAGACGACGCTGACGCGGCAGTTCAATCGAGGCATGTCGTTGGGGGTGAACTATACCTGGGCGCATGCGATCGACGATGCCAGCGACGCCTTCCTGCCGCAGGAAAACCAGACAGTCTTCCCGGCCAACGCGTTCTATCTTGGCCGCGAGAGAGGAAATTCGTCATACGAT
>JBEKBA010000277.1:0-2908 GCA_050015635.1 Verrucomicrobiota bacterium
TCGCACTCGGTCTGGTGCTCTCGGCCGCGCTCGGCACCTGGATTCGCCTCGCCGATTTGTGAACCGCCGCTGTTTTCGCGAAAACGATTTCTCGTAAGTTTATGGAATCGCTTGATTTTTATGCTCTGAAAACAGCGAAAAACAGCGGAAATAACAGCGGCGGAACAGCGGGATAACAGCGAGCAAACAGCGGCCCGAAGCGGCGAACAGCGGACAGCGCCGCAGGTGGAATTAGAGATCGCGATCGCCGAAAATCCGGTCATGCGCTCCATATGGGAGCGGTTCTTCGCTGGTCAAGAACAAATAGAGAACGTTTTTTTCGGTTTTGAATTTCGGCTTGGGTGGAATGCCGTCACAGGCTCATGCCTGCCCGATGGCGAGGAGGCGCCGAAAGCGGCCGTTTATCTGACGACGATCGGTCGGCTCAAATAGATCCGAGCCGGAGGCTCGATGGTTCAACTTCCCGTCCCAATAGCGGACAATGGGCCAGCCCTCACTAGACTCTGGCGATCGGCTGCTGCAACCATGCCGCGAGCGAATTCGTGCGCGACCTCAAAGATTGGATCGGGGCATACGGTGCCGGATGTAACGCGAGATCATTTCTTGAGAGCTGCACGCGAAATAGGTCAAAGCGGCGAAAACGACACATTGCCGTATGATATTGACGCCGCATTTATTCGCGATAAGTCGGAGGACCGATCGAAAATTTGCTTTCACTTGTTTCAATCAATAGATGCCAAGTCTCCCCCAGACGCAGTTTCATTTATGAACGGGATTACGGTTGGCTCAGAACGGCTTCTGGCTCCTTCGGGGTCACACGGGTTCCGGATAACGACAAAAATACATCCATTCTGGAACCTGTATTTAAATGGACTTGGCCTGGCTATCGCCGAAGCCAACGAAGGACATCGGAGCGCGCGTGTCCACTCATATCGGCTGGGTGGGGAACCACCCTCTTTCTTCGACAGATCGAAATCTTGGAAGACATACAAAGAGGCAACGCTTAAAGAAGAGACGTTGAAGGACGAAGGTTGCGTGGTCATTCAGACAGACATTTCGAGCTTTTACGAGCACATCTATCACCACCGACTGCAAGATATAATCAAAGACCTCGAGATCAGCAATTCGACGGTCGCTGTGCAGGTCGATCGTATCTTGAGTAAGTTATCTGCAGGTCGGTCGTTTGGCCTGCCAGTCGGCGGACAATGCGCGCGTATCCTCGCGGAAGTTATGATGACACCAATCGACCCGTCGCTCTCCGATGCGGGGATTGTTTGGCATCGCTACGTCGACGACTTCACCTTGATATGTAAGTCCCAACAAGATGCCTATGCGGCGCTGTCAACGTTGTCCCACTCTCTTGCCGACTACGGATTGTCACTCAATCGTGGCAAAACGACAATCCTCAGTGCAAAGCATTACACCGACTATGTCGCAGCTCAACTTGGTTCTGGGGACGACGCAAGTATCGCTCTCCGGAAACTCGACTTACATTTTGACCCGTACTCCGACGCAGCACAGGGTGAATACGAACAGCTGAAGAAGTCGTTCGAAGACATCGATATCCAATTTCTACTCGATCTTGAAATGGAAAAATCTCAACCAGATAACTTTGTACTAGCTCAGATAGGGCGCGCATTGAAATTTCAGGAACCAAAAGTGGCTGCCCAAATGTGCTCCACCTTGCTGGATCCAAAAAATCTCAACTCGTTCAGATCTTCCTGGTCAAAGATAATGCGCGGCATTTACTCTGTGCGTGCCAACGATGAATTTGAAGCGGTGCATCAGCAGATCGACGATCTTCTGGACAGGGTGCCCGACGCTGCATCACATCTTTTGATTCCTGAAGTAAACAAATTACATTACTTACGGTTGATACGATTTAGAAGAACTGACGTTCGAGGACGTTTTGTTAGGCGCATCTATACCGAAACTTCCTCACAGGTAGTGAAACGGGCTTGCATTGACTGTTGGCGACACTGGGTTGACCGCGCGAGTTTCACGCGCCTAAGAAATCAATGGCAGAATCTTGGTTCCGATGAACAACGCATGGTTTGGCTTGCGGCCGGGAGGTTCGGAGATGATGGCGAACATGCGAGGGCCCAACTGCGGAGGTCGCTAAACCAAGTTTGGCGACTTGGCTTTGAGACAGACGGCAGCATTACGTTTGCCTCTTGTTATGCGGATTGGGCGAGAAATGGCGCTTAGAAGGCTTCCGTTTCGTGACCCTAGAACCGTAGCGCGAGACATACCCGGTGTTCTTGATGTTCTATTTCCACGCCTAACTGGTGGGCTCGTGGCATCTCTGAACCGGGGGATGTTCGCGTTCGCTGAAATCGCTCCGGTGCCAGACGAACTTATTGAAAGAAGTCGTCTGCAAAAGGCGATGTTGTTTGAGCTGGCTATGGTTCGAGCCGAAATCATACTGGACGGCAAAGGCGAGCCAAGCTGGGATGACTGTCTGAAACTTTCCATCGATCGCCAAAGACGGCACTACGATGCGCAAGTCCCAGTTCGATTGGAG
Source organism: Verrucomicrobiota bacterium (assembly GCA_050015635.1). Classification (GTDB taxonomy): domain Bacteria; phylum Verrucomicrobiota; class Verrucomicrobiia; order Limisphaerales; family UBA11358; genus UBA11358. Next base: position 2,525 of record JBEKBA010000277.1, read on the forward strand.
CAGTGCGATCTGGATGTAGCATCTCACGCCGCGAACAACCTGATCACGATGTTGACCAGCGTGCAGCGTCAACATCCAAACATGCAGGTGCAAAGGAGTCCTGTGATCCCGGGGCTGGGGTGGATAGCTTCTGGTGTTGGAGATTTTTCGCTCGGTCCAGTCCTCGTTGAGGTGAAACATACCGACAGAAATTTTGTATCTGGGGACTTCAGGCAAGTCCTCATGTATTGGTTGTTGAAATACGCGGCGTCCATCGAGAAGCATGACGTTGTCTGGTCGGATTGCTTGCTGCTGAACCCGAGACGTAACTCTGGCTTGCTCGTCAACTTTGACTATTTGTCGCGATCTGCATCCGAAAGTTCTAGCCGAGTTGAGCTATTTGAG
>JBEKBA010000278.1:0-2889 GCA_050015635.1 Verrucomicrobiota bacterium
TTGAATGCTGCCGTGGAGCGCCAGGGCGCGGTAATCTACGAGCCGGTCGACATCTCTCCCAGCGCGTTGGAAGCCGCCCGCGAACGCATCGAACGGGAGATTCCGGCCGTTGAGGTGATTCCCCGGGTCACCGACTACGTTCAGGGCCTGGATCTCGAACCATGCGCGTTGGGCGAGCGCCGCCTGGTGATCTACATCGGTTCCAGCATCGGCAACTTTGAGCCCGAGGAAGCGGCGCGCCTGCTTGAAGGCGTGCAGGCAGGCCTCAATCGCGGCGATGCGTTGCTGCTCGGCGTTGACCTGCGCAAGGACGAAGCCACGCTCGTGAGCGCCTATGACGATGCCGCCGGCGTGACGGCGCAGTTCAACCTCAACATGCTAGCCCGCCTCAACAGCGAGCTCGATGCGGACTTCGATCTCGATGCCTTCGCCCACCGCGCGGTTTGGAACGACGCCCAGTCGCGCATCGAGATGCACCTGGTCAGTTCCGCCGCGCAGCGCGTCAAGCTGCCCGCTCTCGATCTCGACGTCGCCTTCAAGAAAGGCGAGCACATCCATACCGAGAACAGCTACAAGTACGCTCCTGGACAGGTGGAGGAGATGCTCTCCTCTGCCGGATTTGAACCCGTTTCCACCTGGACCGATGCGCGTGATCGGTTTGCAATTTGTTTAGCGCGCGTAGAGTAAGATCGCTCCCGTCAACTGCGAACTACTTGGGCGCGTCGATGCGTACCATCAGCACATCGTGGATCTTCAGCTCCAGCGGCTCCCCGTCGGTGAGCGTTACCGTCTTGCCCGTCCACAGGTCTTTGCCCGTCTGCGGACCGTGCAGCCCCAGCTTGGCCAGGCTCAAGTGGAAGGGATGGGTCGAATAGCGATTGTCGCCCGCATTCAGCACGGCAATGGCCAGCGCTCCTCCGGCCAGATGCCGCGTCCACACATCTGTCTCGCCTTCTGAATACACACGGCTGGCCTGCTTGCCCAGCTTGTCCTGATTCACAGCGATCACGTCTTTGTTGGTCAGGATGGCCTTGATCTCCGGCCTCATGTTGGGCAGGTCGTTGCCCGCGAGCAGCGGCGCGGCCAGCATGGCCCACATGGAGAAGTGAGACCGGTTCTCTTCGAGCGTGAGTTTGCCGTTGCCCACTTCAAGCATGTCAGGATCGTTCCAATGGCCTGGCCCGGCGTACTTCTCCAGACCCGCCTGCTGGCTCAGGATGGCGTAGATGCGGTCCCATGTCGGGTTGATGTCATCGGTGGTGCGCCACGAGTTTCCGCCCACCTGCGGAGCCCACTCCCACGACGCATCCCAGCCGTATTGGCAAAGCGAAAAGACAATTGGCCGGCCGGTAGCCTTGAGCGCCTTGCCCATTTTGACGTAAGCGGCATACATCAGGCGCATCTGCTCGGCCGGGTCGTTGGGCGCCTGCTTCAGCATCACGTCATCACGGAAGCTGCACAGGTCGTACTTCAAATAGTCGATGCCCCAGTCGGCGTACATCTTGGCGTCCTGCTCCTCGTGGCCGAGCGAAGCCGCGTAGCCGCCGCAGGTCTTGGTTCCCGGCCCGGAGTAGATGCCGATCTTCAGGCCCTTGGAATGCACATAATCGGCCAGCGCCTTCATGTCGGGAAATTTCGAGTTGGTGTGCAGCAGGCCGGTGGAGTCGCGCTCCGCTTCCCAGGTGTCGTCGATGTTGACGTAGATATAGCCGGCGTCCTTCATGCCTGTGGCGACGAGATTGTCCGCGGCGTCGCGAATGTCTTTGTCGGTGACTTTCTCGGCAAAGAAGTTCCAGCTGTTCCAGCCCATGGGCGGCGTCTGCGCCACTGACTGGGCAAGCGCGGATGTTTGCGCAGCGGGAACGGCAGCAATCACGATGACGGCAAGGGAGAGCGAAGCGAAGATGCGCATGGTTTGGTCCTTTGGGAAAACGGGTTCAATCCTTTTTGGAAACGATTTCAGACGGCATTCTATGCCCGCGGAGTCCGCTCAGGCAACCCATTCATGGTTGAAGCGCCCGCGGCTTGGTACGATCCAAAGCAGAGGACAGAACAATGGCTCCGGACTCAACGGCAACCAACTCGTCAGCCTGCACAATTGCGCCCTGGCTTTCGGTGCAGGGCAGCGCCAAAGCGGTTGAATTCTACAAGCGGGCGCTGGGCGCAATAGAGGCTTATCGACTTGAAGATCCAAGCGGCGGGGTGGTGGCGCGGCTCTCTGTCGGCGGGGCGGAGTTCTGGGTGAGCGACGAGTCTCCCGAACATGGCAACCCCAGCCCGGGCTCAGGAAGCGGCGTTGCGGTCCGCATGATACTCACGGTCGCCGATCCCGACGCTGCGTTTGCGCAGGCCATCAAGGCTGGAGCCACGGAAGTCTATCCAGTCACGGAAGGCCACGGCTGGCGCGTGGGACGGCTCGTCGATCCATTCGGGCATCATTGGGAGATCGGGCGCCAAGTGGGAGTTGAGGAGCCACGCAGCGGGATAGAAACCGATCAGAAAAAGGCTGATCCCGCAGCGGGGAAAGACGATCTTCACCCGGCCGCGAATGAAGGGAAGACGGCCCTGCTGTTTCTCAAATTCTCCCGCCACAAGTTGCTGGAACAATATTGGGTGCGCTTGCGGGCCTGCGTCGAGCCGTTGACCGCGGAGCAAGTCTGGTGGCGGCCTAACGCGGCGAGCAACAGCATCGGCAACCTGATTCTGCATCTCAATGGCAATGTGCGCCAGTGGCTGGTCGACTCGTTCAACCGGACGCAGGACGAACGAAATCGTCCCGCCGAATTCTCCGCCGAGGACGGGTTGAGCGCCGCGCAGCTGCTGGAGAAACTCGGCGTCACCATGCAGGAAGCAGACCGGGTTCTGGTGCGCCTTACGGAATCGGACCTC
>JBEKBA010000279.1:0-2829 GCA_050015635.1 Verrucomicrobiota bacterium
CCGGGCGGGAACCCGCGGCGACATCGACGGCAATATGAGCGCCGCCGTCAAGGATTTGACCGACGCCGACATCGCCATCCTTGCCGATTACATCTCGGGTCTCGCGACGCCGTGACTCGCGGCCGATGAGAAGCACCTTCCCCGTCGCCGCGCTGCTCGCCATCGCGGTGATCAATTCCCCGGGCCCGTCGCAGGCGCAGGAAAGCCCGGAACTTCCGTCCAACGCAGTGACCGCGACCGAGCCCGAGGCAACACCGCAATTCTACAAGGGCAAGGGACCTGGCAGGGGTAATTCCTACCTCGAACGCTACGAAGAGGATTACAGCTACCTGCGCGACCCCACCCTGTCGACCGACCCGTTCGACCCGCTCAAATACATCCCGTTCAACCCTGACGGGGACGTCTACCTGACACTGAATGGCGAGGCACGGCTTCGCTACGACAACACCGATCACAAGAATTTCGGTATCGCAACGGCGGCGACGCCCGGCAAGAGCCCGATCTTCACTCCGGCGACCGGCGTCTCGACCAACGAGCTTTACAAGGAGCGGTATGAGGTGGGCGGCGACCTGCACCTCGGGCCGTACGTTCGCTTCTATGGCGAGCTTTATAACGGCCAGCAGACCGGCCATGACGCCGGCGACCCGATCCCCGGCAATCTGCGCAACGATCTGGCGATCGAAAATGGTTTTGGCGAAATCTACGACACAACCGACACCACCAAGACCGGGTTCCGTGCTGGCCGCCAAGAAATTTTTTTCGGCAACGACCTGCAGGTGCGGGCAAACGTCTCGACCAACCTCCCGTCGCCGGTGTTCGATGGGTTCCGGGCCTATCGCGACTGGGGCTTCGCGCGGATCGACGCCTTTGCCTACAACATCGTCGATTTCGAGAATGGCGTGCTGCAGGACAGGGACAATGCCCACACCAATCTGTGGGGCGTCTACACCAGCTACGACTTACCGAAGCTGGCTTGGGCTAGCGCCGAACTCAAATCGTCGCTGGATCTCTTTTATTTCGGCTGGCGCTCGGCCGCCTTCGCCAACGGCAAGGGGTCGGCGATCTATGACGACGCGGCCTTTCTGACCGGCGGTAAGATCGTCGCGGCGACGGGCGCAGGGTTCATCACCAGCCAAGACCATCGCGATACGTTTGGGCTGCGCGATTACGGCGAGGTCGGCAACATCGATTACGACTGGCAGGGTGCCTGGCAGACTGGCAGCTATGCGGGGCTGACCGTCGACGCCTTCGCCGCTAATACCGACACCGGCTACACGTTTCACGATTTGCCGTGGCGGCCGCGCATCGGCGCGCACGCCGACATCGCCTCGGGCGGCGCTAACAAGGCCGACGGCACGATGAGCACCTACCAGCCGATGTACCCGAACACCCAGTATTACGTGCCGAACAACGAGTTCGCGCCGACCAATTTCTATGATTTTGCGCCACGGATCAGCGTGCGACCGACCGAGATGATCACCGCCGAATACTACTACTCGTTTCTCTGGCGCTATTCAGAGTCGGACGCGATCTATACCGGTGCGCCGTGGCCGGGGGGCAATGGTCAGAACAATTATGCGGCGACGGTGCTGGCGCCGGGCCGTACGATCGGCCGGCAATCTGATTTGCGGGTGACTTGGACGATCACGCCGCATCTCCTGATGTTGGCCGAGTTCGGCGTCTTCGATCCCGGCTCGGCGATCCGCACCGCGGGCGGTCGCACGACGACCTACCTCGACGCCAATTTGACGTTCAAGTTCTAGAGCCGACAAGCGGCGACGCCCGAGTTTCTCGGTAACTTCTAGGTCTGCTTCGGGTCGAACTCGGGGGTGTGGCCGATGCGCACGAGGCGAGCCAAAATCGCGAGGCGCAAATTTCATTTCCGAACGATTATGAATTGCACCTCTGCGAGGTGCCCGGGCTTGCCTGCTCCGCAGGTCAGGTAACAAACTATCCGCGGACACCAGGACGCGCTGTGGGATAAGCGCGCCTCATAGGGGAGAGAACTCGTGGACCTCAACGGCGCGGTTGCCCTGGTGACGGGCGGTAATGGCGGGCTCGGCCAGCGCATCTGTCACGCGCTGGCGAGGGAGGGCGTGCATATCGCCGTCATGTATGCGCAGAGCCGCGACCAGGCGGAGGGCGTCGCCCGCGACCTCACCTCGCGACACCAGATCAACGCCGCCGCGTTCGCCTGCGACATTACCGACGGCGCGGCCGTGGAGCGGCTGGTCGGTGAGGTGACCGCACGCTTCGGTCGTCTCGACATCCTCGTCAACGATGCTGCCTACAACAAGTCGATCCCATTCGCCGACCTCGACGGCCTGACGATGGAGGTGTGGGACAAGATCATCGTCGTCAACCTGACCGGGCCGATGCGCCTTACCAAGGCGGTGGCGCCTATTATGAAGGCGCAAGGTCGGGGGCGCATTGTCAACATCGCTTCGGTCGCTGGAGTTGGACCGACCGGCTCGTCGATCGCCTATGCGGTGTCGAAGGCGGGCCTCATCCACCTGACGAAATGCATGGCGGTGGCCCTGGCGCCCGAGACGCTCGTCAACTGCGTGGCGCCCGGGCTGCTCGAAGGCACGCGGGCGACCGCCAACCTCCGGCCCGAGTTCATCGCGCAGGGCGCCGCCACCTCGCTGCTGAAAAAGCCCGCCGACAAGGACGACTGCGCCGATATGGTGGTCGCGATGTGCCGTACCGAGACTATGACCGGCCAGACGATGATTATCGATTCCGGGCGCTATTTTCATTGAAACTTGCGCGAAGCGCACGTACGCGGCTCCCCCGATATCGGACGCAGGTTTATCCGTCTAATTGAGG
>JBEKBA010000280.1:0-2821 GCA_050015635.1 Verrucomicrobiota bacterium
CGCTGCAATCACACCCGAGCAACTCGAGCCCGACGTGCGCTCCACCGGATTCTTTCGCAACAAATCAAAATCGGTGGTGGGTGCGGCAAAGAAGATCGTCGCCGATTACGGCGGCCAGGTTCCCATGAACATGGCGGACCTGCTCACGCTGCCCGGCGTCGCCCGGAAGACCGCGAACGTTGTGCTGGGATCGTGGTTCAAGATTGCTGATGGATTGGTGGTCGATACTCACGTGCACAGAATTTCCCGTCGCCTGGAGCTGACCGTGAACGATGACCCGCAAAAAATAGAACAAGACCTCATGCGGATCATTCCTCGCGAAAAGTGGATTCTGTTTTCTCATCAAGTCATCTGGCACGGACGCAAGCTCTGCATTGCCCGCAAACCGAAGTGTGTGGATTGTGCGCTCGAAAATATTTGCCACGCTGCAGACAAGACGTGGAGCACGGTGGAGATACATAAGGACGCGCACACCTAGGCTAGGCTCTCTACGCGGCTTTCCCCATTTCGAGTACACGCCACACTCACAAAACTGATCTTTCTTGATTTCCAGCCGGATTGCAGCAACAATAGACCAATGTCCGACGTCGTCCAATCCGTTCGTCAGCTCCTTCAGGATTTCATCGCTCCCGAATTGCGAGAGCTGAAAGGCGACGTCAAACTCCTCGACGAAAAAATCGACCTGAAGTTTGGCAGCCTTTCTGAAAAGATCGATTCCGAAACTGGGCAGATTAAAGGCGATTTTAAGCGACTAGAAAACAAAATGGATTCCGACTTCAAGTGTCTCGAAGACAAGATGGATTCCGGCTTCTCGCAGATGCGAACTTTGCTCGATAACGCCTATCTGCGTTCCGAACTGGAAGCCACCCGCGATATTTCCAACCTGCGCGAGCGCGTCACCCGCCTGGAAGTTGAGCGGGGCACGCCGCGCCAGTAGCCTCTTCGCACTACTCCAAGAAATTCCTTGTTCCCTTTCTGCTAGACTCTTGCTTCGGACTTAACCGCCGGCTCCGCACCCATGCGTTCCTTGATTCCGTTTGCTATCGTCCTTTTTATGACCGCAGTTACCCTGGAAACCTCCTCCGCGCAGACTCTCGCTGCACCCCAAGCCATCACAGATCCCAAGCAGGTCGCCAGCAAGCCGAACGCCGAGGTCGAACCCCGCAGTTTGACGATCGAAAAGCTGTTTATGAGCCGCCAGGTTGGCCGTCCCACATGGTCGCCCAACGGCAAGCAGATCGCCTTCATCTCCAACATGAGCGGACGCAACAATATTTGGCTGGTTCCCTCCGAAGGCGGCTGGCCGGTGCAACTCACGGTCAGCGACCAGCGGCAAACGGCGCCCGCGTGGTCACCCGATGGAAAGTGGATCGCCTATCAATCCGACTACGACGGCGACGAGCTCTGGGACATTTTTCTGGTGTCGCCTAAAACCGGTAGAGTTGTGAACCTCACCAGCACGCGCGAGATCGCCGAACTGAACCCAACCTGGTCGCCCGACGGGCGCTATTTGGCCTATGAAGTCAAGCCGAAAACTTCTGCTGCGTATGAGATCGATATCTATGACACGCTCATGCGCGAAGTGAAACACCTCACCACCAACACTCCGCAGGATAAAGGCAACTACGATCCCATATGGTCAAAAGACGGCAAGTATATCGTCTATACGCAGGACCAAGCCAAAGGTACGGATTCGAATATCTTCATCGCCGAGGTCGCAACAGGACAGGGCGTCCTGCTCACGCCGCACGAGGGCGAACAGCGCTACTCCGCCAATGATATTTCCCCGGATGGCAAGCGAATTCTGTTTACCTCGAACGCTGCGAATGCCTACCAAAACATCGGCCTTTTGGAAATCTCCACCCGGAACATCACATGGTTGACGAAAGATAAATGGGCGATTCACGGCAGCGAGTTCTCGCCCGACGGCAAACGCATCACCTTCACCGCCAATGTCGATGGCAACGAAGATATCTACTCGCGCGACTTCGCAACGGGCAAATCGACCGCGCTGCTGATTCCCAAAGGAGTGAACGAGCCTGCAGGCGGACGTTCTGCTTTCACTAAAGATGGTTCGCGTCTTCTCTACTATCACAACGGTCCCACCGCTCCCGGCGATCTGTGGGTGTATGCGGTGGCCACCGGCAAGTCGCATCAGGTCACGCATTCGCTGGTCGCGGGTCTGAACTCAGAAGATATGGTTGAGCCATATCTCGTCCACTATCCCAGCCGCGACGGCAAGTGGACCATCTCTGCGTTTCTCTACGTTCCTTTCAACATGGCGCGCAACGGACAGAATGCCGCCATCGTTTACATTCACGGCGGACCAACTTCGCAGAGCATGAATTCCTTCAACCGTTTCATCCAGTACGCGGCCAATCAGGGTTACATGGTGCTCGCGCCCAACTACCGGGGATCGACGGGATACGGAAAGGAATTTCAGCAGGCGAATCTGTTCGATATGGGCGGCGGCGATTTGCAGGATGTTCTGGCCGGAGTCGACTGGATCAAGCAGACCGGCCATCTTGATCCTAAGAAGATTGCGGTGATGGGCGCCAGCTACGGTGGTTATCTGAGCATGATGTCGGTCACTAAGGCGCCTGACGTGTGGGCGGCCGGCGTTCCCGTCGTGCCTTTTGTGAACTGGTTCACGGAAATCGAGAATGAGGATCCGGAGCTGCAACAATCCGATCTTGCGACCATGGGTGATGTAGTGAAGAACAAGTCCTTGTACGAAGAGCGTTCGCCCATCAACTTCGTCGACCAGATCAAGGCGCCATTGCTGTTGCTTGCCGGAGGGCACGATCCGCGTTGTCCGAAG
>JBEKBA010000281.1:0-4280 GCA_050015635.1 Verrucomicrobiota bacterium
AGCTCAATTTGATTGATACGCCCGGCCATGTGGATTTTTCTTACGAAGTCTCTCGCTCGCTTGCTTCGTGCGAAGGAGCGCTGCTGGTGGTCGATGCGTCGCAGGGAGTGGAGGCACAGACGCTCGCCAATTCTTATCTGGCGATCAATCACGGTCTCGAGATTATTCCCGTGATCAATAAGATTGATCTGCAAAGCGCGGATATTGCGCGCACCAAGGAAATGATCGAAAGCGCGGTAGGGCTCGATGCCAGCGATGCGGTGCTGATCAGCGCGAAGACCGGACAAGGAGTTCCTGACGTTCTGGAAGCGATTGTGAAGCGCGTGCCGCCGCCCAAGGGAAATGCTGACGGCCGGCTGCAGGCGCTGGTTTTCGACTCATGGTTCGATGCTTATCGCGGCGTGATCATCCTGACGCGTGTCTTCCAGGGAACCCTGCGCAAGGGTCAGAGAATTCGGCTGTGGTCGAATGGGACAACGTTCGACGCCGAAACTCTCGGCGTGCTTACCCCCAAGCCTGTGGAGATTGGCGAGTTGAAAGCCGGCGAAGTGGGATTCCTGATCGCGAATATCAAGAACGTGGCCGACACTAAAATCGGCGACACTATCACCGATGACGCCAATCCCGCGTTCGAAGCGCTTCCCGGCTTTGAAGAAATCAAGCCCATGGTGTTCGCCGGACTTTATACGGTGGATGCGCACGAGCACACGCGGCTGCGCGAAGCTCTGGAAAAGCTTCGCCTGAATGACTCGTCATTTTTCTTTGAGCCGGAAAGTTCGGTGGCGCTGGGATTCGGCTTCCGCTGCGGATTTCTTGGCCTGCTGCATATGGAAATTATTCAGGAACGTCTGGAGCGTGAGTTTGAGCTGGAACTCATCACCACCGCGCCCGGAGTGCGCTATAAGATTTACAAAACCGACGGCGTAATGATCGAGGTCGATAATCCTTCACGCTGGCCCGATCCCAGCGAGATCGCAAAAATTGAAGAGCCCGTGATCCTGGCCACGATTCTTACCAATGAAGAGTACGTCGGCGGAATTCTTAAGCTGGTCGAAGACAAGCGCGGCAAGCAGAAGACCTTCGAATACGTCAGCTCGTCGCGGGTGATGTTGCACTATGAGTTACCACTGAACGAGATCGTGCTGGATTTCTACGACCGGCTGAAATCAGTCTCGCGCGGCTATGCATCGCTCGACTATCACCTCGCGGATTATTGGGAATCGCCAATGGTGAAGCTCGACATTCTGGTGGCGGGCGAGCCGGTGGATGCGCTCTCGATTATCGTGCACCGGGATTTTGCCTATGACCGAGGCAAGGCGCTGGTTGCAAAAATGAGGCAGCTGATTCCGCGTCAGATGTTTGAGGTAGCGATCCAGGCCTCGATTGGGGCGAAAATTATCGCTCGCGAGACGGTTTCGGCGATCCGCAAAAACGTGATTGCCAAATGCTATGGGGGCGATATCTCGCGGAAACGCAAGCTGCTGGAGAAGCAAAAAGAAGGCAAAAAACGAATGAAACGGATCGGTCGCGTCGATATACCGCAGGAGGCATTTCTAGCGGTTTTGAAGGTCGGAGAAGACAGCGACTAACTACGGCGATACCCAAAAGATCGGCTTGGCTCTTTGACCGATGCCCTCACCGGCGGGCTGATAATCGGAACGCCAAAATGGCAAAATGTGCAAATCTCGATATAGGAAGTTAGTTGCCTGTGGCGCGGCGCTGGCGATGTTAATGACGGATTAATTGCCTAACTGGTTACTACTCAGGAGCTTAAGGGCAGGAAAATAGAAGCTCGCAGTTTCCCCAATTGGATTTGCGGGTAATCATTGTGAGGGCGTCCCACCATTCCACAAGCTTTTCCACAGCTTGCCAAGTCTCGATAAGTCTTGCCTCATAAGGGACTTACCGGGGAACTCTACAGAAAATCCTGTAGCCGCTCGGTCACTCTTCTGGGGCCAAACCGCCTTCGACGAGTGTCTCGAATCTGGTGCAGCTTTTCAGGAAAGCCAGGTTGATGCGGCCGATGGGACCGTTGCGCTGTTTCGAAATAATGATCTCCGCCCGGCCCTGCAAGTCAGGGTCGTCGTGGTTATAAACCTCTTCGCGGAAGATGAACATGACCAGGTCAGCATCCTGTTCAATCGATCCAGATTCGCGCAAGTCGGACAGTTGGGGGCGATGATCGCCGCTCCGGCTCTCCGGCGCGCGGCTCAACTGCGAGAGTGCAATCACTGGCACCTGCATCTCCTTAGCCAGCGCTTTCAGCCCGCGCGAAATCGCCGAGACTTCCTGCGTGCGGTTTTCGTAACGCTTGCTGCCGCCTGACATCAGCTGAAGATAATCGACGATGATCAAGTCGAGACTTCCCTGGGACTGCTTGAGTCGCCGCGCCTTCGCCCGCATCTCGCTCAGCGAAATGCCGGGCGTATCGTCGATAAAAATCGGCGCATGCGCCAACTGCTCCAACGCCCGTGAGAGCTTCCGCGTATCATCCTGAAAAAACGTTCCAGTCCGCATCTTGTGGGCGTCCACCCTCGCCGTCGAGGAGAGCAGTCGTAGAAGGAGCGCCTCGCGAGACATCTCGAGCGAGAACACGCCGACCACTTTCTTATCTTCGATCGCCGCGTTCTCCGCAATGTTCATCACGAAGGCAGTTTTGCCCATGGAGGGGCTCGCCGCGATGATCACGAGATCGGATCGCTGCAGCCCGCTAGTCATCTCATCCAGATCGTGGTAATGCGTCGCCAGGCCAGTAATGCGTTGGCCGCGTTGCAGCAGGGCATCGACCGAGCCGAAGGATTCGCGCACAATTTCCTGCACGCCCATGAATCCGCGGCCAATGCGCTTTTCCGAAAGCTGGAAGATTGCGGCTTCGGCGTCGCTGAGCACCTCCTCCGCGGCATCGGATTGGTCGGATGCACGTGCGATCGCGGTATTGGCGGCATGAATCAATCCGCGGAGCAGGGCTTTGTCGCGAACGATCTTGACGTAGTGCTCAATGCTGGGCCGGTCAGGAACACCGTGCAGGAGGCTGGACACGTAGCCGACATCGCCGATGGGCTGAAGGTCTTTGTGCCGATCCAGCTCTTCGATCAGCGTGATCATGTCGATGGGGCGCGAGGACTCGGCCAGATCGACCATGCGGGAATAAATGCGGCGGTGCGAATCGAGGGAAAAATCTTCGATGCGCAAGTGCTCCGCAGCCTGGTTGTAGGCAAAGTTATCGAGCAGGATCGCGCCCAGGATGGAGCGTTCGGCTTCTACGTTTGCGGGAAGAGTGCTGATGCTGTAATCAGTGGTAGCCATGTTCCGTAAAGAACTCTGCCCTATCCTCGCCTCCCAGCATAAGCGAATATAAAGCGAATATCAAAATGAATTGTGCAGAAGCTGTGGAGCGAGAAGATATCTTGTGGAAGCGTCGCGAAAACAAGCCCTAAATTCCCCAGCTCATTTTTCTTCGGCTCAATAAAAATAAATGCGAAAAATAAATGCGGCCCGGGGCCAGCCACCCCGAGCCGCATGTTTGAAGACTTGAGAAGACTGCCTTCCCGCCGCTTGAGGGCAGCGGGATGATGGCACCGATCCGCGAGCACTCTCCGGAGAGAGAGCGCCAGATTTACCGGTGCAGCCGCCAAGCTTTGATTCTTAGAATCTGATTCTTAGAATCTGATTCGTAGAACCCCGCTGTGCGGTCTATGCGGTGTAAAACAGCCCATTCAGTTCCCAATAGAAACTGGAAGTGGGGGAGGCCGCAGCGCCCAAGAAAGCTACAACGCACTCACGCGCGTCTTTGATTTCCGGTGGCAATTCACCCTCGAGAATTGCCCGTCACCGCTAGCTCACCGCAATCATCGATCGGCAAACCTTGTCAGGTCTTACGTTTCGATGCACCCACTTTGCGGCAGATCATTTCGCGCCGCAACAATAAATCGGTGCCCGCTTGTGCAGAAACTGTGGAGGATGAGACTTGCTTGTGGAGAGCTGAGGAAAAACCAGGCTCATCTCATTTTTTTGATGAACAATTTGCGCTTCACAACGTGCGCTTGAACAGCGGGATTGCAATTCCGAGGGTGACGGCCGCGAAGATAGAGAGGAACAGCATGTCGCCCGTTACCGCGGACAGCGAGGTTTCTTTCAGCAGAAGGCATTTGAAGCCATCCACCGCGTAACTGAAGGGATCGACGTACGCAATGGCGCGCAACCACCGGGGAAATGCCTGGATGGGATAAATTGCGCCGCTGGGAAAGAAGAGCAGCGTATTCAGAATGCCGAACATGGCG
>JBEKBA010000282.1:0-2792 GCA_050015635.1 Verrucomicrobiota bacterium
TGTCCCAAACCTCTGCATAGCGACGCCGGTGTAGGTGGCCAAGAAATGGAAAGTTGGTACTTTTACGTGCGTGTGCGGAGTAGCCGCAAACAAACGACGCGAGCCCGAATGCGGCGCCCGCACTTAAAAGCCAAAATAGGTGCAGTCGCAACAGCGGAACCGCCACGAAGACGGCTGCCATCAAGAGCATGGCCGTCGCTGGCAACCAGCTGTGTCTGCGAAGCAGAGACGATAGCCACCGCCGCACTTTCATGGCCTATTGTGCCTCCGATCCCTACTTGCGCCCCTCTTCCAATCCGGCCCTTCGCCTCTCAAATTCGCGCGCGGCCTTTAGGGTCGTCCTTGAGCTTGCGCACCGACCGCCTCGATGCTCTCGATTTTGATCTTACTTTTTTCCAGCGTTCCCAGCACGCGAACCGTTTGCCCTGCAAATGCCTCGGCTTTGCCCTGATCGTCCAAGCTGTAGATCGCCTTCTTGCTCCCGTCGTACAGGACATATTTAGAGCCGAGTCGTGCGCACATGGTCGCGCAGCTATTCTTGTCGCGCCCCATGTTCTTCATTTCGGCCATCATTTTTTCGTGGGTTCCGTCTTTGGCGCAGAGCGAATCCATGATCTCGCCCGAGAATGTCTGCGCATTGGCCATGCCGGACTGAGTTTTTGGTTGTGCGCCCATGAGTGGCGCACTGAGAAGCAATCCTAAATAGAGCGTAAGAATAATGCCTGAGTTTCTTTTCATTTTCCTTAATCGTCCTTCCTTCTCCTAAATTCTCTATCGCGGGCGTTAATCGGCCGCACTCAGTTAAATTAATTCGGGCTCCATCCGCAGTTGTCACACCCATGTCAACACTTTGTAATTAGCTGTCCCAGCAACACTCTGCTCCGAAAAGTGACAACTTATTTACATGTCGCTGACAATCGGCGGTCAACGCCAATCTAGTCTTTAGCCTTCGAGGAAAATACGAATGTCTCCTGACAGTGGTGTCTCCTGCTTTGGATGCTCGATTTTAGGATTCGTCATTGCCTTCGCGGTGCTTGCGTCTGGCCAAGCTCCTTCCAGCGGCAATGCGATATCCGCGCCTGATCTGGGTATTTCTTTTGTGGAAGGCTCCTCGTCTCAAGTCATCGTGGAACGCGATGGGACGAAATACATTGTGGACCTTGCGACTCACCAGATCCATCCAGCCAACAACGCAGGCCAACCTGTGATCGCCGCTTCGACCGCGCAGACTGTGGCGGGACCCGCGCAGTCGGCCACCGCGCAGTCGGCCACCGCGCAGCCGGGTCCGGTAAACTCCGTCAAGAGCAACATCTATAAAGCGGGCGACGATCTTCTGTTTAATGTACCCACGGGCCGGCGGGTCGAGCGCCACAGTCTCTCCGTCAATTTTACTCACCGCTTTCCGTACGAAGCGGCATTCACGGGACCGGGACGCGGGGACACGTTGCTTGGCCTCGACGACTTTGCGATTCCCTCGTTCGGGTTACGCTACGGGTTGACGTCGAAAGTTTCCGTTTTCGCGTATCGCTCGCCCAGCATCATCGGACGTCCCATCGAACTGCTGGCGGCCTATAACTTTCTCGACGAGCACGACGGCAATCCTCTGAACGCCGCCGTAAGATTCTCCGTGGACGGGCAGAACGATTTCACCGCGAATTTCGCCGAAAATTTTGAGCTGATTCTCTCGCGGAGTTTGACTCGGCGCGCGCAGTTGTATGCGGTGCCCACTTTCACGATTCACCAGCGCCCTCTGATTTCCAATCCTGGCGCCTCACTCGCCGACGCCATGCCGAACCAGCCTTGTAGCGCGCCGCTAGCAAATGGAATTGCCCCTTCGTTCAATGCGCATCCGTGCGCCAATACGTTCTCTCTGGCCGCCGCAATTGCGGTCGATATCCGACCCACCGCCGCGCTCATTGCCGAAGTTACGCCTACGCTGGTGAATGCCACTGAATTGGCGATTCATCGCCCGGAGTATGCCTTTGGCATTCAGAAAAAGATCTGGCGACATGCTTTTACCTTCGGATTATCTAACGGGCCGGGATCGATAGTCTCGCAACGGGGAGGCACGCGCGCAACTTTCTTGCAGGATCCAACCGCCGACAAACCGGGCGGGTTGTTCGTCGGCTTCGATTTGACACGGCAGTTGTTCTAGAGATGGAAGACGGGTACGTTCCTCGAGATCCTACCATTTCTTCGGCTGCAAGCAGGCACCGGATATGGTTTCCCTTGATCGGATTGCTTACGATTTAGCCTCAACGGCTTTACGGAGGACGCATGGGTAGGTTTATTCTGGGCGCAATTGCGGGTCTTGCTGTTTTGGCAGCGGCAACATTCGGCCTCGCCATGCTGGGATTCTTCCCCACCCAAGCAAATGTTGCCCCACCCGGACTGGAGGGTCGCGTGGCCAACCAAGCGCTAGACGCCTCTATGGGGCGTCACGCTCCCCGCGTGACCAATCCGCTGACGGCGAGTGATCAGAACCTAATCGACGGTATGAAGATTTATTACGTGAACTGCTCGCTTTGCCATGGAGGCCTCGACCGCAAGCCGGCAGCGTTGGCCAAGAACTTCTATCCGCCTGTTCCGAACCTGATTTCCGATGCTCCGGATGATCCCGAGTGGCACATTTTCTTCACGATCCGCACCGGCGTCCGTTACACCGGTATGCCCGCCTGGGACAGCGTCCTCCCCGAGCAGGATATCTGGAAGGTAACTTTGTTTCTCTCCCACATGGATAAACTCCCGCCCGCTGTGCAGGACTATTGGCAGGATACTTTCAACGGTGCTCC
>JBEKBA010000283.1:0-2735 GCA_050015635.1 Verrucomicrobiota bacterium
GGAGGTGTTGCCATGACTCGTTCATCCTCCGCGGGTGCGGACTCTGTTGGCCGCTTTCTCCGTACTCAGCGTTTTCGCGATCGAGAAACACGCAGAATTTATGGCCATATCCTGCGTGCGTTTCAGTCATCTGTCGGCGAATGCGCCATTGGTGTGTCTGGTGCGTCGGTTTCCGTATCAAATCTACAGCTCAAGACTACCGAGTTCTCACTAATCTGACAACCGCTCCTCCTTTCACTGCTTTTTGTCCGTTTTCATTCTGAGCTGAGATCGTTCAATCGACAGAGTGATCAATCGGTCGATGAGCTTTCTGAAGCGCTTGAAATTGGAGACCTCGGACTTCACCTGGGCCACGAAGGCATCACGGATATACTGCGTATGCCCTTTCCCCCGATGGGTGTAGCTCAGGTGCCAGTACGCCCCGTATGTGGTCTTGGTCTTTCGCGCCTGTTTACTCAGTGAGCCGGGCCGCAGCGCTCCGATTTTTCCAATCTCCCGTTTGATTCCATGAATCGCCTCTTCCAATCGTTCGAGTTTGCTTTGAGACATATATGTATCATTAGTATGATACATACAAGAAGTCGACAGCAAGGGAGGCTTGCATGCGGATTTGGACGGAGTGGTGGTCTTGGGTGGAGCCGTTGCGGGCGGCGTGTTCGAGGTCGCGGAGCTTTCTTTGGCTCCTGACGGCGCTCGCGGGTCTTTCCATCCGGAATGACCTCCTCGGGGTGACCAGCATCGTTCGAGCGCTGGGCTTGGGCGGGCACTGCTATGACCGGCTGCTGGACTTTTTCCACTCCCAGGCGGTCGATCCGGATGCCCTATGCCGATGCTGGGTGAAGACTGTCTTCGCGCGGATGCAGGGCATTCATCGCGTCAACGGCAGACCCGTGCTTCTCGGCGATGGCCTCAAGATCCCCAAGCGTGGCCGTAAGATGCCGGCGGTGAAACTCCTGCACCAAGTCTCGGATGGCAACACCAAGCCCGAGTACATCATGGGCCATTCCCTTCAGGTCGTCTCGGTCCTGGTGTCCGCAGCAGCCACGTTTTTCGCCTTGCCTCTGTCCGCGCGCATTCACGAAGGCCTCGTGTTCAGCAACCGTGACCAGCGGACTCTCCCCAAGAAATTCCGGGTCTTCGTGGAATCGTGTGGGTGAAAAATGCGGTTTTTGAGCCCGTAACACGCCTCCCGATGACCCTGGCAAGGGTCCTGACCGCTACGAGACCCCGCGAGAATGCCATGATGCTTGAATGCCTGGGGAGAAGAAGAGACTGGAGGATGCCTATCGCTTTCCTGGATTCAGGCCAAGCCGATGGGTGCGGGGTGTGTTTGGAGATTCCCAGGTTCGGATCATGGTCCTGGAGCGAGAGCAAAAAAAACGGCGTGCGGCGTTTGCGGTCAAGAGCACAGTACATTCTACGACCGCAAGATACGGCCCGTACGAGATCTTTCCTGCGGGGATACGCGCGTGTATCTCGAGGTGGAGTTCCGGCGAGTGGCGTGCCGCAGCTGTGGTCTTGTGAAGCAGGAGAAGCTGAGTTGGATCGCCGACAATCCGCTCTACACCAAACGGTTTGCCTTCTTTGTGGGGCGGCGATGCCGGGCGTCGACGCTGAAAGACGTAGCCAAGGAACTGCACCTGGACTGGCAGACGGTCAAGAGCCTGGACATGCAATACATGCGCGAGCAGCTCCGCCGCGCGGGAATGCCAGGACCGTTGGTGATTGGGATTGATGAGATCTCGGTAAAGAAGGGGCAACAGTATCGGATCGTGGTGAGCGATCTATTGCGACGGCGAGCAATCTGGTTCGGCGGGGAAGACCGGAAGGAAGCCAGCATGGATCTGTTCTATCGAGAACTGGGGGCGAAGAAGAGCAGCCGAATCCGCTTGGCGGTGATGGATATGTGGAAGGCATTTCGCAACTCGGCGGCCAGGAACGCACCGCAGGCCAGCATTCTGTTCGACAAGTTCCACGTCATGACACACCTGGGTGAGGCTCTCGACGAAGTGCGGAAGAGCGAATATGGCCGGCTCAAGGGCCAAAACCGGGCCTACATCCAGGGGCAAAAATACACGCTGCTTTCCCATCGGGAGAACCTTACGCTGACGGGGCGGCAAGCGCTGGATAAACTGTTGGCCGCCAACAAACGGATCCACATCGCCTACCTCTTGAAGGAGTCGTTTGGGCAGTTATGGGACTACAAGACGGAGGGCTGGGCACGGAAGTTCTTTGAGAACTGGAAGGCCTCGTTGAAGTGGCAGAGGTTGGCGCCTTATGAGAAGTTTGCTCGCATGATCGAGAGCCACTGGGAAGGGATCGCCGCCTACTGCAAGCCAGAGAACAAGGTGCCGCTGGGTTTTGTAGAAGGTCTGAACAACAAGATCCGGGTGCTCCAACGGCGGGCATATGGCATCCGGGACGAAGAGTACTTGCGGCTAAAAGTCCTCACCTGCATGTTGCCCGAGATCTAGCCGGTCACATCAACGATTCCGGCTGACACCTACTGCCCCATCCGCAACGAATCTCCACCAGCAAGGTGTCGATGATAAGGAGGGCATTCGAGCATCGTGCCATTCTCGCGGGGTCTCAGTAGCGGCGGGACCCTTGCCAGGGGCCCTCGGGAGGCATGTTGCGGGCTCAAAAACCGCATTTTTCACCCACACGATTCCACGAAGACCCATCTTCCCATCGAGCAGTGGGCCGTTCTTATCCCCGAGCATCATCCCGGTTTC
>JBEKBA010000284.1:0-2669 GCA_050015635.1 Verrucomicrobiota bacterium
AGCCGCCCAGCAGCCCGAAGCGTATGTCATTGAACGGCGTCATCCCCAGCATGTGGCCGAAGGGGCCGTCGTGCCCCAGCAGCGGCGTCGCGCGCGCCATGTTCGTGCCGACGGTTACGGCCCAGAAGCCGAGCTGATCGTCGGGCAGCAGGTAGCCGGTGAAGCTGAGCAGCAGGGTCAGCACCAGCAGGAGCACTCCCACCACCCAGTTGAACTGGCGCGGCGGCTTGTACGATCCGGTGAGAAACACGCGGAACATGTGCAGCTCCACCATGATCACCATCAGGTGCGCGCCCCAGCGGTGCATGTTGCGCAGCAGCTTGCCGAATGGAACATCATGCTCGAGGTACAGAATGTCGCGGAAGGCAATAACCTTCGAGGGATGGTAGTAGAACATCAGCAGCGTGCCGGTGAACACCAAAGTGATGTACACGTAAAACGTCATGCCGCCCATGCCCCAGGTGTAGTTGTAGGCCACCGCGTCGCGATTGATTTTGGCCGGATGCAGGTGCAGGAAGACGTTCGAGAGGACGCCCAAGGCGCGGCTGCGCGGCGTCTCATCGTGCTTGACGCGCAGCACGGACTTCCAGAGATCGGTCTTCTCCGGCTGTTTGAGCGCCTTTGCCTCTTCGACGGCGCGGTCGCGCACCACTTTGCCGCCTTCGACGAGCGCGGTCACCCGGCTCTTGCCGTTCTTGCCGTTGCCGCCGTTAGATCCCGCGGGCGTCGGGGTGGTTGCGGGCGTTCCGTTCTTGCCGTCAGCTTCAGCCATGATTCACCTCACACATTGCGGAGAATGGCGCCTTCCTCGCCGAACTGGGAGGGCTCGCCCTTGGGCCACCGGTAGACGTGACTCAGGTCCACCACGATCTGGCCTTCGGGGTCCAGTTCGACATGCGCGCGGTCCATGGGCCGCGGCGCAGGACCCTCGAAGTTGATGCCTTCCGGATCGTACCCGCTGCCGTGACAAGGACATTTGAATTTGTTTTCGCTGGGCTTCCAGTCCGGTGTACAGCCGAGGTGCGTGCAGATCGCCGAAATGACAAAAATACCCTCGGTATTCCGGACCACCCAGATCCTGTATTGGTTCTGGAACTTGGTGTCCACGCCAAAACCGAAGTCCGAAGGGTAGCCGATGCGGAATTTGGTCTTGGGTTCGTAGAGCGCGCGCGGAAAGAAAAAGCGCAAAAACATCAATAAATTAACGCCCAGAATGCCCAGCACGGAAGCCATCACGAAGCGCCGCCGGCGAGAGACAATCTTCTGCGGGTCGGCGTCTTCGGGATCTTTCAGGACCTTGAAAAGCGCTTGGGACAGCGAGGGTTTAGACTGCGGAGGCGGGGCCGTTTTCCCCGCCAAAGGATCGGGAGTCGGGTTAGCCATTGCTTTCCTCTCGACCGGATGTTCCGGCCGTCGTTTGATGCACAATAACCGCGGAGAACCCGGCAAACGGAGCTGGTTCTTCCAGCCGCAGGAATGGCGACCCCCTATGGAGAGTATTGAAAAGCCTGGTTTAACTATATAATTGGGGGCCCCTATCAAATCGCTGTCAAGAGCCGCCCTCTCCCCACTGTGCTGATATTCTCAGCTTCGCATCCCGAGTGCTCCCTCAAAATTTATCCAGAGATTATAATTACACCCGTTAAAGGCGTTTGCAAGTGGCCCTGGCAGAAATCTCCGGTCAAATCGAAATGCGAACCGCCGGCTACGCCCTGCGCCGCCTGCCCGAAGCCGAAATTTCTGTTGTCGATGCAGCCTAAAATGTCACCCTATCCGCGCCATCCCAACGGTATACTCGTGCTGAAGACCCGATCCGATTCACTTTCTGCTCCAACACCGCCTTTGGCCGGCAGCGACAGGGCCGCGACCTGCGCGATCCCCAACTCCTCCAAAACCGGCCCAATTGGGTGTGATTCTGCCATCCGGCCATCACCCTTCAATTTGCAGAGGGTGACGGAATTTGGTTGCAGTTAAAGGGCGACGTGATTATGGAGCACCTTCAAATGGGAAGCGCAGCGGGGAACTGTACACGGAATGTTATCCTAAGTACTTGGAGCACAACGATTGAGCCGCATCCTGCTTGCTTTCCGTGCCTTCTTTGCCATCCTGTTCGGCCGTCCCATTCCACGCGAGGCTGTTCCGGCTGCGCCGCCGCGCGCCGCTGCGCCCGCGCCTGCCAAGGCTGAGCCGCAATTGCCGACTAGCGCCTACGCCCTGCAACTCCTCGCCATCCTCCAGCGCGACTCGCGCCTTCTCGATTTCCTGATGGAGGACATCGCCGGTTTCGAGGACGAGCAGATCGGCGCGGCGGTGCGCACCCTGCACGATCAGGCGCGCGATTCGCTGACCCGCTACCTCAGCCTGCAGCCCGTCATCGATGGCGTCGAAGGCGCCTACACCCGTCCCGCGGTCAGCGATCCGGCCGCCATCAAATTCATCGGTAACGTCCCCGCCAAGCGCCCCGAGGGCGGCACTTTGCGCCACAAGGGCTGGCGTGCCGCCAAGGTGGACCTGCCTGCCATCAATCCCAAGCAGGACGCCACTATCATCGCGCCCGCCGAAATCGAGATCGAATAACGCGCCAGATGCAACCTTCCTTCGTTATTGGCATTGACCTGGGCACGACCAACTCCGCTCTGGCTTACGTCGAGAACCGGGCAGACGCGGAT
>JBEKBA010000285.1:0-3369 GCA_050015635.1 Verrucomicrobiota bacterium
TGCACACTGTTGTAATTGGAGGCGAGGCGGAATCGAGCCTCAAAGGTGGCGAACGGTCCGGATATTTAACCTGAGATCATGGACTATTCAAACAGATTGCCACTATTGGTGAACCCAGGTTTAATCAGGCTTGTTAGCCATTTTTTAGCCATCAAAAATTAGTGGTTAAGAGTAAGCTCCTTTGATACCCCAGCATCCTGGCTTACGATCGAAATGCCGGATGTGCCACCGCGCTGATTCCCGATCCACGAACGAGTAAGACTTTATGGCCCCTCGGTACAAGCGTCGCGCAGGTCCGGCTGACCACTGGCTGGACCCGGGTGAAGTCGGCGCCCGTAGCGGATTGGGAATGCTGTTGAGTGCGTCTCAGGTAGGGCATTGAATCTGTCGGCTGGCGAGTCATGATTTGCACTTCAACGGCTGTTCGCGCCGGGAACAATGAAATTTTAATTCGTTGGTGCTCATCGGCTTCATCTTCATGATGCGCCAACTTGCGGCAAAAAGTATTTGAAAGAATTATCCATACTTTTAGTCCGGCGAATACGCATGTAGTCTTGAATGAGCGAATCCACAACAGACATGTCGTCACCGCAAAACCATGAGGAAGCGCTGTTTCAGGCCGCCGTCCAATTGACCGGCGCTGAACGCGCTGTCTTCCTACATGGTGCCTGCCTGGGTAACGACGCCCTGCGCCAGCGCCTCGAAGCTCTGTTGGCCGCGCACGACACCCCGGACGAACTGTCGCCGCCGAACAAACCCGCCGCCGCGGCAACGAAGAAATTGGAACTGGAAGACGAGCCTGACGAAGCCGTCGGCCAGATGCTCGGGCGCTATAAATTGATGGAGCGGCTCGGCGAAGGTGGGTGCGGCGTGGTGTATGTCGCCGAGCAGGAGAAACCGGTGCGCCGCCGCGTCGCGGTGAAGGTCATCAAGCTCGGAATGGACACCAAACAGGTTGTCGCGCGGTTCGAGGCGGAGCGGCAGGCGCTGGCAATGATGGATCATCCGAACATAGCGAAAGTTTTGGACGCGGGCACGACCGAGACGGGCCGCCCGTTCTTCGTGATGGAACTCGTGCGCGGAATTCGCGTCACCGAATACTGCGACAAGAACAAACTCACCACCCGCGAACGCCTCGATCTTTTCATCAGCGTCTGTCACGCGATCCAGCACGCGCACCAGAAGGGCATCATCCATCGCGACATCAAGCCGTCGAACATTCTCGTCACGCTCCACGACGGGGAGCCGGTACCCAAAGTGATTGATTTCGGTATCGCCAAGGCCACGGAAGGACGGCTCACCGACGCGACAGTTTACACCCAACTCCACCAGTTCATTGGCACACCCGCCTACATGAGTCCGGAGCAAGCGGAGATGAGCGGGCTGGACATTGACACGCGCAGTGACATTTATTCGCTCGGCGTATTGCTTTACGAACTACTGGCCGGCAGCACGCCGTTTGATGCGAAGGAACTCATGTCGAAGGGCATCGACGCGATGCGCAAGACGATTCGCGAGATGGAACCGCCGCGGCCTAGCACGCGAATTGCGACACTTGAAGGCGAGGACTTGACGACCACGGCCAAGCGGCGGTCCGCGGACAAGGGGAAACTGATGTACCAGCTCAAAGGGGATCTGGACTGGATCGTGATGAAGTGCCTGGAGAAAGATCGCACGCGGCGTTACGAAACCGCCAATGGTCTCGCTGCCGACCTCAAACGCCACCTGAACAATGAGCCAGTCACTGCTCGTCCGCCGAGCCGGCTGTATGAGTTCCAAAAGACTTTGCGGCGGCACAAGTTTGGTTTTGCCGCCACCGCGGCAATCATCATCGTTTTGGCGATGGGTATTGCGGCCAGTGTGGATCAGGCGGTGCGGGCGCAACACGAAGCGGCACGGGCCAAGTCCGCGGAACAGCGTGCCGTCGGCGCGTTCGACGAACTGCGTGCCACTGCTCCGGCCTTTGCCGATCAAGCACGTTCACTCGCCGCGATGGAGCGTTTCGACGACGCCATCGAAAAGCTCAATTACGCCATCAAGCTGCGGCCAGACGTGGCCGATTATCTGGTGGCGAAGGGTGATCTGCTCCAATGCCAGTTCAAACTCGCCGAGGCTGGCGCCGCTTATCACGCTGCGCTCCGCGTGCAGCCCGGCCTCGCCCGCGCTGAGGCGTCGGCGAAGCTCTGCGACGAACTGCTTGCCGCGCAACCTAACTCCGACGGCAACCTCACGCGTGAAAACCTCGCTAAGCTCCTCCTCGCGATGCAGCAGCAACAGCGTCCGGCGGCGGAACTGATGCCGGTGGCACGGTTGCTTGGCGAGGAGAAGAAACTTCTCCTCGATTACTGGCTGGGGCGGCTCAAAGACCTCCCGGTTTCCGTGGAGAACCCGCTCGTACAGCGCCTCACCGTCCGCGACGACGGCCGGCTCACGCTCGACCTCAGCGGCACGAAAGTGACCGACCTATCGCCGCTCACCGGTGCGCCACTCGCGACGCTGGACGTTTCTAAATCTGAGGAGCTGACCGATCTTTCTCCCTTGCGCGGGCTGGAGTTGGTCCAACTGAACCTCAGCGGGACCAGTGTAGCGGACCTGACCCCGTTGCGCGAGATGCACACTTTGGAGAAGCTAGACCTGTCCGGTAGCAGGGTGACCGACCTTTCCGCGCTCAGTGCGCTTCAGCTGGATCACCTAGACCTAACCGGGACGAGCATCTTCGATATCTCCGCCTTGCGCGGAATGAAACTGAAGGAGCTCAACCTGCGCGGAACCCGGGTGGCGGACCTGTCGCCGCTCGCCGGAATGCCGCTCACTTATCTCGACACCACTTCGATTCCCGCCGTCGATTACTCTCCACTGGCCGGCGCGCCGCTGGAGACGTGCATAATTCAAGATTCGCCTGTGCGTAAGCTTTCGTTCCTTCGGGACTCGCCCGTGAAAGAGTTGTGTCTTTTCAATTGTAACGAAGCGCGCGGTTTCGACGTGCTCGCCGGGTTGAAGTCACTCAATTTGCTGGTTCTGCCGCAGAGTTTTCGCGGTCTGCCTGAGGAAGACCTGGCCGCCATCGGCGCTCTTCGCACTCATCCGACGCTGAAAAATATTCAAACGGAATACCGGTCACTTGGTGGGTGGAGTTTGAATACGGTCCAATCAAAGGATCTGTTCTGGCAGGAGTGGGATAGAGAGCAAGGGATTGTCGTGCCCCTTCGCAAGAGCGGGATCATGTTCTCGCTCCAAAAGTTGCCCGACGGCACGTGGTATTTGAATCTCGACAACTCAGCGATCCGTGAATTGACCATCCTGAGCAACGCACCCATCAGCCAACTCTCGATCAGTCACACGGCGGTCGCGGATCTTAAACCCCTGCGC
>JBEKBA010000286.1:0-2649 GCA_050015635.1 Verrucomicrobiota bacterium
AAATGCGTGTGGAGGATGCTTCGAATACCACCCACTGTGTAGCAGGACGCCGCCGGTATCCAGAAACAACGCGGCCATCGGCGCCGCTGGGCGCGTCACAGATTCGCCGCTCCCCCTGTCATCGCTGAGGTTGGGCCGTCTCCCAGACGCCCATAGGAACTGGTTATCTTTCGCAGCCTTTGCGCAATTTCCTGGGGCAGTGCGCCATCCTCCACGCGCCATTGTCCAGAATGTCTTGTGGCGGCAACTCCCGCGATTCATAGAATCGGGGGCCCCCAGTTACCAAACGAAAAGGCAGGCGCCGCCACCCGACTGGCGGAGCCTCCCGGCCATTACGGGAGTATCGCGCTCGGACGTCACGCTGTCGCGAACCAGCCCCTTTAACTGCGGTTCGAGGCCACTGATCTGTTCGACCTCCACCGCGCCGTGCCGGTTCATGATATCCGCGGCGGCCTCCACTCTCTCGTCCGAACCTGTCGCGAAAACCAGAGCTCCTCCGCGCCGCATTCCTTCGAGATAAGCCTGTGCCTCCGCCCTGGTCGCTCCGATCCTGGTAAGCCCTCGGATCGAGTCGACTTCGAAATTGAGACGTGGAAAGCTCATTACACCGGTGACCTCGAAGGTCGCCGGCTCCTCCAGACTGCGGACCTCGCTCCTGGGAAAACCAAGGGACTCGATCTCGCGGACGACATCGTCCACGAGGCCAGGATTCTCAAACAATCCAACTGTCGTCTTCGGCATATTTTTGCGACCTCTATCGCAGAGTTTCTGAATTAGGTTTCTCCGGTTCGAAACGCGCAACACTCGCGACCCACTCGCACTGGATGAATTCGCTCAAGCCGAATACACCTCGGCATCGGAAGTTATTACCGAGCAATCGAGGGACGCTCCGCGACTTGCGGCGCAGTCAAGCTCGGCGTCGCTAACACCACCCTGTGCGACTCTCGACAGTATTGACCCTTTCGCAGCGCAAACGAAGGCGCACCGGTCGTCGGTGGGCCGGATGCGGAGTTTCGCGGCAACGGTAGACGCGCTTGTCAAATTGCCGGCACGGAAAGTGGCGCCGTTTCTCCCCGCCAGGTGAAGATTGATCCAGGGGTACAGAAGTGCGACACCCAAAGCCCCGCAAAACAGTGCAGCTTTCACTGACAAGCCGGCGGAGCCAAACTGCGGCATCCGGAGCCATTTCTGCAACCAGCCGGCAACGGCGGCCGGGAGAACGATGGGGACGACCACTGCAAGAATTGTGAGTTTCAACTGAACGAGCATCGCCTGCCAACATCCGAACCCGTCAGCGATGCGCCGTTGCTGCATTTGGAAGCGGCCGTCGAGCTGGATGCGGCTGGAAGCGCAACGGCGAATTTCCACTTAAGCACTTCATTCACCATCGAGAGATAGTAGACCAAAGCACAAAAAAGCCATGCAGGGGAATAGGCCGGAGAACCGAGTGCATGCCGGCGAAATTGCCATCGGCAGCGGGCGCGGCGCGGTGTAAACGGCCTTGGCGCCAGGGGTAGACAACGCGCGTTCGTCGCGAGTGTGAAAACGACCCTCGGAAAGAGGTTCGGCAACTTTCGCACTTTCAGGTGCAGATGTTGCAGTTGGGCACCGGGATTTTGTCAGCTAAGCGGTCAACAACAGAGTCACCGTGTTCGGATACTACCGCGGTCATTCTCCCCTGCGGCGTTGAACTCAAATGGGCCGCAGCCCGTCCTGATTACTTTCGAAGATGAACGTCTGCACTTTCTTCCCCTGCCGACCATAGCCATGGATGTCCCTAACCCTCGCAATGAGGCTCCCGGAAAGGACGCAAGCTCTCAAAGACGATGGCATGGTCGGCGGAAGGCAGGACCGTTGGCCCTTCCAGAAAGCCCTACCGGCGGCTTGGCCGCGCGTCGTAGGACTCTCGACCGGGCTTATGCCGAAGCCCATCGTCTTCCCGCGCGCATCCTGCTCCAGACAGGTGAACGCGGTTAGCGCCGGCGGCGGCGCCCGAAGATACCGTGATCGTCATTGACACGTTGCCATTGACATCCGCCGCCGCCGTGCGCAAAAGAATTACGCGGATGCGTCCAAGAGAAAGCCGCGGAAAGAAGATTTTCGAAAAACTCACAATTTCGACACGAGTTACTGGCGTCAAACACGAGCGCGGCCGAGTCACTCTGCATTTCACCGAACAAACCGATATCATCTTTCGGCGGACGTGGTGGATCACGATAAGTATGTGCCGATCTTTGAAAAGGGATGGGATCAGACGCGCGAAGATCGCCTGAGACGGCAGAAACAGTTGGGACTGGTACCCGCCAACACCGAATTGAGCCGCCGCAATCCGGGGATCAAACCATGGAGTGAACTGACCGGGGACCAGAAGAAGTTTTATGTCCGCTTGCAATCCGCTTTTGCCGGGTTTCGCGACTATACCGACGAGCAAGTGGGTCGCCTGACCAGTTTCTGGCGAATATCGACCGTCTCGACATCGGCACCGGCAGATCCTTCACGAACTATTCTCTGGGCTGGGCCATGGCCGGAAACACGCCGTTCCCCTATTACAAACAGACGGCTCATGGCGGCGGCACTAACGATCGGCGGTCATCCACTGGCCGAAGGGTATCAAAGACAGAGGGCAAGTGCGCAAGCAGCAAATCGCGG